>DUVX01000039.1 GCA_012840855.1 Bacillota bacterium | reverse complement strand
TTTTTTTCACTGACGTCCTCAAGCCAGGTCAACAGGGGTTTCAAATCTGTCTTCGCGGGATCAAAATTTAGCAGCACCTGCCCGGTGATGGGGTTGGCATAGCTGAGCCGTACACCGGGGAATTTCGCCAGGCGATGGGCGATCAGGTTCGCCAGCTCCTGATTTTTCCGCAGGCCCGGTATGCCGATCCTGAGGCGTCCCGGTATTAGATGAAACTTTGTCTCATAGCCCCAGTAAGCGCTCTGCTTGCGGACGCTCATGGCTAATGCTCGACATGTTCATCCCCGGAGGGCTGCTGCCCGTCAGGAGGTGGCCCGGGGCCGGCGGGATCCCCCGGCTGGGCCTGCTGCTGACAGCCGCTGACAAAAGTCCTGGCACGATCCATCATGGCCATACCCTCTTCCATTGAGCGCACCGCCACAGAATACATCTTCCCCCGGGTAGAGGGCAGCAACAGCTGACAGAGGACCATCATCCCCATCCCATAGAGGAAGCCCTTCCGCTGCCCCGTATTGATCATTCTCGACAGCCGCCCCATCATGCCGGGGCGGGCATCGCTTTTTTGCTCCAGGCTGTCCATTAGCTTTTCATGGGGTATCCCCCGCTTTCGCGCTTCCCCGGCCAGTGAAGCGGCCACCTGCCGGATGTAGGGATCTTCTGTCCGGCGGGCCTCGATCTCCTGAATAGCGTGAAGTTCCTTTTTTATCTCTGCCTTTAGATCGTCGAGAGCCTGAAAGCGCGCATCGATCATCTGCCCGATCTTCCGCTCTGACAACGGTGGATGCTGCGGGGGCACCGCCGGCCACTCCTGCTGTGATGACCGGATCTCGGCAAGAACTTCATCTTTTACGCTATCCTTTATGCTTTGAAAGCTTTGGGTTTCCGCGATTATTTCTCCCTTGATCTCCCGGATCAGATCTTTTTCACTGCGATACAATGGGCTTCCTCCTTTTAGTCAAGCAGCCCGCCATTTAGGGTAAAAGCGGGCTGATCAATCGATACTTTTGCTGCCTGCCTGCGCATAAGACTTCTCGCGCTCTTCCTCTTCGCTCCTGATCTGCTCGATAATCTCTTTTTTGATCGTCTCCACCGCATCGCGGCCCGGATAACCCGGGGTGCCCCAGGATGAAGCCCCCGCCCTTTTCTTATCCTCCATCTCGGCCAGCACTTCTCTTTTAACCGTTTCGACAAGATCCCGGTGCGATAACCCCCGGTTATGCCGCTCCAGTTCCATAAGCACTTCCTCTTTGATACTATCGATCAGAAGCTGCTCCTGGTGGCGCCTCCCGTAGGTGCGCTCTAGATCCATCATTACCTCTTTCTTGATCTTTTCGGCCAGTATTTCCCTGCTAGATCGGCTGCTCATTAGGATAGCCTCCTTTGTCCTGAAAACTAAGAGCCCACATTTATTATGATAAAATACGGCGTATTTATCCCCCTGCTAGAGCCTTTGCTAAATCCCGCTGAAAGAGAATAAATTTTAGTCCTGGGCAAATTATTAAAAGAGAGCCCTGCATCTCCCACGGATCCACCGGAAAGGATGAACAGTCTTGTACTTTGAAAGAGAGGGCACGCTGAGAGAAGCGGAGGTCTGTACTCGGGCCGTCAAAGATGATATCAAAAGGGAGATCATCGCTGAGCTGAGGGACCGGCACAGGGCCGGCCGGTTCCCCGAGACTCCCGGGGTGATCGAAAGAACCGGAAGAAAACAGCTAGCCGAGGAGATCGCCCGGCTGACGAGGATGAGAAACCGTTTTGACAATCCAGAGGAATTCCCGGGCGATTATGAACGGATTTTGCCGGGTGAACCGGAGGTGGTGCGCTGCGAAGAGCAGGGCGCTTTTCCCCAGTGGATCCGAGAGCTGGCCGGGGATCAGGGCAGGGGGATCCTTTACGGTATCGGCACCGTTTTATTGCTGGGGGTGCTGCTGCCTTCTTTCGGCCAAAAAATAAAAACAATATTTTCCCGAACTGCCCTGGAAGGGCTGGAGCTCATCGAGAAGGCCCATTCCGTAGTGGCCAGAGCGAGAGAAGACATTGAGGATCTTATTGCCGAGGCCAGCCTGAAAGAGCTGCTTAAAAAACCTTGATGCTGGTTAGAGCCGTGCGCCGCGGTTATCGGAGCCCTTCTCCCGGCCGGGCCGGCCCAGACTGAACAGGGTGCCCAGGATAACGCCGATATCGCCCAGCAGCCCGGCCCGCGCCGCGTACTCCAGGTTGAGCGCGATCTTGTCGGGCATGATCGCCTCGCGGTATTGTTTCTCAGGATCAGCCGAGCGGGCCAGTAGCTCGCTCTCCCGGCGATATTTCACCGAAGCGGGGTCGGTTATCCCCGGCACCAGCTCCAGAACCCGGCGTTGCGCCCCGCTGTAAAGGGCGACGTAGCGGGCCACCTCCGGCCGGGGCCCCACCATGCTCATCTCTCCCCAAAATACATTAATCAGTTGGGGCAGCTCGTCGATCTTAGTCCGGCGCAGAAAGCGTCCGATCCGGGTGATGCGCCGATCGCCCGCCGGGGTCAACTGCCCGCCGATCTCCTCGGCACCGGGAACCATGGTCCTGAATTTCCAGATCCGGAAGGGGCGCCCGCGGTAGCCGATCCGCTCCTGCCTGAAGAACACCGGCCCCCCGTCATCAAGCTTGATTAGCAGGGCCACCAAGGCAAAAAGCGGTGCCAACAGCAGCAGCCCCCCCGCTGCCGCCGCCAGATCGAACAGCCGTTTGCTCATCTTCATCGCCAGTTGCGTTTCACCACCTGCAGGACCGCCTCGATCACATCGGCCAGATCTTCATTGGTAAGCCGCGGGCTCAGCGGCAGGCTGAGCAAGCGCCGGTAATTCTCATAGGCCACGGGAAAATCACCGGCAGCATAACCGTATTTGTCGCGATAATAGGGATGGAGATGGACGGGAATAAAATGGACCGACGTCCCGATATTGCGGCTCTCCAGTTCGCGGATAAATTGATCGCGATCGATGGTCAGCGCTTCGGGGCGCAACCGCAGCACGTAAAGATGCCAGGCATGCTCCACCTCCGCCCTCTCCACAGGCAGCTCCAGCGCTTCGCAGCCGGAAAAGGCGTCGTTGTAAGCCCGGACCACCTCGCCGCGGCGCCGCTGAAACCCCTCAAGCCGGCGCAGCTGATGCAGCCCCAGGGCCGCCTGAATATCGGTCATATTGTATTTGTAGCCAGGCGAGACCACCTCGTAGTACCAGCTGCCGCCCTGTTCGTAGCGCTTCCAGGCGTCGCGGCTCATCCCGTGCAGGGAAAGCACCCGGGCCTGTTCGAGAAGCTCTTCCGAACCGGTGAGCATGCCCCCCTCGGCGGTGGTGAGATTCTTGGTGGCGTAAAAACTGAAAGCGGCGGGGTTGTCGCCGGAGCCGATCGCCTTCCCCCTGTAGACGGCAGGGAGGGCATGGGCGGCATCCTCGAGCACACCGAGGTTATTATCGCCGGCCAGTTCAAAAATCTGATCCATCGCGGCGGGATGTCCGGCAAAATGAACGGGCAAGATCACCTTTGTCCGCGTTGTAATCTTCTCCTCCACCTGCGCCGGATCAATATTGAGTGTATCGGGCTCCACATCCACCAGCACCGGCCGGCCACCCAGGTGCTCGATGATATTGGCGGAGGCGGCGAAAGTCATCGTTGTCGTGATCACCTCGTCACCCCTGCCGACGCCGAGGGCGGCGAGGCCCAGGTGCAGTGCGGCGGTGCAAGAATTCAGCGCCAGAGCCGCCGGAGAGCCGAGGCGCTCCCGGAAAGCCTCCTCAAAGCGCTTTGTTTTGGGCCCCGTCGTAAGCCAGTCGGAGCGCAGCGTATCGACCACTTCTTTGATCTCGTCCTCGCTGATGGAGGGCGGGGAAAAAGGCAAAAAAGTTTTTCTGGTCATTGCAAGATCCCCTCTTTCAAAATTCCTCCCTCTCCCCCCTTTGCTGAAGGGGGGCCGGGGGGGATTTAACTACATCCCCCTCACCCTGTCCCTCTCCCACCGGGGGAGAGGGAACCCTGATCCTCCCCCTTGCTGCTCTCCAACCCCACCAATTCCTCGGGCGCGGCGTCTCGCAGCCCCCCGTCATCGCGGTGAAAGACCCAATCGGAGCGGGGCACCGCCCAGTCGCCGTAGCGAAACTCAAGGTAACCCTGCCAGTCGGCGGGGATAGAGGCCCCGATTGCGGCATTCAATTCGAGGTTCTCGAAATAGGTAGCCGGGATCCACCAGGTAGCCCGGTGGACAAACAGGCGCCAGGGCCACGCAGTGATCGAGAGCCCCAGAGAAAACCGGGCGATAAAGCGGCGCCAGAAGAAGCGCAGGATTCTGCGAACAGCACCGGAGGCGCCCCCTTTCTTCTTGCCGCCCTCCCCCCCGTCGCCGCGGCGGGGCTGAATTTTAAAGTAGTACTCGGGGCACCAGGCATACTCGCCGCAGCGCCGGAAAAGGTTGATGTCGATGCTCCGCCCCCCCCCGCTCCCCAAAGAAAAATTATACTGAAAGCGAAGCCCCCGGTAATCGGCGGTGAGCACGCGGTAACCGGCCTTCTTGAAATGGGGCAGCAGCTTTCTAAGCGCCGTCTCATGCCCGGCCCAGAGGCTCAGATCGATATCCTGATCCTGCTCGAGAAGTTTCCCCTCGCGCATCATCCCCAGCAGGGTGCCGCTGTTGAGCCAGCAGGGCACATTATGCTCTTTCAGCAGCTCCAGGAGCCACCTCAACTGACTGTCCACCGTCACCTCCCGCGTTCCCATGCTAACGGATATCCTTGAACCGGACAATCCACTGGTAACCCTGCACCGCCGTCTTCAACGTAAAGAGCAGGGCCATCCCCGCCAAAAACAGCAGCCGCATATTCAGCGGGTACACGAAGAGCACAAAACCCTGCGGTATAAAAGAATCGGCGATGAGCACGGCGATGAGCGCAACAATATGCCCGGGGAAAAAGAGCAGCTCACCCAGGATTTTCTTCCCCCGGGCCGCCGGGCCGCCCCGGACTCCTTCGATCTGCTCCTGCTTCCGCTCCAGCTGCTGCAGGATCCGCTGCGTCTCCGGACTTTCGATGAGCCCGGGATCATGAGCCAGCCTCCCCGCCAGCACATGGGCAGCGATAACATTGGGAAAGGAGCTGATCCCGATGCAGGCCGCAAACCCCAGCAGAATTGCAAATTCATAGCCGAAGAGCCGGTAGACCGCAATCCCCATGAAGAAGGCCATCAGGTTGGAGGAGTAGCGATGCACCAGCAAGTCAAAATAGTGGCCCTGCAGCGAAGGGGTCTGCCTGCCCGTAGCGATATAGTAACGGGCCAGCTCGCCGTCGACATGATCGAGAATATAGTAAAGGAGGATCAGGGCCGCGGCGGCAAGCAGATCCCGAGCCGTGTTGAACATGAGGAAATAGAGGCTACCCAGGGCGGCGAGCAGGCTCAAAAGAGTAGCCTGGTTTGCCGTCAGGCCCAGCTTGATCGCAGCGATCGTGAAATAGATGGAGATTTTCCGGAAGATATACTTATCCAGAAGGTAGTTTTCGCTCTCATTCTTCTGGCAAAGACGCCTGTATCTCTCCACAGCAGCGATCTTCATATGATCCGTCCCTTTCCGAGCATACCCTATCCCCCTCCCCCTCGAGGAAACTACTTTTATCCCCCCTCCCCCTCCAGGAAACTACTTTTATCCCCCCTCCCCCTCCAGGGGGGAGGGCCGGGGTGGGGGCGAAATCTTCCCGATCAAAGCTCACTTCGCCGTAAAACAAAACCCTTGTTCCCCCTCACCCTGTCCCTCTCCCTCCAGGGGAAAGGGAACTCGAAGCGGGGGGATTTACCATCTCCTGCTCCTCGGGGAGCCCTTCTCCCAAGTACCCCCTCCCCCTCGAGGAAGCTACTTTTATCCCCCCTCCCCCTCGAGGAAACTGCTTTTATTCCCCCCTCCCCCTTGAGGGGGGAGGGCCGGGGTGGGGGTGAAATCTTCCCGATCAAAGCCCACTTCGCCGTAAAACAAAACCCCTGTTCCCCCTCACCCTGACCCTCTCCCTCTAGGGGAGAGGGAACTCCGATTCTCCCCCCCTTTTCCTAAAGGGGGGCCAAGGGGGATTTGACCCCGCCCCCTCACCCTGCCCCTCTCCCCCCAGGGGAGAGGGAACTCGAAGCGGGGGGATTTAACTGCCTGTCCCTTTCCCACCAGGGGAAAGGGAACTCTGGCCTGGGGGGGAAAGCGAGCGCAAAGCGCGTCGGGCCTGCGCCAGATCCTCCGGAGTATCGATCTCCATACAAAGTTCATTTTCATAATAGACTGGGTAAAGGGCAAGCTCATCCAGCAAATTATTCAGCGCATCCTCGGCATAAAGATCCAGGCGGCCCGCCTTTTCAAAGCGCTCCATCTCTTCCAGCCATCTGCCGATCCCTCTTTGGGAGAGGCGGTAGAGCGGCACCAAAAATGAACAGTGCTCATCGAAGATATCGACAGCGATCTTCCTCACCCGGCCGCCCTCAACCCTGCCCTTGAAATCCTTCTCCGGCAGCGCTGCCTTCCGGTTTACCAGAACCGCATTCTCATGCGGCGAGGCCAGCACCTTCTGTAAAACGCCCTCCTCGAAGACCAGGTCGCCGTGCAACAGCAAGATCTCCTCGTTGAGGTACTTCCTTGCCAACAGCAACGAGTAGATATAGTTTGTTGTCTCGTAGCGGGGGTTGTTCACATATTTAGCCTTCAATTCCGGGTAAAGCCGGGCCAGGTGTCCCTTTATCTTTTCAGCATGAGGCCCGGTGGTGATGAGCACCTCGCCGAGGCCCTGCCGCAGCAGCTGGCGGATCTGCCGCGATAAGATTGTATCCTGTTCATCGATCTCCACAAGGCACTTAGGCCGATCGGCGGTGTAGGCGCCCATCCGCCGCCCCATCCCCGAATTCAAGATCACCGCTTTCACCGCACCGCTTCCCTTCTTGCATCCAGCCGCCTATCGCCTGAATTTACTGAGTCCCGGATTTCTCCTATATGGTTCCCCCCTTGTAAAAAGGAGGGCTGGTAGGGGATTTACTCCCCCTCACCCTGACCCTCTCCCGCTAGGGGAGAGGGAACTCGAAGCAGGGGGATTTACTCCCCCTCACCCTGACCCTCTCCCGCCAGGGGAGAGGGAACTCGAAGCGGGAGGGATTTACTCCCCCTCACCCTGACCCTCTCCCGCCAGGGGAGAGGGAACTCCAAGCAGGGGGATTTACTCCCCCTCACCGCTATTTCCCGCTAAAAAGCGCATGAATGCCTTCTTATTCTCCACCGGCGTGGTCGTGGGACGCCCCAGATTCCCGCGCGCACCTTTTTTTACCCTGATCTCCAGCAGCGCCGGCCCCACAGCATCCCCGAGCGCCTCCAGCGCGCTCCCGGCCCCGGCCCGATCTGAGGCCCGCAGCGCCGTCCGATAGCCGCAGGCCCGTGCCGCCCCCGGAATATCCAGCCCCACCGCCGCCGTGGGCTGCCCCCCCACGGAATCGTGGGCAAAGTTGTTGAGAACAATATGCCTCAAGTTTTTTGGCGCTCGCTCGCCGATCACCGCCAGCCCCCCCAGATGCATGAGCAGCGCCCCGTCGCCATCGAGACAGTAAACCCGTCGCTGCGGCCGGGCCAGGGCGACGCCCAGTGCAATCTGCGAGGCATGGCCCATCGAGCCCACAGTCAGAAAATCGCGCTGGTGACCCTGCTGCAGGGCGGCCCGGTATTCGAAAAGCTCCCGCGAGGTTCCGCCTGTAGTGGCGACCACCACATCATCGGTGTCAAGCTGGGACAACACCAGCTGCACCGCCTCTTCTCTAGTCAATTCGGCTGCAACGGGAGAGCAATCTCCCAAAGCGTAGGGCTCAAAGGTTCCCCGGCGCACAAGCAAGGCAAAGGGCTCCCGCTGTTCCCTTAGGTGAGCAGCAGCCTCGCGTAGCAGCATCTCCGCCGCATCCTCCTCCCTGGGAAGCAGGGCATGCCTGACCCGGAGCGTCGTAAGCAGCTCCGGGGTGATCTGCCCCTGCCGGGCGTGCTGGGGCTCATCTTTCCGCCCCGGCTCGCCCCGCCAGCCGATGAGCAGCAGGGCGGGGATACTGTAGACGAGGGGATCGACGAGGGAAGTGAGCGGGTTTACAGCGTTGCCCAGCCCTGAATTCTGCATATAGACAAGCGCCGGTTCACCGGTAGCGAGGTAATGTCCTGCCGCCAGAGCCAGGGCGCCACCCTCGTTGGCTGCAGCAACATGGCGCTCCCGCGGTACTTGCTCCGCCAGGTAGGCGCAAAAACTTTTCAGCAGGGAATCGGGCACACCGGTAAAAAAATTTATCCCTGCTACGCTCAAAACGTGAAAGAAGCGGGCGCAGTCTAGCATCCTACCGCCCCCCCGGAATCAAATTGAGGATTTCTCTGATCGGCATCAGCCCTTTGTCGGCCTCATAGGCGCGGCCGTGCTCGAGAATGCTCTCCGCCGTCTTCAACATCGCCGGGTAGGCGCTCCGCAGCAGGTGGTTAGCATAGATGACGATATTAACCCCCGCATCGCTCAGCTCCTGCTCCGTAATCTGGCAGTAGGTCGTCGGCACAGTCACCAGGGGCACCCTGTTCTCGAAGCGGCGGTACTCCCGGCAAAAGTCAAGTACCTCATCAGGCTCACTCGATTTGCTGTGGATCATGATCGCATCGACGCCGGCCGCGATATAGGCCCGGGCCCGCTTCAGTGCATCCTCAAGCCCCGCTTTCAGGATGAGGCTCTCGATACGGGCTACGATCAAGAAATCGCGGGTCAGCTGAGCCTTTTTCCCCGCAGCGATCTTCTTCGTAAAATTCTCGATGCTGTCCTGCGTCTGCGGCACATCGGTGCCAAAAAGCGAATTCTTCTTCAGCCCCACCTTGTCCTCGATGATCACCGCCGAAACCCCCAGCCTCTCCAGCGTCTTTACGGTAAAAATAAAGTGTTCGATCTGTCCCCCCGTATCGCCGTCCAAAATGATCGGCTTGGTGGTCACCTCTAAAATATCGTTGATCGTGTTCAGCCGGGAGGTAAAATCGACAAGCTCGATATCGGGCTTCCCCTTGGCCGTGGAATCGCAAAGGCTGCTGATCCAGATGGCGTCAAATTCCTTAATTTTTTCAGCACAGCTCACCCTGGTCTTCTCCACGATCAGCCCGGTGAGGCCGTTGTGCGCCTCCATCACCCGGACGATCGGTTTCAGCTCCAGCAGCCGCCGCAGCCGCCTCATCCGGCTCGCCGGGGTTGTCCCGATCCTGCTGAGGGCCTCATCGAGCTGGCTAATGGAGACCCCCCGGGTGTAGGGGATCTCGATAAGCTTGCCGCCCCATTCTTCGAGCGTCTCGATGACCCGCCGGCGGATATTCTGCTGCACTCCCGTCCGCCAGTCGTCACCGTGCACCACATAATGAGGCCTTATCTTCAGCAGGTTGGGAACGTAATCGAGGGTCTCCTGGGGGATGACCTGCACCACCCCCTTGATATTTTCGACAATGGCCTTGCGCTCTTCGTAGCTTAACAGGGGAAAACGCTTGTAGCTGGCGATGACCTCGTCGGTCAAGACACCGACGGTCACTTCGCCGAGCCTGCTCGCCTCGCTGATCACGTTGATATGGCCGTGGTGGATAATATCAGCGCTCATCGCCAGATAAACCCTGGTCATGATCAACCCCCCCTCTGCGTACTTTTAAACCTTCTGCCCCGCCTGACATCTTCACGGTAGCGGGATACCGCTTCTTCCGGATCGCCATCGTACATCACCCGGCCGCCCTTCATCCAGATTACCCTGGTGCAGACCGTCTGGATAAAGCGCATGCTGTGGCTGACCACGATCACCGCCTTAGATCCGGCGATCATCTCCTGGAGCCGTTCGCTCGCTTTTTCGTTGAAGGAGGCATCCCCGGCGGAAAGCACCTCGTCGATGATAAAGATATCCGGATCTGTAGAGACAGCTACACTGAAACCCAGGCGGGAGAGCATCCCGCTGGAGTAATATTTCACCGGTGTATCGATAAATTTTTCCAGCTCGGCGAAAGCGACAATATCGCTAAAGATCTCGTCGAGCTGCCGCCGCGGAATCCCCAGCATCAGCCCGTTCAGGTAGATATTATCCCTCCCCGGAAGCTGCCGGTTGAAGCCGGCCCCCAGGCTCAGCAGGGCGGTGACATCGCCCTTCACCTTCACCTTGCCGCGATCGGCCCTCAGCAGCCCGCACAGTGCTCGGCACAGCGTTGTCTTACCGGCGCCATTGTGCCCGATGACACCGACGACCTCGCCTTCCTTAACCGTCATATTCACATTTTTCAGGGCCCAGAAGGTCTTATGCTCCAGTTTGAAGTTAACGCCCAAATTTTTGATCTTCACCGCGGTCCTGTCCCCCACCACGCTCTCCGTCTTCTTGAAGCGGGCAAACCGGACCTTTCTCTGTGACGCCTTCTTCTCTTTGACTCTCTCGCGGTAACGCTCGCAGACCTCCGCCGGATCCCCCGCCGCCTGGATCTCACCTTTCTCGATCCAGATCACTTTCGTACAGTTGTTTTCAATATAGTTGATGCTGTGGGAGACGATCACCACTGCCCTGGTCTGGCTGACGATCTCCCGGGTCTTGGCGGTAGCCCGCTCGTTGAATTCGATATCACCGGCGCTGAGCGCCTCGTCGAGAACCAGTATCTCCGGCTCGATCATCGCCGCGATGCTAAAGCCGAGCCGCGCCCGCATCCCCCGGGAGTAGACCTTGATCGGCTCCTCAACAAAATGGCCCAGCCCCGAAAAATCGACGATCTCCTGGTAGATATCGTCGATCTCTTTGCGTGAGAAGCCCAGCATCATCCCGTTGAGGTAGATATTTTCCCGCCCCGTCAGCTCCTGCTTGAAGCCGGTGCCTAAGGAGAGCAGAGCCGAGACCTCACCCTTCACCGAGATCTTGCCAAGGTCGGGCCGGAGCAACTTTGCAATCACGCGGCACAGGGTAGTTTTACCGGCGCCATTAAAACCGATAACCCCGATAATGTCACCATTGTAAACGGTCAGGTCGATACCTTTGAGAGCCCAGAACTCGCTCTTCTTTCGCCGCTTTGTTAACAGATTATGGGTAAAAGTCTTGAAATCTTCCCGGCGCTGCTCGGCGTTGAATTTGATCCCCACGTCGCGGGCTTTGATCACCGCAGTTTTCCCCCGCCGTTTCAGCGGTTTCTGTTCCATCTTTTTTTGCAGCTCCCTTTCAGTAAGGGCCAATCACCTGCACCCCCGTTACAGCACCTTGATGATCTTGTGTTCGTTGCGGCTGTAATAGTAGAGCATGAATATCACTATCGCCAGCGAGACCAGGGTGATTAGCGACAACCTGATCAGATGCGGCGCCTCGTTGTAAAGCAGGATGTTGCGGTAACTACTCAGATAAGGGGTCACCGGGTTGATATCGACAATCCAGCTGAACCTTGGCGGAAGCCGGCCCGAAGCCCAGATCACCGGCGAAGAGTAGAACCAGAGCCGCATAAAATGGGTGATAAAATTATCGATATCCCTGATAAACACACAGACATAGCCGACGATAAGACTCAAAGCCATCAGGAAGATCACCTGCATCGCCACGATTACCGGCAGCCAGAGCGCCTGAACTCCCGGCACTATCTTGAAAGAAGCGAGCACCCCCGCAGCGATGAGCAGACCGATGGAGAAATTGATCAGCTGGGTAAAGCAGACACTTAAAGGAAATATCGCCTTGGGTAAATAAACCCTGGTGATGATCCCCGAATGCGAAGTAATCGCCCTGGAGGATGAATTGACCACCGAGCGCACCCAGCGCCAGGCGATCAGCCCCACCACCAGGAAAGCGCCGTAATTTTCCACATCACCGCCGCGCTTAAGCACGATCACAACTAGAAAGTAGTAGACCAGCACACCCAGCGCCGGATCCAGGATCCACCAAACGAACCCTAAAGCGGTATTACGATACTGCGCCTTCAGGCCAGAGATAACGAGGTACCCCAACAGATCCCTTCGCTTGAACAGCTCTTTTAGATACTGCCTCATCTTCTATCAGCAGACCCCTTTACTATTTCGGCAGGCCCGGTGGAGCAAATTCAGAATATTATAGCGCTGCCTGAGATACATTGTCCTTGTCCATTAAGCATTATATCATTAATCGTGGGGTTACAAAAAAAGTCCACCGCCCACAACGGCGGTTTACCGAAACGCCCATATCCTTTTTCCGCAGTATCGCTAGGACCAGCCGCATTTACGTGTGTACTCCTCCAGGGGATAAAGATCGACAGCACTTTTGAAGATAATCTCCCCCCCGGCCCTGCCGCCTCCACTACCCCCCGCCCTTTGCTTCAGCCCTCTGTAGTCGGCGAGGGTTAAACAGAGCCGCGCAAGGTTTTTGGTTACCCTGGGATCGACAAAAAGATCGGTGGTGTAGCTGGGGTCGGGTGTTTTCCAGCCGGGCCCGTAATAAGCCTCCAGAAAGCGATCTGGATGCTGCGGGATATAGACCTCCGTCCCCCGGAACAAGGCTTTCCTTACCGGTAAAAAGTCTTGCTCAGTGCATGACGGACAAGTCCGATCATGGGCCCAGATCATACCCTCCTGGAACCAAAGGGGGCGCACGTCGAGATGCGTAAGGGGATCATCTGTCAAGCCGCGCAGCCGGAAAGGCCTTCCGGCCTGGTTGAAGCTCACCGTGAACCCCCCTTGCACCAGTTTTACGATCAGCGCCATGACCTCTTCCTTCACCGCCAGCGGATCCTGCTCCTGCGAAAAATAGCCCACATCAAAATCATCATCACCGGGAATAAAGTCACCATCGCGGTAGAGGCCGAGCAGGGTGCCGTACATGAGGAACAGCTCCAGGTTGAGCTCTTTCCTGAAGAACTCTCTGGCTTCAGCATAAAGTTTTAGATAACTGTTTTGCCGGCGGGCCAAATCTCGAAGTGTTGCTGGCAGCTCGCCTTTTTTCTCCAGAAAGATACCGTCCTCAAGAATATCCCCGATATCGCCCCGGCCATGCGGTATCTCTAAAATTAGCTCCGGCGAGCCTTTC
The DNA here is from genome assembly GCA_012840855.1 of Bacillota bacterium. Taxonomy (GTDB): domain Bacteria; phylum Bacillota; class Dethiobacteria; order DTU022; family DTU022; genus JAAZPQ01. The sequence continues at coordinate 524 of DUVX01000039.1, read as the reverse complement.
GAAAGGAGATAAGAATGATCGGATGTTCTCACCTGGAGCCTGCCGCGGGTGGGAAAGTGCAAAAGCCCGGGCCGTTTCACGGTAAACTTGTAATGATCGGTATCCGCCAATATTTTTACTCTTCTAAAGGGCGTCCCATCGATGAGCAGATCAAAGTACTGAAAGCTGTCATCGGCCAGCTTAACTATAACGAGCAGCCCATTATACTTAAAAGTAGCCTTAAAGCTGCCCGGGCCGGCCACTCCTTTGGTGCCGGGCGGGAGTTTTACCCGGCATGCCAAGAGCGGATCCGCCTGATGGCTCAGCCCCGCGTTTCTGCGAGCCCGCTCCAAGCTAAACTGGTACGCCTGCCTTCTAGGCGGAAACGGGGCGTTCTCCCTCCGATCCGCCATCTGAAAAGCTTTCTCGTAAGCAGCGATGGCGCTGCGCAGATCCCCTCTTTTTTCATAGATCCTGCCCAGATACCATGTAAAATCGGGATCGCCGAAAAAGCGGGATGATAGCCTGAACAGCCAGGTTTGGAA
>DUVX01000038.1 GCA_012840855.1 Bacillota bacterium | reverse complement strand
TCCCCGAAGAACACTATCCGCTCTGGCTTGACGGGGCTGCTCCGCTGGTGACTCTGCGGACAATGCTGCAGCCCTATCCCGCGGGCGCCCTTGAACTCTACCCTGTTTCCGCCCGGGTAAACAACCCTGCCTTTGATCATCCCGATTGCCTAAGGAAGGAAGAGCGGTAAAAGTGCGCTACAACAGGCTTATCGAACTGCGATATTCTTCGGAGGCGGCCGTCTCTAAAAGAGAAAGGGTGCGCCGGGAGCTGCTACAGGGCTCGCCCCACCTGGGCGGTGGGGATATCTCCCGCATCTATCAGTCAGATCTGGCATCTCTTTTTGATCTTTACGACAAGATTTTTTTCCACAGCTACTTTCATGAGCATTTCTTGGGGCAGCTCTTTTTTTCCCTTTCCACCAGAATGGTTAAAAACGCCGGCAAAACGCTCTGTCCACGCAACTTAAAAGAACTGTCACCGGCGGAGGAGCGCTATGAACTGCGGATCAGCGCCATACTTCTATTCAACTACGGCATTCTTGAGCGGGATAAGGTAGTCAGCGGGATCAGGACCAGGGATAGCCTGGAAGCGCTTCAGTTGGTTTTTGAGCATGAGCTCTGCCACCTCATCGAACTGCATTGTTACAAGGAGTCAAGCTGCCGACGGGCACGCTTTCAGTCCCTGGCTTTTAACATCTTCGGACATACCGGTAGCACTCACCAGCTCCCCGTAGCTGCGGAGGTGGGCAGGGAAAAGTACGGGCTTTCCGTTGGTGATTGGGTCACCTTTCAGCATGATGGAGGGAAACTAAGCGGGATCATCAGCCGGATCACCCGGCGGGCCACAGTCATGGTTCCCGATGACGGCGGCGTTTATCAGGATCAGGGAGGGAGGCGCTACAGCAAATACTATGTGCCTCTACAGCTGTTGCGGAGGAGATAAATGCAACAAACAGGTACGTCCCCAAAGTTGCATTTATTGCCGGGCTGGCTGAAAAGACCATCCGGCGTCGAAGGCCTCCTGGTTGATCCGGTGGTGGTGTGGGGGCAGCGAGCGGGAGATCGCCCTTCGCCAGCTTTCCTGGGGAAGGCCGAGTTGCCGGGCCAGGATGCCTAGAAGGAGCACGTTAGCCGTGCGGGGGTGGCGGCGGACGGGTTCCATCTGTGCGGCGTCCACCGGGATAACCCGCCGGGAGCGGGCCCGGAGCCTTCCGGCAACCCCCTCCGGGTAAGTGCTTACCCCGATGAGAACGGGGAGCGGTTTGATCTCCTGGCAGTTGACGACAACCATTCCCTCCGGTGAAAGCCAGGGTAGAAAGCGCAGCGCTTCCAACTTTTCAAAAGCGAGCAGAAAATCTGCTTCCCCCTTCGGAACAAGGGGTGCGCAGACCCGGTCAGCGATGCGCACATGGATGACCACGCTGCCGCCGCGCTGGGCCATGCCATGTGTCTCTGAGGTTTTTACATCGTATCCTTCTTCCTGGGCGGCAGCGGCAATAATCTTCCCTGTGAGCAGGGTTCCCTGGCCGCCCACGCCGGCGATGAGCAGATCTGTTTTCTTAATTGCTGTCACCTTCTTCCGGGATAGTAGCACCGATAGCGCCGTGTCGGCAGACCTGCGAGCAGAGGCCGCAGCCGTTGCAGAGCAGGGGGTCGATGCTCGCGCAATCACCAAACCGGCTCAGGGCCGGGCAGCCCAGGGCCAGGCAGAGGCCGCAGTCGCGGCATTTTTGCGCGTCTATGCGTAAAGGCGCCGACGGGGTTCGCCCGAGCAGGACGCAGGGGCGCTGGGCTATGATTACCGATGGCTCTCCGGCGGTGAGCTCTTTTTTGATCAGGGATTCCAGCTCCCGGAGTTGCAGCGGATCGGCGGTGAAGACCCGCCGTACCCCCACAGCGCGGCAGAGCGCCTCGATATCGATGGGGGGCCGCGTCGCTCCCTGCAGGGTAACTCCGGTACCGGGATGATCCTGGTGACCAGTCATGGCGGTAGTGCGGTTGTCGAGGATCAGCACCGTGGTCCTACTGCCGCTGTAGACCAGATCGACGAGCGGCGTGATCCCCGAATGGAAGAAGGTGGAATCGCCGATTACCGCCACCGTGCTGGCCGCAGCAGCGGGGTCGGCCCGCTCCATCCCCACAGCGATGCCGATCCCGGAACCCATGCAGATGCAGGTATGGAGCGCCTTAAGCGGCGGCAACGCTCCCAGGGTGTAGCAGCCGATATCTCCAGGCACGGTTAATTTCAGTTTGCGCAGCACGTAGAAGACGCCACGGTGAGGGCAGCCGGGGCAGAGGAGCGGCGGGCGGGCGGGGAGTTCTGTTGTTTCGGGGGGGTCTCCAGAGGCGACACTGCCCTCTCCGGCGGTGCCCCGCCGGATCAGATTCACGCTGAGCTCGCCGATTGCGGGGAAAAGCTGTTTTCCTGTTACCGGCACACCAGGCAGCAGCGCCCGGATCTGCTCCTCGAGAAAGGGATCGAGCTCCTCCACGACGATGATCTCTTTCACCGTGGCGGCGAAATCGCGGATCATTTTTTCGGGCAGGGGATAGCTGAACCCGAGTTTCAAGATCCGTTCCCCCGGCAGCGCCTCTTTGACATACTGGTAGGTTATCCCGGAGCAGATAAAGCCCCGGGCAGTGCCCTCTCCTTCAGTCCGGTTCAGGGGAGATCTTTCCGCTTCCCGGCGCAGCCCCGCCAGGCGTTTCTCCACCAGCGGGCGGCGGCGGCGGGCGTAGCCGGGGATCATTACATACTTGGCGGGGTCTTTTTGAAAGCCTTTGCGATCTATTTCATTTCTCACGCCTGTTTTTACAAGACTGCGCGAATGTGAGATGCGGGTGGTGGTGCGCAGCAGCACCGGCGTGTCAAAACGTTCGCTCAGCTCCAGCCCGGCGATAACAAAATCCCGGGCCTCCTGGCTGTCGGACGGTTCCAGCAGCGGGATCTTGGCTAGGCGGGCATAGTGGCGGTTATCCTGTTCGTTCTGGGAGCTGTGCATCCCCGGATCATCGGCGCTCACAAGCAGCAGGCCGCCGCCGACGCCGGTGTAGGAAAGTGTCATCAGCGGATCTGCGGCTACATTGACTCCCACATGCTTCATCGCCACCAGCACCCGCGCTCCCGCCAGCGAGGCACCGATACCCACCTCCAGGGCCACCTTTTCGTTGGGTGCCCAGTGGGCGCGCAGCCCCGGAAAGCGGGAGAGCTGCTCCAGAATCTCGGTGGAGGGGGTACCCGGGTAGGCTGTACCCACGATGACGCCGGCCTCGTAGGCACCGCGGGCGATGGCTTCGTTTCCAGACATGAGTTTGGTGGTAGATGACGTCAATTGATCCTTCCTTTTCTGTGTGGAGTGCAGCGATACTGTTTGGGCATGCCCGGGTGGCGCGGCCCTAACTTTCCTGTGGCCTGCTGTCTTTAGAGAGCATAGATCCGTTCACTGTCGATGACGGGGATGTCATATTTTTTAAGAACCGCCAGCGCTCCTTCGATATTATCGACGCGGACCAGGATGAGGGCATCATCGGTCCGCTTTTGGACAAAAGCGTAGAGATATTCAATGTTGATCCCTGCTTCTTCCAGAGGGGAGAGCGCTTCGGCCAGCCCTCCCGGTGTGTCGGGGACCTCCAACGCGATCACTTCGGTTACTGAGGCCATAAAACCTTTTTCGCGCAGAACGCGGCAGGCTTTATCGGGGTGGTCCACAATCAACCGCAGTATTCCAAAATCAGAGGTGTCGGCGATAGAGAGAGCCCGGACATTGATCCCGGCTTCACCGAGCACTCTGGAAAGACGGGTAATCCGTCCACATTTATTTTCCAAAAATACAGAGATCTGCTTCACCATGATTAGCCCCTCCTTATGATGGCTACCGTTTTGCTCCCGGCGAGGTCACCCCGCCTTAGCGCATCTTCCGCCGGTCGATGACCCGCTGTGCTTTTCCATCGCTGCGGGGAATTGTCTTCGGTTCCACCAGCTTCACTGCGGCACTGATGCCGAGGAGGTTGGCGATCTCCTCGCGGATAAGTTTCTCCAGGCCTTCCAGCCCCTTCACCTTATCGGAAAACATCTGATCCGTCAGCTCTACCCGGATCTCCAGGGTGTCGAGAGCGCCCTCGCGATCGACGATGAGCTGGTAATGCGGCTCCGTTTCCCCGATGTCGAGGAGAATGCTTTCAACCTGAGAAGGAAAGATATTGACCCCGCGGATAATAAGCATATCATCGGTTCGCCCGCTGATCTTATTGATTCGCAGATGAGTTCTCCCGCAGGGGCATGGTTCCCGGGTGAGCGAAGTAATATCACGGGTCCGATAGCGTATTACCGGCAGCGCTTCCTTGGTGATGCTGGTGATGACCAGCTCGCCGGTGGAGCCCTCCGGCAGAATCGCGCCGCTTTCGGGGTCGATGATCTCGGCGATAAAATGATCTTCGGGGATATGCAGCCCGCACTTAGCTGCGCATTCGTAGGCTACACCTGGCCCCATCACCTCGCTGAGCCCGTAGATATCGAAAGCGTCAATGTGAAGCTTCTCCTCGATCACCCGGCGCATCTTATCCGACCACGGCTCGGCCCCGAAGAGGCCCGAGCGCAACTGAAGTTCACCGGGATCGATCTTCATCTCTTCCATGGTCTCGGCGATATTGAGGGCGTAGGAGGGGGTGCAGGCGAGGAGAGTGCTGCCGAGATCCTTCATCATGCGCACCTGGCGCCGCGTCTGCCCGCCGGAGAAGGGGACTACGGTGGCGCCGAGCTTTTCCGCCCCGTAATGGACCCCCAGACCACCGGTAAAAAGGCCGTAGCCGTAGGCGACGTGGACAACGGAGCTGCGATCCGCCCCGGCACCGGCGAGGGCCCGCGCCATCAGCTCCGCCCAGATCTCCAGATCGCTCCGGGTGTAGCCGACCACCGTGGGCTGCCCCGTGGTACCTGAGGAAGAATGGAGCCGTACTACACCGTTCAAGGCATCGGTAAAAAGACCGTATGGATAGTTGTCCCGCAGGTTATCCTTCACTGTAAAGGGGAGCTTTGCCAGATCTGACAGCGAGCGAATATCGCCCGGTTCCGCGCCTATTTCCCGGAAGATCTTTTGGTAGTAGGGCACCATCTGGTAGACCGCCTCAAGGGTTTGCTTTAGCCGCAAAAATTGCAGCCGGGCCAGTTTTTCACAGGGCATCGCCTCGCACTTTTGATTCCACATCTTTTACCCACCGCCGTCTCTAAATTTATAGGATCCGCTCAATAAAGTTCAAGATTGACCGGGCTTTTCCTGCCGCGGTTCAACAAGATCTTCCGGTTTAAGCGCGGTTGCAGCAAAATCCTGTAAAAAGCTACATTGAAAGGGGGCGGCGGGAAAAAGAAAGGTGACAGGAATTCAGTTTTCCGGTCACCTTCAGATCGCGATAAATAGATCGCGCCGGGCGGGCGACGGTGCCACCAGGCGCGGCCTAACCCTCTACAAGAAAAACGCGGTCTCCCTCTCTGACCGTCTCCTTTACTTTCAGGCCTACCAGATCGCCCGAATCAGCCGAAGTGATATTCTGATGCTCTACCTGCATCGAGCCGATCTCCTGGGCAAACTCTGTCTTGGGGCCCACTATAGTAACCTTTTCCCCAACCCGCAGGGGAGCGGACAACTCGATTATAGCCACAGAAATTTTGCTGTAGTAATGTTTCACGCTGCCGATCTCTTCCCGGGACATACCCGAACACCCCCTTTCGACGTTGATCTGTAAATACTTAATATTCGACAGATACCATATTTAACCTGCTTCAGGCCGAAAAATATTGCGCTGTTATCAAAAATTGGGCAATAGCGTCCTTTCCGGTGCATGATTGCCTCCCCTCTCGGGGAAATTATTGATCGATGCTCAAGAAGGGGGGTGATCTTTTGGATCACGTCAGGCCGCTGTTAATCAAATTCATTTACATTGCTGCGATTACGATGATATTTTTTAGCCACCTTCTCCTCCCAGCAGTACCGATGGGCAGCTCCCTGGTGATCGCCCTTGTTACGACGGCAGTTCTCTATTTTGCTGGCGATCTTTACCTGCTGCCACGCCTGGGCGTACTGCTCACGGCGATTGCCAATTTTATTATCGCAATTGTGATCCTGGCGTTGGGAAGCTCCTTTGTGCGTCAACCTATCGGTGCCGGTGCTGTCCTTGCTACCGCTGCAGTGATCGGTGTGGCGGAATGGATTTTCTACCGCTATATCCGCGATGAGATTGGAACATCGGCGGAAGGGAAGGAGATGCTCTCTTCCCCGGAATTTTTGGGTGGAGAGGGGACGCCGCCGGAGGAGGGCGAAGGGGAACAGAGCCCGGAGGAGTAGTCGGGCCGGCTGAAAGGATCGGCACTGCCCATTTTGATAGCCGCATCAGCACCGGTGCGGCTATTTCCTTCTTGATCTGGTATGGGGTGGGGAAAAGAGCAGGAGGTCGGATCTAAAATGAGCGGAAGGAGCTTTAAATTAATTGCTGCCTAAAAGCGTCAAAACTGCCCCTGATCGTTCCCTGATCCGGTTCTTCACCGTCGTTTTGCCCCAGGTTTCCCGGGAGCTGAGCCGGTGGCAACAGCACGCCATCCATGCCGAATGGCCGCTTTCTCAGCAGGCCTGGGCCGGGATTTCCCGGAGGCGCTTCCGTATTCAGAAAGGCTGTTTTTACGCCCTTTACAATTTCAATCCTCACTATGAAAAAAAACTGGTGGCGCTGCTCGTAGCGCTGCAGACGATCGGCGGCTATCTTGGGAATCTCTGTGAATGCGGCGGCGCTTACAGCGAAGCAGCCTTTCGCTATCTTTACCTGGCCATACCGGCAGCGCTGACGCGCGGCCCGATGAGAGAGCAGGATTACTACCGCTTCTACCCGGCAAAGTGCGATGGAGGTTATCTGAAAGCGCTGGTGAGGGAATGCCGCACCTGCGTCGCCGCGCTTCCCGGTTATCCGGAGGTGGAGCGGGAGATCCTGAAATTTGTTTCGCTCTACAGCGATCTGCAGATCTACAGTCGGCTTCATCCGGGGGCCAGGAGCAGTAGGTTGAAACGTTGGTTCAGGGAGAAGGCGGCTCCGGTGACACCATCGCTTCACTGGTGGGAATACGCCGCCGCCTGCGCTTCTCCCCTGGCCCTTTTTGCTCTATTCGGTCTGGCCACCTCTCCGCAAAGCGGCGGGCAGGAGCGGCGAGAGCTGGTCAAGGCATATTTCCCCTGGGTATGCGGCCTGCATATATTGCTAGAAAACTGGGTTGAACTGGAAGCGGATATCCGCGGAGACGCCTTTAATTTTGTAGCCTGCTACCGCTCCCCCGCCATGGTGGGGGAACGGCTCTCTCTTTTTCTAAGAAAAGCGCTTCAGAAGATTTCGACCCTGCCGCATGCTTCTTTTCATCGCTCTGTGGTCCAGGGGTTGCTCGCTCTTTATCTCTCCGATTTCAGAGCAGAGCGACGGGATTATCAGAAAATCGCCTCAGAATTGCTCTGGGACGGGGGAAGGGGCGCACAGTATTCTTACCGGCTTTGCAGGTGGTTACGCCGGCTGGGGGTGCTGGATTGAAAGGCCCGGGAGAATCCGGCTCCCGGACCTTTCTGACGGTTTTCAGCACTTCTTTTTGCGTATATAAGCCTCGATTTTGCTCTTAAAATTTTTGGGGATCGGCTGGGACTTGCGCGTCGTAAAGTCAACAAAGACGTAGACATATTTGCCTTCTGCAATCAAGGTTTCTTCCTTGAACAGGGCGCCGTAGATCGTCATACTGCTTCGCCCCAGTTCGATATCGGTTATATGGATATGGACAACATCGTCAAGAAAACATTGAGCCTTGTAGTCGAAAGCAACATGAGCAACCACGGCGTCGACATCTTCTTCGATAAACGCCCGCCAGTCAATACCGAGCGCTTCCGTAAAATCAGGTAGGGCAATGGAATCAAACCACTTAATGTAATTGGTAAAATAGACGGCCCTCGAGAGATCGGTATCGTAGTAGCGTACTTTAACCGGAACGGAAAATAGGGAATTTTCCATAAGAAACCGCCTCCTACTCAGATTTTAAGAACAACTTCTCTCTTTTGTTTCAAAATCCTTTCAGAATTGGTAATTTGGTTAAAATTGCCGTCATTCCCGGGCACCCTCCAGGGGGCCGCCCTCCTGTTCTGGACTGCAGCCCCGACTAAAGGTGGGGCTCAATCTTGTCCGACAGGATCTTTTTAGGCATGACTCCGGTAAAGCTGTCTGCCAGCGTGCCCCCTTTAAAGAGAAGTAGTGAGGGGATGCCCATAATCTGAAAGCGGGAGGCCAGTCCGGGATTCTCGTCCACATTTACCTTGAAAATTTTAAGGCGCCCCTGATAGTCGGCAGAAAGTTCCTGCAAAATCGGTGCAATCATTTTACAGGGGCCGCACCAGGGTGCCCAGAAATCGACCAGGACGGGCAATTTCTCTTGAATCACCTGTTCTTCAAACTCAGCTTCACTGATCGCAGTTATCTCAGCCATTAGCTCACCTCATCATTAATAATTGACAGGCCTTTCCTTTGCCCCGCATTTTATAACAATTCACTCTCCCGATCAATAGTCTTGCCCTGGAGCGGATAATAAATTGCCGTAGGGGCGCCACAATATTTTACCAAACTTTATCTTTACCGGCGCTTTATGATAATATATTGTTAAAATTGATGCTTTGG
>DUVX01000037.1 GCA_012840855.1 Bacillota bacterium | reverse complement strand
TGGAGATGGACCTGAAAGTGGGGGACAAGATCATCTTCTCCCGTTATGCCGGCACAGAGATAAAGATCAAAGGTGAAGAGTACCTGATCTTGAGGCAGGATGACGTTTTAGCGCTCGTTCAGTAATGTAGTGGGGAAAATCAAGTCCAGTAAAGCGAAGGAGGTTTATCTTTAATGCCAAAGCAAATTAAATATAATGAAGAGGCACGCCGGGCGTTGGAAAAAGGGGTCAACGCCCTTGCGGATACCGTTACCGCCACCTTGGGGCCCAAGGGGCGCAATGCGGTGTTGGATAAAAAGTTTGGTTCGCCCCAGATCACCAATGACGGTGTGACCATCGCTCGTGATATCGAGCTGGAAGACCCCTTTGAAAATATGGGGGCGCAGCTGGTCAAAGAGGTAGCCACGAAGACGCAGGATGTTGCCGGGGATGGGACCACCACGGCGACACTGCTGGCCCAGGCGATCATTCGTGAGGGCTTGAAAAATGTTACCGCCGGTGCCAACCCCATGTTTATCAAAAAGGGTATTGACAAGGCGGTAGGCGTTGTTGTGGACGAGCTTGAGAGCCTGAGCAAACCCGTAGAGACCAGGGAAGATATCGCCCAGGTGGCCTCCATCTCCGCCGATGATGAGGAGATCGGTGCGCTCATCGCCGAGGCGATGGAGAAGGTTGGTAAAGACGGCGTCATCACAGTGGAAGAGTCCCGGGGTTTTACCACCGACTTAAAAGTGGTCGAGGGGATGCAATTCGACCGCGGCTATATTTCACCGTACATGGTTACCGATACCGAGAAAATGGAAGCGGTTCTTGAAGAGCCCTATATCCTGCTCACCGATCGCAAGCTCACGAATATCCACGACCTTCTTCCCCTGCTGGAGAAGATTGTTCAAAGAGGGAAGCAGCTCCTGCTCGTAGCCGAGGACGTGGAAGGTGAAGCTCTCGCCACCTTGGTAGTGAACAAGCTACGCGGCACCTTTACCTGTGTTGCCGTCAAGGCCCCCGGTTTCGGCGATCGCCGCAAAGCGATGCTCGAAGATATCGCTGTCCTTACAGGCGGACAGGTAATCTCCGAGGATATCGGGATCGACTTCAAAAATGTTGATATCGATATGCTCGGCCGGGCCCGCCAGGTCCGTATCAGCAAGGAAGAGACCGTTGTCGTTGACGGTGCCGGCGACACGGAGCTGATCAAAAAGCGGATTGGTCAGATTCGCGTCCAGATCGAGGATACTACCTCGGATTTCGATCGGGAAAAACTGCAGGAGAGGCTGGCAAAGCTCTCCGGCGGCGTAGCCGTCATCGAGGTCGGTGCCGCAACCGAAACTGAGCTGAAGGAGAAGAAGCTGCGCATCGAAGACGCGCTTTCCGCGACCCGGGCGGCCGTGGAAGAGGGGATCGTGCCCGGCGGCGGGATAGCTTACCTGAACATTGCCGATGCGCTGAACAAACTCGAAGAAGAGCTCAAGGGTGATGAAAACACGGGGATGGCCATTGTCAAGCGCGCCCTGGAAGAACCGTTGCGCATTATCGCAGAGAATGCCGGCGTTGAAGGTTCCGTTGTCGTCGAGAAAGTGAAGGGGATGGAAAAGGGCTTCGGTTACAATGCCGTCAGCAATGA
>DUVX01000036.1 GCA_012840855.1 Bacillota bacterium | reverse complement strand
GCAACTTTTGGAAATGTTTAAGGAGGAAATAAGAACTTGAAAAGCTACAGGGTTACTGTGGACGGTCAGCTCTTCACCGTGCATGTGGAAGAACTCGGAAAGAGCGAGAAAGAGGCGCCCGACAGCAGCACCGCCCCTCCGGAGCCGCCGGCCCGGAAAGGCCCTTCAGCGGCAGCGGCAACCAGGGTAGAGTCACCGATGCCCGGTTCAATTATCGATGTGGCGGTGAAAAAGGGGGACCCGGTTAAAGAAGGGGATGTTCTTCTGGTCCTCGAGGCTATGAAGATGGAAAATGAGATCACGGCCCCGGTGGCGGGTACGATCGGTAGAGTGCATGTCAGCGCCGGAGATACGGTCGGCAGCGGTGATCTTTTGGTCGAAATACTGTAAAGGGGCGGGCGCTGCCACACCCGGAAGGAGGGTGAAAAGATGGGGGAACTAATCGGCGAATTTTTGCAGAGCAGCGGTTTTTTTCATCTTACCCTGCCCCAGTTCGCCATGATCGTCGTCGCTTGCGTCTTGCTGTATCTAGGTATCGTCAAAAAATACGAGCCGCTGCTGCTTGTTCCGATCAGCTTCGGCGTCCTGCTGGCAAATCTTCCGCTGAGCGGGCTGCTTCAGCCGGAAAGCGAGGGGGTCATCGGCGGCCTGTTTTACTATCTTTCCCGGGGCCTGGAGCTGGGGATCTACCCACCGCTCATCTTCCTGGGAATCGGCGCCATGACCGACTTCGGGCCGCTCATCGCCAACCCGGTAACGCTGCTTCTGGGAGCGGCGGCCCAGCTCGGCATCTTCACCACGCTCACGGGAGCCTATTTTCTCGGCTTCACCGGCCCGCAATCCGGGGCCATCGGCATCATCGGCGGCGCCGACGGGCCGACAGCGATCTTTGTCGCCAACCATCTCGCTCCCGAACTCCTGGGATCCATCGCCATCGCGGCCTACTCCTATATGGCGCTAGTCCCGATCATCCAGCCGCCGATCATGAAGCTTTTGACAACAAAGCGCGAACGCGAAACAGTGATGAAACAGCTGCGGCCCGTTTCCAAAACCGAAAAGATCATCTTCCCCATCGTAGTCATTATCTTAACAGGCCTGCTGCTGCCGTCGGCGGTGCCGCTCCTGGGTATGCTCATGTTCGGCAACTTGCTGCGTGAAAGCGGCGTCACAGAGCGCCTCAGCAAGACCGCGCAGATGGAGTTGAACAATATTATCGTAATATTCCTCGGCCTTTCTGTGGGCGCAAAAGCCACCGCTGAATATTTCTTGACCAGGGAGACTATTTTAATTATTATTCTCGGACTGGCCGCTTTTGCCCTGGGCACGGCCGGGGGCGTCCTTATGGGCAAACTGCTCTACCTGCTCAGCGGGGGAAAGATCAACCCTCTGATCGGCTCCGCCGGAGTTTCCGCCGTGCCGATGGCCGCCCGGGTTTCACAGAGCCTGGGCAAAGAAGCCAACCCGAATAACTACCTTCTGATGCACGCCATGGGGCCGAATGTAGCCGGGGTGATCGGTTCCGCTGTAGCCGCCGGGATCCTTCTTTCGCTTCTAGGGTAACCACCACCTTCTTTCCCGCCCGGTAGTCACCGGGACACCTCCTTTACAGGCATATTTACCCGACCTCCGATCATATCTTTAACAAAGAACAAACCGGAGGCGGGTAATTGCATCTAAAAGAGCGGCTTACCATAGCGCTGCACATTAAGTGGGTGCGCCTTCTTCTGATCCTGATACTCCCCTTCTTCATGGCAGCGCTTGCTGCAAGCGCCGACTACTACTGCTATCGCGGCCGGATCTATCCTGGCGTCTACTTTAACGATCTGCCGCTGGGCGGCATGAAGCTCACCGATGCCGAAGCAAAACTGGAAGAAGAGTTTTTCTCCATGGAGAGGATCACTTTCATCGGAGTGAAGGAGAAGCCCCGAACTCTCGCCCTAACCCGCCTTGGGGTAGCCTGGGATCGCCAGGAGACTATGGCGGCGATCACCGATGCCGGGACAGGCTATCGCGGTTACCCCGGTAGAGTGCAGCGCCTCTTTGGGGACGGCCCGCTGTCGATTAAAGGCAGGCTAAAGGTGCAAAACGACAAGCTCGATAGGGCTTTCGACGGGCTGGCTAAAAAAGTGGAGAAACATCCCCGTGACGCCACCCTTGAAGTGAAGGGTGCCCGGGTCACGATCATAGAAGATCGTGCCGGTAGAACCCTACTCAAAGATAAGCTGAAACAAGAGCTTTTCGCTGCTCTCCATAAGGGCCGCAGTGAGGTGGCTCTTCCCCTTAAAAGCAGGCCTGCCGGGCGAACCGCCGGGGAACTGGCCGCTTATGGGATCGATAATGTTATGGCTGCCTTCACCACAACAATTACACCGGCACTCCCCGGGCGGGTTCATAATATCAAGCTGGGGGCGGAGGCGATCAACGGCACGCTCCTCTTTCCCGGTGAGCTCTTCTCTTTCGAAGCGCTCGTCGGGGAAATCACCCGGGCGAAGGGCTACCGGGAGGCGCCGGTAATCGTCGGGGAGGAGCTACGACCCGGGCTCGGGGGTGGCCTCTGCCAGGTCTCCTCCACGCTCTACAATGCGGCGCTCCTGGGCAACCTGGAAATTGTGGAACGCCTCAATCACAGCCAGACCATCGGGTACCTGCCCATCGGAAGGGATGCCACCATCTCTATCGGCAGCGTCGATCTGAAGTTCAGAAACAGCCGCGATCACCCTATCCTCATCGGGGCGGAGGTGAGCGGGGAACAGCTCACTTTTCGCCTTTTCGGGCCGCCCATGGCGGAAAAGGTGGAGATCCGCACTTCGGATATAGTCAGGCTGGAGCCGCCGGTGCGTACGGAAGAGAGCAAAGCGCTAGCCAGGGGAGAAAAAAAACTGCTCAAGCAAGGCAAAGCAGGCTATACGGTTAAAACCTGGCGTATCATCTACCGGAGGGGCAAAGAGGTCTCCCGCGAGCTGCTCAGCCACGATCGCTACCGCCCCACCACTACCGTCTACCGCATCGGCATCGGCCCCACCGCAGATGAATCCGAAGATGATTAGGTATGCCGGAGCCTGTTCCAGCGCAAAATATAGCTGTAACGATCACAGTGGAGGCGAAAAGATGGATCCGCGACAAAAAGTAGAGAGATGTATCGAAAGTTTCCACCACTCCGCCGCTGAGTTGAGAGCAGCCGCTAGGGAGACAGAAAACAGCGCCGCCAGAAACGCTTTTATCGCCTCGGCCCAAAAGGTCGAAGAGTGCATCCAGCAGTGCCAGGTTGCGATCAACCAGTTCAAATAAAACTGAGTAATAGACCAGCTAACTAAAGTCAAGGGATTTTTAAAGCCACTCACATGAAATTGACAACTTTTTATGCAGCCGGTAGCAAGCCGGCTGCATATTTTTTATTGTGTTCTTCAGGCGTAATCATAACGAATG
>DUVX01000035.1 GCA_012840855.1 Bacillota bacterium | reverse complement strand
GCGCCGGTATGGCCAGCGCTCCGAGAAGCGCTGCAATGAGGCCCAGCGAAAGATGGGTTACGTAGCCGTGGGGGTAGGCCGGGTATTGGCGGTAATCGGAGCGCAACATCAGGCAGCGAGCTGCAAAGCCGAAAGCGATCCCCATCGTTGTGGCGACGAGATATCTTTCCATCAGCTGCTCAGGTGAGCTTTGATGCAATGAGCATCACTACCAGCCCTCTTCATCATTATCACGTCTCCACGGTGCGCGCAGGTCGGCAAATTCTCTCTGGAAAAAGTCCGCAACCTTTCTTTTTATCTCGCTCCAGCTGCCGGCAGCTATCAGCAGGTAGACAAAGAGACCCGCCGCCAGGAGCAGGATTACCTTGAGAACAGAGGCCAGAGAAAGCCGGTCCGGCGGGGCTGCCGTCGGGCCCGGGGCGGCGCTGCTTCCGGTAACATAATTATCAACAATATCGGCAAAAAGAGTCACCGCTCTTTCAGCATCCTCGCGGCTATTTTCATGTGCCCCCACCTCGAGCAGGATCGCCCGGGGTGTAAGGTCCTGATTGTAATTGCCCTGGGCACCCAGGATCCCCTTGATTAGGCCAGGGTGCTCCTCATCGGCAATATTTTTTAAGTCGGTGGCAAAGCTGCGGTTGTTGTCTGCATTCTGATTCTGCTGGCCTACCACGAGCATAATCCGGGTAACCTCCTCCCCATTTACCGTGTTTTCGTATTCTTCGGGGGGGACAGCATCACGGTGCACATCGAAAATCAGCTGATCGCCTTCGGTGATCAGCTCTTCCGCCGTTCTGCGGGAGCGCTGGTAGGCGCCGGCGTCATGGGGGGTATGCGGCTCGCGGATATGGTTTACAGGGTATCCTTTTTCCTGGAGTGCGCGGGTAAAACTGTCGCCCACCTGAAGGATACCGCCTCCCTGATCGATAGTATCGGTCCCGTCAGTAGGGACATATGATTCGGCGCCATGGGTATGGTAAATCCCGATCCGAGGCTTGTCGTTTTGCCCTTTTGGGACTACCGCCCCGCTGGCGGGAGAGAGCGGCCCGGAAAGGTCCCCCGGAGAAGCGCTTTCCGAGCCCGTCTGCTCTGCCCAGGCTGTTCTACCTTCGATGGAGACTACGCGAAAATGACGATTTTCTTCATCGATAAAACTATCCCCTGGATGCAAGATCCTGGCCGTCCGCAGGATCACTGCGCTATCGGCACGATCTTTCATCGTGTAGTGGCCGTCGCTTTCCTCACTCGGATTGAGCATATCAAAAAAGCTTTCTGCCGCTTCGCTGTTCAGGGCGCTGATGCCGAGGGCAAATACAGCCAGGAACAGCAGTATGACCCCCCGGAATAATCTCGTTTTCATCAAAGATCATGACCTCCTTAAGCTTACCGCCGGATTCTACTCTTTCTCCTCATGATCCTTCTGTCCGATCGGGCTGCTCTCCGGCGCATGCAAACCGGTAGTCAGCTCATCAGGGTAGTCCTCTCCAGGAAGCTCGCTGCTGATCCGTTCGCGGATCTCCCCCACCAGCTCGGCCAGGCCGAGGGCGATAAGCCCTGCAACAATGGTGGCATCGAAGATTCCCGCCCCGCCGATGGTCAGATTGCTTTTGGCACCTCGGGCAAAGAGCTCGATGCGGGTAAAGAT
>DUVX01000034.1 GCA_012840855.1 Bacillota bacterium | reverse complement strand
CGAGATCGAGCGTCTGAACCGGCTGATCAACGATCTGCTCGAGCTGAGCCGCCTCCAGGCCCGGGGGTTGGAGCTGTACGAAAGCAGGTTCAACCTGCGCGAGCTGGCCGGGGAGCTGGAGTCGGGCTTGCGTTCCCGCCTGGGGGCGAAGAAGATAGCGCTGGAAATAGGGATAGCCCGGGAGATAGAGGTTACCGGGGATCGCGACCGGATCATGCAGGTTTTGCTGAATCTGCTGGAGAATGCGCTGCGCTACTCTCCGGAGGCAGGGAAGATCGAGCTCACAGCCCACCCCGCTGGGGAGCATGGAGTGAAGGTTTCGGTGCGCGACGAGGGCCCGGGGATCGCAGAAAAAGAGATGCCCCATATCTGGAAGCGCTTCTACCGCATCGATCGCTCCCGCGATCGAAAAGGGGGCGGCACCGGCCTGGGCCTGGCCATTGTCAAGGAGATCATCGAAGCCCACGGTGAAAGTGTTGCTGTGAGTAGCGCTCCCGGTCAGGGCAGCACATTCAGCTTCACCCTGCCGCTAGCCTGAGAAACAAAGAAATCTTCCCTTTCTCTATGGCGGGGCCCTCCTGTATTTCTCCCTCACTTTGTGGCGGGGTCTTACCGCACTTCTCCCTCTCTCTATGGCGGGGCCTTACCGCACTTCTTCCTCTTTCTTTGGCGGGGCCCTTCTGTTTCCCTCTTCTCCCTCCCCCTTGACGGGGGAGGGTCGGGGTGGGGGTGCAACCCGCCCCCGCGTTTTCCCTGCCCCGCTATCTATTGCATCGATTTAATATTTATGTTCAGGGTATGTCACAGTTTTGCCACAGATCACCGCTATAATGGGGGCAACGTGAAAGGAGGGAAGAACATGAAACGCAAGGTAACGATTGTCGTTCTGGCGGTGCTGTTGGTTGCGGCGCTGGTACAGGTAGGCTTTGCTGCGAATTATGGCGGCAACCGCGGTGAAAATCCCCGGTTTGGCGGTGAGGGTATCTGCCGCGGCTACTGCGCTGACCTCAGCCCGGCGGAGCGGGAGCAGGTAAGAACGATCTGTGAGGAGCAGCGGGAAAAGATGGAGGCGCTGCGTGAAGAATTTAGAAGCGGTCGGGATGCTCTCAGAAAAGAGTGCCTGGAACAGATGCCCGAAGCGGCCAGGGAACAGCTGAAGGAGAAGATGGCGGAGCGGGAGGCGCGGCACCAGGGTAAACCCTGGGGCCGGCACTGCTACCGCGGCCATGGGTTTGGCGGGTAAAATCAGCGGCGCTGCCTGAAGCCCTGGGCTCAACCAGATCGGGAGGCGCTCATCGCCTCCTTTTCTTTTTGCAGGGCGCGGGGCAGGGTTAGTACCGGGCGTCATGAACCTTGTAGGGGCAACCTACCAGATCGCCCTCAAACAGGGTGCCAAGGGGCAATCAGGCGGGCGGGGATAGAACCGCCCCCTCACCCTGTCCCTCTCCCTCGAGGGGAAAGGGAACCCAACACAACACCCCCATCCAAAATACAACCATTGGTAAGTAAAAGGCACCGTCTCCGTTACTCATTTTCCCTCCCCCTTGATGGGGGAGGGTCGGGGTGGGGGTAGAGGGTTGTCCATTAGGGCTTCCAACCTAGGATAACCGCCCAATGATCTATTGAGCGGCTGTCCTGTGCTGAGCAACGCCTGGCTGCAGGGATTTGAGCGAAATAGCCGAATTAAGGTAATTGCGGGAAAGGAGGAGAGGGAGCCCATGCAGACAGAGCACCGGGTCATTTACGGGGATGGGCGCGATCTGAAGGAGATCGCCGACGGGAGTATCGATCTGGTGGTGACCTCGCCGCCCTATCCCATGATCGAGATGTGGGATCAGCTTTTTGCAGTGCTCGATCCGCAGATCGGCACATATCTTGAAGAGGGCGACGGCCGGGGTGCCTTCGAAGCGATGCACGGGGTTCTTGATGCGGTCTGGACCGGGCTCTATCGGGTGATGAAGGAAGGGGCTTTTGCCTGCGTCAATATCGGCGATGCCGTGCGCACGGTAGGGGGGCAGTTTCAGCTCTTTGCCAACCATGCGCGTGTCTGCAGATGCTTCAATGAGCTCGGTTTCACTACCCTGCCGGCGATCCTGTGGCGCAAGCAGACCAACGCGCCGAACAAGTTCATGGGCTCAGGGATGCTGCCGGCCGGCGCTTACGTCACCCTGGAACATGAATATATCCTAGTCTTTCGCAAGGGCGGCAAGAGGCTCTTCCGCACGGCGAAGGAGAAAAAAAGGAGAAGGGAGAGCGCCTACTTCTGGGAAGAGCGGAACCGGTGGTTTTCTGATCTGTGGGACTTCAAGGGGATCGGCCAGGAGATCGCCGGCGGTAATGCGAGGCAGCGAAGCGCGGCTTACCCCTTTTTGCTTCCTTTCCGGCTGATCAACATGTATTCACTTTTGGGCGATAACGTTCTCGACCCCTTCCTCGGCACGGCGACGACCACCCTGGCGGCGATAGTAGCGGGCCGGCACAGTATCGGTTACGAGATCGAGTCCGCCTTCGAGGCCCAGATCAGGGAAAGGCTGCTACGGGAGGCCGCCGGGCTTGACCGCTGCAACCGGCGGCGGTTGAAAGCTCACCTCGATTTTGTCAGTGAGCGGGTTCAAAAAAAGGGGCCGCTAAAATATACAAACATTCACTACGGCTTTCCGGTGATGACGCGGCAGGAGCGGGAGTTAAAACTACCCCTGTTAGGATCCCTGGTAGAGGCGGAAAGGGGCCTCTTCAGGGCTGCTTATCTCGACGATGAATTAGCCGGGGATCTTGATTCGGGCGCCCATCTGCAAAGCGGTCTCTTTTGAAGGGTGGCAGTTAGCAGAAATTCTTCAGCTTTCTCCCTATGGGGGAGGGCCGGGGTGGGGGTGGTCAGCAGAAATTCTTCAGTTTTCTCCCTCCCCCTTGATGGGGGAGGGCCGGGGTGGGGGTGGCTTTTCAGGGCTGCGGTTAAACAGGCTTTTATTTTAAGAGGAACGGGGGCTCAGGTAATCTCATGAAAATGATCGAAGCGGATGCGCTGACGGTGAAATACGGCGATCTCTATGCCGTGGACGACGTTTCCTTTAATGTGGCGGAGCAGGAGATCTTCGGTATCGTCGGGCCCAACGGCGCCGGCAAGACCTCCACCGTGGAATGCATCGAGGGGCTGCGCCGAGCGCACAGCGGAAGGGTGCGCGTGGTGGGGCTGGATCCCTGGCGGGAGCGCAGGGCGCTCTACGGGGTCATCGGGGCGCAGCTGCAGGATACCGCCTACCAGGATCGGGTCCGGGTGGGAGAGCTCTGCAAACTTTTTTCGTCTCTTTACCGCAACCCCGCTTCCTACGTAGAACTCCTCGAGATAATGCAGCTGGGCGACAGGAGAAGGGCGCTGGTGAGCACCCTCTCGGGTGGTCAGAGGCAGAGGCTCTCCATCGTGCTGGCGCTGCTGCCCAATCCCCGGGTAGTCTTCCTCGATGAGCTGACCACGGGGCTCGATCCCCGCGCCCGCCACCAGATGTGGGATCTGATGCTGCAGCTGAGGGAGCGCGGTCTGACCATTGTTCTCGTTTCGCATTACATGGATGAAGTGGAAGCGGTCTGCGATCGCGTGGCGATCATGGACGGCGGGCGGATCCTCGTCGACGGCTCCGTGGGCGATGTGGTGGGCCGTTTTGATCTGTTAACAGAGATATCCTTTTATGCGGGGTTGATGCAGCCCGGGGAACTCGCTGGGCTGGCGGGGGTGCAATCGGTGGAGCGGCAAAGAAACAGGATCATCGTCCGCGGCCGCAGCGACGAGGCGGTGGGGGCGGTGCTGCAGTATCTGGGGCAAAACAGCGTGGCCTACAGCGGCCTGGTGGTGAAGCAGCCTGGCCTGGAGGAAGTATTTCTGGAGCTGGCCGGCTACAGGCTTTCCGAAGCAAGCAGCACCGCTGCCGGCGAGAGGGGGAGATAAGATGGATCTGCGGATCGCGCTGAAGCTGACTGTTCTCGAGGGTAAGCTTTTCTTACGCAATTATATCAACGTCTTTTTCCTGCTGCTCTTTCCATCGCTGATCCTGCTGCTCTTCGGCGGCATGTTCGGCAACGAGCCCGCTGCGATCTTCGGCGGTTACGGCACCGTCGATGTGTCGGTGCCGGCCTATGCCGGGATGATCATCTCCGTCACCGGGCTGATGTGCCTGCCGCTGACCCTCAGCGAATACCGAGAGAAGAAGATCCTAAAAAGGTTCCGGGCCACCCCGCTGAGCCCTCACTACGTGATCATCGCGCAGATCGGCGTAAACCTGCTCATGACCGTGGTGGGGATGCTCCTGCTCTTCATCACAGCCAGGATCGTCTTCGATCTCCATTTCATGGGGGATTTTTTACCGGTGGTGGCGGTCTTTCTCTTCTCCACGCTGAGCATCTTTTCGCTAGGCTTCCTCATCGCCGCCGTCGCCCCCAATATGATGGCGGCCACCGCCATCGCCTATCTGGTCTACTTTCCCATGCTCTTTCTCACCGGGGCAACCATCCCCATTGAGATGATGCCGGAGACGATGCAGAAGATCGCGGCGGTGCTGCCGGTGACCCATGTGGTCAAGGCGATGAAGGCGGTCTGGCTCGGCGAAAGTATCGCTTCGGTGAGCAACAGCCTCCTGCTCCTGGCGGGGATCACGGTGGTCTGCTTTTTCCTATCCTTCAAGCTCTTTCGCTGGGAATAACTAGGCAGGGGCCATCCGCGGCCGGGGCAGTGAGGGTGAATACTCCTGCGGTTCTAGAGGATAAATTTAAGCAGCAGGCCGCCGAGGATCGCCAGGAGCGTGCTCAGGAGGGTGCCGACGAGGTAATACTCGGCGAATTCCCTCTTTTCCAGCTCTTTGTAGCGGGCGATCGATTTGGCGGTAAGGACGAAGGCGATGGAGGTAAAGGCGCCGGCCCGGGCGAGGGAGAGGATCACCGCCCGCTCGAGCATGCCGATGCAGCGCCCGGCGCGGCGGCTTTCGACAAGTTCGCCGGCGGGGCCGGGCAGGCGCAGCGTCTCCCCGTCGAGGATCTTGCGCACGAGCACGGCGCCGCCGAAGATGACCGAGACGTAGACGGCGGCGGTGAGCAGGGCTGCGACGGCGCCGCCAGGGCATAGTTTGCCCAGAAGGGCGAGGCCGGCGGGAGTGAAAAGGCGGCGGTAAAAGGAGAGCACTGCGGGGCAGGAGGACGGATTGACCCACTGCCAGGCGAAGAAGAGCATCGTCAGGTGCAACGCCTGGTCCAGGAGAAAGATGAGCGCGCCGGCGGGGTGAGATGGGGGGAAAAGGCGGTTTTTCAACCAGTCCACGAGCAGGTGTGCTACCGGCAGCGCAATCCAGAGGATGGCCAGCGCCGGGGAAAAGCAGGGGTGGGTCAGGATGACCAGGGCAGCGAGATGTCCGGCAAGGTGAAGCAGATAGCCCTGCCGCTGACCCCGCTCTTTCGCGGCGGCGATGCGCGGCGTCTGCAGGATGAAGTCGGCGGTAAGATGGGCCAGGATGATCGCCCCGAGCAGCGCCATCAGAGAACCGCCTTTTTCAGGCAGGCGGCGAGGTAGCGCTCCGTTCCTTCCACCGTTTTCCAGGCGGCGGCGCGGCAGCGTTTGGCCACGTTCTGGGGGGTGATCTGCAGCTCCCGGGAAGCGGCGGCGTAGGTGCCGGCGCGCTCGTAAACGTCAATGGCCTCCCACTGCTTCAAGCTCCAGCGGCTCTCGATGGTGTCGATGAGGCCGTAGAAAGCGTTGAGCATATCCCAGATCTTCTCCCCATCTCCGAGAAAACAGGTCGCCGCCTCGCGGCGATTTTTGATCTGCTCCAGCGCCGCTCGCGAGCGATGAAAGGCGCTGCCGTCCATCTGCCAGGCGTAGCGCCGCTCCAACCCGCTGCTGATCTCACCCCAGCCCACACCGATGCGCAGCGGCAGCCCGAGGAGGGCGTAGCGCAGGTGGCGGAGGAGGCGGATCAGATCAGCGCTGTCGTGCAGCGCCCCCTGGAGCTCGTCGCCGCGGTAGCGGGTGAACTCCGCCGCCAGTGCTGCGCAGTAGTGGGCGTTGATTTTCTCCAGGCCTCTTTCCGCCCGCCGCGGGGCCTCCGCCTGCTGGCGGGAGCCGATGATATCGGCGGTGATGACGTAATAACCGTTCTCGTCGATAGCGGATCACCTCCCAGGCGGTGTTATCGCCCGATCACCCTTTCAACGGTGATCATATTCGCTCCTGGGGCAAAATATTCCTGCCCGGCGGCGAAACCCCCTTTATACCTCCACGGGCGCTTCCGGGAAGCGCATGGTAGCGAAGTAATCATCGATCGTCTCGGCCCGGCGGATCAGCTGGATATCGCCGTCCCCGCGAAGCAGCAGTTCGGCGGGGCGCAGCTTAGCGTTGTAGTTGTAGCCCATGGCGTAGCCGTGCGCCCCGGTATCGTGGATCACCAGGAGATCGCCCGGTTCGATGAGGGGCAGAGGGCGGTCGATGGCAAATTTATCGGCATTTTCACAGAGTGAGCCGGTGACGTCGTAGATCATCTCTGTGGGCTGCTCCTCCTTGCCCGGCACGGTGATATGGTGGTAGGCGCCGTAAATACCGGGCCGCATCAGGTCGGCCATGGAGGCGTCGAGCCCCACGTAGCGCTTGTACTTCTCGACGACATGGCGCACTCGGCTCACCAGGTAGCCGTAGGGTCCCGTGACCATGCGGCCGCATTCAAAGGCTATATTGATCGGATCGAGGGAGGCGGGCACGATGATCCTTTTGTAGATGGCGGCGATGGCTGACGACAGCTCCTCCAGATTGATCGCTGTTTCGGTGGGGCGATAGGGGATCCCCATACCGCCGCCGAAGTTGATCGTCTCCAGGTGTATCCCCGTCTTCTCTTTGATCTCCACGGCTGTCTCGAAAAGGAGCCGCGCCGTATCGGCGAAGCTCTCCACATTGAGCTCGTTGGAGACGATCATCGTGTGCAGGGCGAAACGACGGGTTCCTTTCTTTTTAGCGAGCCGGTAGGCGTCGATGAGCTGATCCCGGGTCACCCCGTACTTGGCCTCCTGAGGCGAGCCGATGATGGCGTTGCTGAAGGAGGCCTCGCCGGGGTTAAAGCGGAAGAAGAGCAGCCGGGGAATACCGGCGCTTTTCTCCAGGTATTCGATATGGCTGATATCATCTAAGTTGATCACCGCGCCGAGGCGGGCGGCCTCGATAAATTCTTCGGCGGGCGTATTATTCGAGGTGAAGATGATCTCCTCGCCCTTGAAGCCTACTCTATCGGCCAGAATCAGCTCGGGAAGGGAGCTGCAGTCGGCCCCCATTCCCTCCCCCTTCAGGATCTTCAGGATGGTGGGGTTGGGGCAGGCCTTGACGGCAAAATAGTTTTTGAAGCCCGGCGCCCAGGAAAAAGCGCTGTAGAAGGCGCGGGCATTTTCACGGATCGCTTTCTCGTCGTAAAGATGGAAAGGGGTGGGGTATTCGGCAGTAATCTGCTCCAGCTCTTTTTTTGACAGGGGAATTTTTTTAATGTTGATAGGATCATCCTCCAGTGCGCTTCATGCTTTTTAGTATATATGGCCCACCGCCCGCTGCGGGGGATTAGATCTCCAGCCGGGTGGTGATGCTTTCGACGGCTGCCTCGATGTCGGGCCGGTGTCCGAAAGCGCTCAGGCGAAAGTAGCCCTCACCGGAGGGGCCGAAGCCTGAGCCGGGGGTGCCGACGACATGGGCTTCCTGTAGCAGCCGGTCGAAGAATTCCCAGGAAGAGAGGCCGCCCGGCGCCTTCACCCATAGGTACGGCGCGTTCTCGCCGCCATAAACGGTGAGGCCGTGCTTGCGCAGCCCTTCTCCGATGATCCGGGCATTCTCCATATAGTAACCGATGAGCTCGCGGCACTGGCGCAGGCCCTCGACGGAGAGGACCGCCAGGCCGCCGCGTTGGGCAATATTGGAGGCGCCGTTGAAGAAGGTGGTCTGCCGGCGTAGCCAGTAGCGGTGCACTTCGGCATGCTCGCTGTCCTCCACTGTCAGCGCTTTGGGGACAATGCTCCAGCCCAGGCGAACTCCGGTGAAGCCGGCGAACTTGGAGAAGCTGTTGATCTCGATGGCGCATTCCGCGGCCCCTTCGATCTCGAAGATGGTGCGCGGCAGGGCGGGATCGTTGATGAACTCGGCATAGGCGGCATCGAAGATGATCACCGCCCTGTGCTTGCGGGCGTAGTCGACGAAGGCACGCAGCTGCCGCCGGTTGGCCACCGCCCCGGTGGGATTGTTGGGGCTGCAGAGGTAGATCAGGTCTACTTTTTCTGATGGCGGCGCCGGGATAAAGCCGTTCTCTTCGCTGCAGCGCATATAGATAAAGCCGCTGTAAAGACCCTGCGGGGGATCATAGGGCCCGGAACGGCCGGCGATGACGTTGGAATCGACATAGACGGGGTAGGCCGGGTCCTGGAAAGCGATGATGCTGTTGTCGCTGAAGATGGATTGGATATTGCCGGCATCGGGCTTGGCGCCGTCGCTGATGAAGAACTCATCGGGATCGATCGCCGCACCCAGGCTGTCGTAGTAGCGGGAAAGCGCCCGGCGCAGCTCCAGCTGACCCTGCTCGTCGCCGTAGCCGCTGTAGGTTTCCACCGCAGCGAGGCGCTCCACTCCATCCTTCAGCCCGGCGATGACCGCCGGCGTCAGCGCTTCGGTGGTGTTGCCGATGCCGAGGCGGTGGATCTTTGCCGCCGGGTTTTCTTCCTGAAAGGCGGCCACACGGCGCTCGATCTCAGGGAAGAGGTAACCGGCGCTGAGCTTGCGATAATTGGGGTTAACTCGTGCCATCGGTATCAGCCTCCGGGATATCGAGATGGGCCATCGACCGGCGAATGACATCGTAGTGCTCCTCTTTTTCCAGGGGACAGATGGGCAGGCGGAAGCTTTCCTTGCACCAGCCCTTCAGATGGAGGGCCGTCTTGATGGGGATGGGGTTTGTTTCCACGAAGCAGGCCTCGAAGAAGGGCATCAGTTTCTTTTCCAGCGCCCGTGCCCTTTCCAGATCGCCCTCCAGGGCGCTCTGGACCATGGCTTTGATCTGGCGGGGGGCCAGGTTTGCCGCCACGGAGACGACACCGTTGCCACCCGCCTCGATGAGGTCGACGGTCATATTGTCATCGCCGCTGAGCACGGAAAATTCGCGGTGCCTGATGGCGATGAGCTCTTTCATCTGGGACAGGTCACCGGAAGCCTCCTTCACCCCGACAATATTGCTGTGCTCGCGCATCAGCCGCAGCAGGGTCTCGTTCTCCAAATTGACTCCGGTACGGCTCTTGATATTGTAGGGGATGCAGGGGATGGAGACGGCGTCGGCGACGGCCTTGAAATGCAGGTAAAGCCCCTTCTGAGTGGGCCTGACGTAGTAGGGATTGACCAGAAGGACGGCATCGACCCCAGCCTGCTCGGCGTGCTGGGAGAGCTGGATGGCCTCGCTGGTGGCGTTGCTGCCGGTGCCGGCGATGATCGGGACCCTGCCGTCGGCAAATCTTACGGCCAGGTCGATGATGCGATCATGCTCCTCATGAGAGAGCGTCGAGCTTTCGCCGGTGGTCCCGCAGGGGACAAGCCCGTCCACGCCTTCTTCGATCTGATACTCGATCAGTCTTTTGAAAGCATCGATATCTACTGCTCCCGTCGCAGTGAAGGGAGTGATTAGCGCGGTGAATACTCCTTGATAGCGGTTATTGATTGTAGACACCCCCGATTATTGAATTCATCAGATCATTGATCCCGTAAAGACCGCTGCGGCCGCGGATCCATTCGGCGGCGAGAAGGGCCCCCAGGGCGAAACCGCCGCGGCTGCGGGCGCTGTGCTCCAGGGTGATCGTATCGACATCGCTGTCGAAGACCACGCGGTGATCGCCAGGGAGCGAACCGCCCCGGCTTGCGGAGATCTGCAGCTCCTCTTCAGCGGGGCAGCGGTGGGGCAGTTCACCCACCACCGTCTTTTTCCGGTCCAGCCTGTCGATGAGGATATCGGCGATCATCCTGGCGGTGCCCGAAGGGCTGTCCGTCTTGTGGCGATGGTGCGATTCGTGGATAAAGGGGTCATACTGGGGGAAGCGGTTCATCAGCGTCCCCGCCAACTCCACTAGCCGGTAGAAGAGGTTCACCCCCAGGGAAAAGTTGCCCGCCCAGATCAGGCCGATGCCGCTGCGCTCCACGATGGCGGCCACCTCGCCCATCCGCTCGTACCATCCTGTCGTGCCGATGACCGCCGCCAAACCCAGCTCGCCGTAGCGCTCAATATTTTTAACCGCCGTTTGCGGCGAGGAGAAATCGATGATCACATCGATGGGCGCGGGCAGCGCGGTGAGCTCCCTGGCGTTAACCTCGGCCGCATCGCTGTGCGGATCTACGATCAGGGGGACCCGGTGCCCCCTCTCCAGGGCGGTCTCACGGATCAGTGCCCCCATCCGGCCGTAGCCGGCAATGGCGATCTCCATTTCTAATCTGCTCCTCTCATGCTGCGTCTACTCGACAAATTGCGCATTTCTCCTTGTCGGTAATCATACCAATACTGCGACCATTTTTCCAGTGAGTATCGGGGGGCACTGTGTCAATACCTAGCGGGTAAATTTCCTCATTCCAGAAAACATTTTTTCAAAATACCGCTGGGGCTTGCTTGTCTGTAGTCCTAAGTCACATCCCTAATTCCTTTTAATTACAGATTGTCT
>DUVX01000033.1 GCA_012840855.1 Bacillota bacterium | reverse complement strand
ATCGGGTGCTTTCCCCAACCCCTCATGAAGCTCTACACTGGAGACGATGAAGATCCCGGCCAGCTTCTCCCGGTAGGCCCGGAGCAGCCGATAAAGATCGCCCTCGGCCCGCAGGATCAGATCGGCGCCCAGCGAGCTGCCGATGATTTTTCCCCGGCGTGCCTCCTCGAGAACACGGGACACCTCGTCGCGCACAGCCAGGAGCTGCTCCCAGCGCCGGCCTAGCTCTGGATCATCCCACGATCGATCCGCTTCGGGCCAGTCGGCGAGCTGGACGCTGGGCCACCGTTTGTTGGGCAGCTGTTGCCAAAGCTCTTCGGCGGTAAAGGTAAGGATGGGCGCCATCAGCAGGGTCAGGCATTCCAGGACGGTCATCATCACGGTCTGGGCGGAGCGGCGGGCCGGATCATCGGGGGCAGAGCAGTAGAGCCGGTCTTTTTGCACATCGAGATAAAAATTGCTCAGGTCGACGGTGCAGAAATTATGCAGATCCTGGTAGATAAGATGATAGGTATAGCTGTCATAAGCCCGGGTTACCCTGTCGATAAGCCGGCCCAGGCGGTGCAGCACCCAGCGGTCGAATTCTTCGAGGGAGCTGTACGGGAGAGCCTGGGTTGACGGATCAAAATCAAAGCAATTACCCAGTAAAAAGCGGCAGGTATTGCGGATCTTCCGGTAAACTTCAGAAAGCTGCTTCAGGATTGCTGGAGAGAGATGGATATCGCTGGTGTAATCGGCCGAAGCAACCCAGAGCCGTAGGATATCGGCGCCGTACTGCCCGGCGATCTCCTCGGGGGCGATAACATTGCCCAGCGACTTCGACATTTTCCGCCCCTCGCCGTCGACTACCCAGCCATGGCTAAGCACAGCGCGGTAGGGCGGCTCGCCGCGCACCGCCACTGCTGTAAGCAGCGAGGAGTGGAACCACCCGCGATACTGATCGCTTCCCTCGAGGTAGAGATCTGCCGGCCAGTGCAGCTCCGGCCTCCCCTCGAGAACGGCAAAATGGCTCGTCCCGGAATCAAACCAGACATCCATGGTATCATGCTCTTTGCGAAAAGAGCCGCCGCCGCAGGCAGGGCAACGATATCCCGGCGGCAGGATCTCCGACGCTTCCCGGACAAACCAGCTGTCGGAGCCCTCCCGGGCGAAGAGGCTCGAGACCCCCTCGATGACCTGAGGATCGATGATCGCCTCACCGCAGTCCCGGCAGTAGAAAATCGGGATGGGCACCCCCCAGATCCGCTGCCGGGAGATGCACCAATCCTGACGCTCGGCAACCATATTGTGAATCCGCTCCTCCCCCCAGGCGGGAGTCCACTTAACCCGGCGGATGGCCTGCAGTGCCTCCTGGCGAAAGCCGTCGATGGAGGCGAACCACTGCTCTGTGGCACGGTAGATTACCGGCTCCTTGCAGCGCCAGCAGTGAGGATACTGGTGCTCGATAGACGATGCCTTCGCCAGCCGCCCTTCTCGCTCCAGGGCTCGGATCACCGCTTCACCGCCCGCTGTGTACGTAAGCCCGGCGAACTCGCCCGCTTCATCGGTAAAATAACCGCGGTCGTCGATGGGGCTCAGCACCGGCAGCCGGTAAAGCCGCCCCACAATGAAGTCTTCCAGGCCGTGCCCCGGCGCGGTATGGACGCAGCCGGTGCCCTGCTCCAGGGTGACGTGATCCCCCAGGATCAGCGGCGACTCCCGATCGATAAGGGGATGGCGACAGACAACCCCTTCCAGTTCCCGCCCCTTGAAACGGCGCTGCACCTTCCAGCCCTTGCCGCCCAGCGCATCGGTAACGCTCTCGAGAAGCCCCTCGGCGAGGAGATATCTCTCCGCCCCCGCCTCCACGAGCACATAATCGAGATCAGGATGGAGGCAGATGGCCAGATTGGCCGGTATCGTCCAGGCTGTTGTCGTCCAGATCAGGCAGAAGGCGCCCGCTGCTCCGCCTAGCAGGCCGCGATCTTCGAGCACCGGGAACTTGATATAGATCGAATCGGCCCGGTGGTCGCCGTATTCCACCTCGGCCTCCGCCAAAGCGGTCTCGCAGCGAGGGCACCAGTAGACAGGGCGCAGCCCCTTATAGATATAGCCGCGTGCAGCCATCTCGCCGAAGACGCCGATCTGGCGGGCTTCAAAAGAGGGTGCAAGTGTGAGATAGGGATCTTTCCAGTCGCCCCGCACACCCAGACGCCGGAACTGCTCGCGCTGGATGGAGACATACTCGAGGGCGTAATCGCGGCACATCCGCCTAAATTCGATGGGGGAAACCTCTTTTCGATCGATGCCCCGGCTTTTGATGATCTGGTGCTCAATGGGTAGGCCATGCGTATCCCAGCCGGGCACGTAAGGGCTATCGTAACCGCGCATCGTCTTATACTTGACGATAAAGTCCTTCAGCACCTTATTCAGGGCCGTCCCCATATGAATATCATTGTTCGCGTAGGGCGGTCCATCATGCAGGATGAAACGGGGCGCTCCCCGCCGCCTCTGCAGCACCTTTTTGTAGATCTCGATCTCTTCCCAAAAATTTAAAATCTCCGGCTCCCGCCGGGGTAGCTGCGCCCGCATGGGAAAATCCGTACGGGGCAAGTTCAATGTCTCCCGGTAATCCTTCATCTCCTGACGCCTCCTGTTCAAATAAAAAATCCCGCCCCACTTCTACTAGGGACGAGATCTTCTCCCGCGGTACCACCCTGCTAGCCGCCCCAGGATACAGGTCGGCGGCCACTCATTGCTGGGCCTTTAACGGGGGCACCGCCTGTGTCTACTCTCCCTTTTTGGATTTGGCACAGGGGCTCCCGGGGGATATTCGGCAGCGATGCCCCACCGGTTTTACACCGTCGCCGGCTCTCTGAAGAGACTACCCGCTGCTTACTGGCCCGTTCATCGCCGTTGAAGCTTATTTTATTAGATTATAACAAGATTGCCCCCGATAATCAATCCTTATACTCATGATGCTCACCGGGCAGCGGCGGCGGCGACTGCTGCGGCTGGGCGGAAGCCGTTTGAGGCGGCGCCTGCTGGTACGGTGTTGATTGACGGAGCGGCGGCTGGGCCGGCGGAGCCTGCCTCGAAGGCGCAGGCCGGTAGGTCTGCTGCGCCGAAGGCTCCATCCAATCTTCCATCTCTAGCGCTGCTATCTGCGCTTCGAGAAAGGAGCGAAAACGCATCTTAAACACATGGGCCTGTTTGAAAAGCTCATCATGCTCCGTGAGAATCCTGCTGGAGCGGTACCGCGAATCCTCAATTATTTTCTGGGCTTCGCGATCGGCCTCGCGCCGGATCAGGTCTGCTTCTCTCTTGGCATTCTGCTTCACCTCTTCGGCCGCTTCCTGGGCGATAACGATGGCGTTATGCATCGTCGCTTCAAGCTTCTGGTAGCCCTTCATCTTCTCGTTGAGTTGGTTGATCTGATCTTTAAGCTCAAGGTTGTCCCGCAGGATTTGCTCAAAATCTTTGGCAACACGATCAAGGAAATCGTTGACCTCCTCGACGGAATAACCCCGAAAGGAGTGTGTGAATTCTTTGTTATGTATATCCATTGAAGTTAATGTCATCTTTCTTCCTCCCTGTCCTGATCGGTAAAATCTTTCTATAACTTTATTTCGACAATCTTCTGGCCAATCCTGCCGCATCAGGTAAATTTATAAAGTTTTACCCGGCACCTTCCTTTACGACTTTTCCCCTCCAGGGCGGCGAGCTCCAGGCTCCCCCGTCTCTGTAAAGAGACGAGATCACCCTGCTTCAGCCGGTAGCCTGGTGTTTCCACCCGGTGTCCGTTCACCTCCGCGAGCCCCCCCTTGATCAGGAGCACCGCCCGGGAACGGGAGAGGTTGAACCCGAGTGCCATCACCGCATCTAACCGCAGCGCTGCCACCGTACCGGCGATCTCTTTTTTGGTACCCGCTCCCGGGACGGCATCCCCGGGAGCCGGATTTGGCCGGCCGCCCCCCTCACCATACTCTGCCATACCCTCACCTCGCTTTTACAAAGATCGGCAGCAGGGGCCCTTCGGCCCCTGCACCCTCTTTACCGCTCTGACTGCATCGTACGTGCACCGAAGAGGGCGGTGCCGATGCGCACGATGGTGGCCCCCTCCTCCACAGCGACGACATAGTCGCTGGTCATCCCCATGGAGAGCTCTCGCAACTCCAGCCCCGGCCGAGCACAGCTCCGCCGCAGCTCCCGCAGACGGCGGAACAGCGGCCTCACCTCTTCCGGATCTTCCACCCGGGGAGCCATCGTCATCAGGCCCTCCACCCGAACCCGGGGAAAATCGCGCATCGCCTCCAGAAAATCGGGAAGCTCTTTCTCCGACAGGCCGAACTTGCTCTTTTCGCCGGAGATATTCACCTGCACCAGGCAGCGGGCCTCCCTCCCCGAGCGCTCCGCCCGGGACTGCAGCCTGCGGGCCAGCCTGATCCGGTCCAAGGAATGGATTAGCGTGAATCCCGCCAGCACCTCCCCCGCTTTGTTGGTCTGCAGATGGCCGATAAAGTGCCACCGCAGCCCGGGAAAAAGCTGCAGTTTCTGCCGAGCTTCTTGAAAGCGGTTTTCGCCGAAGTCGCGCAACCCCAGTGCCGCCGCCGCACTTACCTGCTCGGGGCCCACGGTCTTGGTTACCGCAACCAGGCGCACTTTCTCCCCCCGGCGTCCCGACCGTTCAAGCGCTGCATCGATCTCTCTGTGAATTTTTCCAAGGTTATCTGCCAGCATCTCGCCTCACTCACTTCCATGCAGCAGCCAAAAAGCTGCTTCGTCTGTTATATTAACGGCCGCATCCCGGCGGGTCAATCGAGGCGCTGCCCCTCCCGCACTAGAGCGTGATGGGTGATCACCATGCTGTCGGGCTCGAGCCCTTCCACTGCCAGCTGCTCACCCTCCTCAGCCAGCACCGTCACGGGTTGAAATTTGACCGCTCCGGCCCGGTTAAGATAGACGCCCCTCTCCCCCTCGCGCTCCACCAGGGCGGCGGCGGGAATGATGATCCCCTCACTGCGTTCCAGCAGGAGCTCCGCCCTGGACCAGCGCAGCCCTTCAAAACCGGGAAATTGCTCCCTGATGCAATAGGTCAGCCGAACTTCTTCCGCCTCCGCATCGATCTCCGCCTCCATGAGGAGGGCCTTTACGGGTTCATCCGGGGCAAAGTCAAATTTGCACAGGACGCTTTCCCGCGCTGCCAGAGTCCGCCCCGGATCAAGCGGTAACAGCAGGTTATAATACCACTGCCAGTTGTCGATAAGCTTCACTAAGGGCTGCCCCTGCTCTACCCAGAGTCCTTCTTGCGCTACAAATGTTTCTTTGGAAATTTCGGCGTATTGTTCCGCCGAAAAGTAGGGGCTTTCACTGCTCTCCTCCCAACCATCCAGGCGGTGCAGCAGCAGGCCCGCCCTCGGAAGAGGCAGCGTAACGCTTTCAGCCGTCCATGGCGGCATGGTGCCTGTAATCAGGAAAGGAGCCTCTCCCTTTTTTTCACCGGTTCCGCCGATAAGTTCGGAGATAAAACCCTTTAATCTTTCCCAGGGGCTTTCCGTAGAGCTTGCCTGCTCCTCCAGCTGCCGCTTCTCCTCTGCGGAAAGGGGGGCGATCACCGCCGCTGCGCTCCCGGCGGGCGCCCTCTCCCCCGGAGGGGCCAGCTCGATGATCACTCCGGAGCAAGGCGCCGTAAGAAGCTGCTCCTCCCTGGTGTGCAGGCCCTCCACCGTCAATTTTTTCTCCAGCGCTCCCGCCACCGCCGTCACTATCTGCAGCCGCCGAGCTAAAAAATGGGGCCCGATCCAGTGGTAGGCAGCCTGCAGGATCAGCAGACCCAACAATCCCAGAATTATATAGAATATAGCAGCCTGCCGGAGATGGGCAAAACGGCGCCCCTTTCCCGGCAGCACGCGCAGCCGCTCCCGGGCAGCAGCCCTCCTTACCCGCCGCCCGTTCAAGCCCCACCGCCCCCCGCCGCTCCGTCCCCGCCGCCTTGCAAGGCGATGAGACCCATCATCCGGCCCGTTTTCCCCCGGTCGCGCCGGTAAGAATAAAACAGGGCGGGGCTGCAAGAGCTGCACCAGCGGCATCCGGCCAGATTGCCGGGCCTGATCCCAGCCCGAAGCAGCTGCCGCCGGTTTATCGCCGCCAGATCGAGGTGAAATTCCCCTGGCGTGCCCTCCCACAGATAGGGCTTTTTACACCAGCCGTCCTCCCTGAAATCCCCAGCCAGATCACGCTCCACGGTATAGCAGCGGCCACAGATGCCGGGGCTGAGCACCACCAGCATCCGCGCGGGGTCGGCATTAAAGTGTGAATTCAGCGCCGCCACCACCGCTCCAGCCATATTCTCCAGCGTGCCCTGCCGCCCGGCGTGGGCCAGCGCTACCGCCGGCACTCCAGGATCGACAATAAAGAGCAGCAGGCAGTCGGCGGCGTAGCCCGTCAGGGGCAGGCCCGGCAGATCCGTAATCAGGGCGTCGCCCTCACCCAAAAAATTACCCGGGGCGGCGCCGCGCCCGCGATCTACCGCCTCCACGCGGCGGACCCTGCTCCCATGCACCTGGATCGCCGCAATAACTTCGTTGGGATGAAAACCGAGCGGCTCCAAAAAACGGCGCCGGTTTTCAAAGACATTCCCGGTATCATCATCGGTATGAAAGGCAGTATTCAGCGCGGCCATATCCCCTTTGCTGCAGCCGCCTCGGCGTGTCGAAAAAGCGTGAATTACGCCATCGCAACCCGCCAGCAACGGCGCCTGCATGTAGAGAAGATCCCCCTGCCGGCGCAGCTGAAAGCCTTTTTCAGACCCTGTATCCACCAAAATTAGTTCCCCTTTAGCTCTGCAAACCGCCAGAATAGCAACTGATCCTGCCCAGGCCGAGATCGGCGGCATCCATGAGGCGAACGATTCCATCCATCGCCTCGACACTTTGCAAACGACGCTCCCCCAGCTTCACATGACTGCAGTGGCCGGCGTTGCAGTAGCGATGAAATTGACCTTCAATTTTGACTTTTTCTGCTGTCTCAACAGAGCTGCCCGCCGGCAGATGGAATGAAGCGGTATAGCTCTCTTTGTCCGCCACCCCCGGGGCCGCTGCGAAGCGCTCCCGGTCGATCCGGGCAAAGCGGACACCCACGCCCCCCGCCTCCGTCGCCAGCAGGGCGAAATTGAGATCATATTCATCGCTGAACTGGTTGCACCGCCGGCGCATATGATCGACGATCTGCAGCCCCAGCTGCAGCGCCTCCCCGTCCTCGCCGTGGTGCTTTCCGGTGAGCAGCTGAAGCGTTTCTGCCAGGCCGATAAAGCCGATCGCCAGGGTGCCGTGCTTGATCGCCCCGCCGATCTGATCCTCGGGAGCCAGCCTGTCCGAGCCGCAGTAGAGCCCCCCGCCCATCAGGAAGGGCAGCTCTTTGATCCGCAGCCGCGAGACGACACCGTAGCGGTGGATCAGCTGACGGGCTGCCAGGCGCAGCATCCGGTCCAGCTCGACGAAAAAAAGCTCTACCCCGCCGCCGCTCTCGAAAGCCACCCGGGGCAGGTTAAGGGTGGTGAAAGCGATATTGCCCCGGCCCGCCGGGCTCTCCGGTCCGTGGCGGTTACCGATGACCCGGCTCCCGGAGCCCGTATAGGCAACCTCGCCGCCAAAATCCCGGTTAAAGGTACTGTCCATGAAGCTGAAGGCGATATTTCTTCGCCGCGATGCCACGGTCAAAGCCAACCGGTAGATGTCGAAGTTTGGATCAGCCGGTCCAAAATTGATCCCCTTCCTGACCCTGAAGACCAGGTGGGGGAAAAGGGGGTCTTCGCCATGCCCCAGGCCGCGGTGGAAAGTCTCGAGGATCGCCCCGGTAACGGCGCGCCCTTCGGCGGTGGTATCGGTCCCCAGGTTTATGGTGGAGCGGGGCGGCTGGGCCCCCGCCCGGGTATACATCGAATTGAGATTGCAGACGAGCCCTTCCATGGCTTGGTAGATCTCTTCCTCCCCGGGCTTTTCTTGCAGGGAGCGGATCACCCCGCCCATATGACGATCAAAATGAGGAAAGCTTTGCTCCCCAAACATATCATTTTGACTGCTCTGCAAAGCTATCGCCGCCTGCGCCGCCGCAGCAACGATCCCTTTCGGTGGACGGATATAGCCGCAGCCCGCATTAAAACCTTCCTTCAGCAGCTGCGCCAGATCGATCTGCAAGGAATTGATCGTCTTGCTGTAATAGCCCAGGGCATGGATATGTAGAGAGCCTTCCCGGTGTGCAGAAGCAAAATCGCCCGGGAGAAGGTTGCTCAGGTAATATTTTTTGCTCGCTGCCATGGCGATCTGTAGCATCTTTGCCGAGGGCGAGCTGCTGATAGCAGCGCTTTCGCGGCTGGTTTCTACCAAAATCTCCTTAACTACATCCATGAGCTCCGTCTTCGCTTCGCGGATCCTAGTCCGCCGATCACGGTAGAGGATGTAGGCCTTCGCTGTGCGGGCATGTCCATTTTCAATCAGCACCTTCTCCACCGAATCCTGGACCTCTTCCACCGCCGGGACGATCCCCCCGTAGCCCGCCTTTTTTAGGTAGCGAACCACCTGCCAGGTCAGGTTCTCAGCGATCTCCCGGTTGCTCCCCCCCACGGCCTGAACCGCCTTGAAGATAGCATCGGTGATCTTAGCGGGCTCAAATACAACTACCCGGCCGTCCCGCTTCCGGATTTCCCTGAAGGGAACTTCCTCCTGTAGCGGCTCATTCTGTGAAGCAGGTGTTTCGCCCATCGCTCTTCCCCCCCCGAATCCAGCCAAAGGCGGATCCACCGCCTCTTTAACCCCCATATCTGCGCAGATAATGTGAACCCCTAGTCGCCCACAGGATGATCGACGAGAATGGTATCAACGCCGATCTTGACGATCTTTTCCCAGGGGATCAGATAGCTCTGGGTGCGGGAAAGTTTGCCCCAGATCCGGCCGGCGGCGGGCACAATAATCGCCTTCACTGTCCCCTTCTCCAGATCGAGCTCCAGATCGCGGATCGCCCCCAGCCTGCGGCCGTCATTAACATTGACTACTTCGCGTTCCCGCAACTCGCTTATTCTGATCAATGGATCTCCCCTCCGGTAGATCTTTCTCTATATTATAGACTGATGGCGGCGGGGAGGCAATTCGAATAGTCTTGCTTACTGAACATGCTTCCGCAGATGGCCCAGGGCGGCCTTCTCCAGACGAGAGACCTGGGCTTGGGAGATGCCGATCTCGTCGGCCACCTCCATCTGGGTCTTGCCCCGGTAGAAACGCATCGTCAGGATCATCTTCTCGCGCTCGCTGAGCCTGGTCATCGCTTCCTTAATCGCCAGGATCTCCAGCCAGCGCTGATCATTGTTCTTCTCATCGCAGATCTGATCCATGACAAAGATGGGATCTCCCCCGTCATGGTAGATCGGCTCAAAGAGGGAGACCGGCTCCTGGATAGCATCGAGGGCGTTGACGATCTCTTCCGGTTCGATCTTTAGCTCGGCAGCGATTTCGCGGATCGACGGCTCCCGGGAAAGCCTGTTGGCCAGCACATCCCTTACCTGGAGCACTTTGTAGGCGATGTCGCGCAGGGAACGGCTCACCCGGATAGGATTGTTGTCCCGCAGGTATCTGCGGATCTCGCCGATGATCATGGGGACAGCATAGGTTGAAAACTTGACGTTTTGCCCCAGATCAAAATTATCGATGGCCTTGATCAGGCCGATACAGCCCACCTGAAAAAGATCGTCAACATATTCACCACGGTTGTTAAATCGCTGGATCACGCTTAGAACCAAGCGCAGGTTGCTGCTGATCAGCTTCTCCCTGGCCCCGCCGTCTCCCTGCTGCATCGACACAAAAAGCTGCCGCATGATCTTATTTTTCAACACAGGAAGCTTGGACGTATTAACGCCACAGATCTCCACTTTGTTCAAGTTTTTCGCCCCTTGCAGCTGTTGAGAGATAACTAGAGTATCTCCCAGGAGGCTCATTTTATACTGCCGGGGCTTCTGCGGACTATTCCATCTTCCGGATTTCTCGCTGCAGGCGCTTGATGATCCGCTTCTCCAGCCTGGAGATATAGGACTGCGAGATCCCCAGTAATTCGGCCACTTCTTTCTGCGTCTTCTCCACGCCGTTCGTCAGGCCGAAGCGCAGCTCCATGATCCGGCGTTCCCGGCTGCTCAACTTATCCATGGCCAGGTAGAGCAGCTTGCGCTCCACCTCTTTTTCGATATTCTTCAGTACCAGATCGCCCTCGGTGCCAAGAACATCGGAAAGAAGAAGTTCGTTGCCGTCCCAATCCACATTGAGAGGTTCGTCGAAGGAGATCTCACTGCGCACCCGGTTATTGCGCCTCAAGAACATAAGGATCTCATTCTCGATGCACTTGGAGGCGTAGGTTGCCAGCTTGATATTCTTGTGAGGATCAAAGGTGTTAACCGCCTTGATCAGGCCGATTGTCCCGATAGAGACAAGATCATCGATGCTGATACCCGTATTTTCGAACTTCCGAGCGATATAGACGACGAGCCGCAGGTTTCGTTCGATGAGGACGGTGCAGACATTCCGATCCCCTTTTTTCAGCTTTTCCAGCAGGTAACCCTCTTCTTCGAGGCTCAGCGGCGGCGGCAGCGCTTCGCTGCTGCTCACATAGTAAAGATAGTCGAGGTACGCCAGACCGAAAAAACGCCTCAATCGCAACAGGATCAATTTGATTTTAAGCTCCAGCAATCTCCCTTTATCCAAAATAGACCACCCCTTTTCTTACCGGGCTACCCGGCATGGAGCAGATCCGGCGGCAACAGGGCCCGGTAATCAGCCGCCGGTCCAAAACCGCGCCGGGTTAATCCGAGATAAACTTTTGATCCCAGGGAACGGCTCTGTCCCCCCTCGTACAAAATGACATCATCGGGCTTGAGGCCGAGCAGGAGTTTCTCCCCACGGCCCACTCCATAACAGGGGATCAGGGTAAAAGAGCGCGCCAGCCCCGGATCGGGAAGCTGCTCCAGGGCGCGCCAGGACTGCTCCCCCTCATCGGCCAGAACCCGGTAGAGCGCCGGCGGCAGCATCTCTTCAAGGCAGCGGTAATCGATGACGATCACCGGCAGGCTGGAGAAGGGATCGCGCAACCGGTTTCCCGTATCGAGGTACGCCGGCACCCTTTTTTCTCTTCCCCGCCAGGCCACCTGCAGTTCTACGCTCCAGAGCCTCTGCCACCCCTTCTCTTCCGACAGCGGCCGTAGCAGGGAAAAGAGCAGGTAAAGAGCGGCGCAGGAGCCGCAGAGAACCAGGCTCCCCGCCGCCGTGGAGAAGAGGCGGCGGAACCGTTCAAGGTTGAGCAGCGCCGTAAGCGCGCCGGCCAGCATGAAGGAAAAGAGAAAGAAGGCGCCCCAGGAATAGATCGCCTCCCGCAGCCGCAGCGGCCAGAAGGCCACCAGGACCATCAGCAGGGGCAGCACCAGGATTAGGACCACCGCCGCCACTTTAGAAAGCGGCAGCGGCAGGAGCAGGACGGCGAAGGCTCCCAGGGAGGCCCCCATCAGCAGGCGCCCGCTGCTGCTCTGGCGATGAAAAAATTTTGCCGTTAGCAGCAAAAGGGAGTAATGCACCAGCACACTAATAGAAAAAAGAAGATCAAGATACATTTTTCACCCCGCCCGCGGGGGCTTGTTCTGTAAATATATATGAGCCCGCGATTATGGATATGCCCTATTGTAGATCCCCGGCGCTGCAAAAGTCTGTCACACTTTGGCGCCGCGCTGCGAGGAAATAGTGACAAAAAAATTCCCCGCCTCAGGCGGGGAATCATGCGCAGTCCGGATTTTAAAGAAATCCCTAGCTTTCCGCGATCTTCTCCCTCTCTTGAAACCGCGACCAGGCCGGGCGGTCAATCTCTTCGCTGTGAGCGTAGTCGCTGTAATTTATCTCCGGCAGCCTCTGCTGCTGGGAGCGCTGTTTGCCCTTGAAGCCGGTGGCGATCACCGTCACCCGCACCCTATCTTGCAGCTTCTGATCGATGGTGGCCCCGAAAATAACGACGGCATCGGGATCGATGGCCTCACCGGCGATATCGGCCGCTTCCTGGACTTCAAAGAGGCCCAGATCGGTCCCTCCGGTGACATTGATCAGCAAACCGGTGGCGCCGTCAATGGATGTTTCCAGCAAAGGGCTGCTCGTAGCCGCCCGGGCCGCCTTGGCGGTGCGGTCGTCACCGCTGCCCTCGCCCACACCCATCAACGCCGGGCCCGTCTCGGACATAACCGTGCGGATATCGGCAAAGTCAAGGTTGATCAGGCCGGGAACGGCGATGAGATCGGAGATGCTCTGAACCGCCTGCCGCAGCACATCGTCGGCCACCCGGAAGGCTTCCAGGATCGGGGTTTTCTTGTCGATAACCTGAAAAAGGCGATCATTTGGGATGGTGATAAGCGTATCGACCTTCTCCTTCAGGCGGGCGATCCCCTCCTCGGCCTGCTGCTGCCGCTTCCGCCCCTCGAAGCTAAACGGTTTCGTCACCACGCCCACGATGAGGGGCCGCTTCAGCGGCGAAGCATCCAGCTCCCGGGCCACTTCGGCGAGCACCGGGGTGGCCCCGGTACCGGTACCGCCGCCCATCCCGGCGGTCAGAAAGATCATATCCGACCCGCGCAGATTTTCCTCGATTAGCTCCCGGCTTTCCTCGGCGGCTTGGCGGCCGATCTCCGGGTTGGCTCCCGCACCCAGCCCCTTTGTCAGTTTCTCCCCGATCTGCAACTTCACCGGCGACTGCACCAGATGTAGCGCCTGAGCATCAGTGTTGACAGTGATAAAATCGACGCCCTTTAAACCGGCGCTGATCATCCGGTTGACGGCGTTGTTTCCACCGCCGCCGATACCAACGACCTTGATCGAAGTAAACTGGGGCCTTTCATTTTCAAATTCGATCATTTTCTCGAACACCCCCTTAAGAAGATCCTACTCCACAATTTCAAAAAACCAATCTTTTATACGCTGCCACAGGCCCGTTTTTTTTCGGAATGTGCCCTCGCTTCGTTCCTGGCGATAAAAAAGAAGCTGCTGCCGGTTAACATAGTAAAGCAGCCCTGCCGCATTCGTATAGATGGGGTTCTGGATACCGACAAAATCGTGCTCGGCGCAGCGCACCCGGTCGCTCTCATAGACCAGCGAAGCCAGTTCAAGCAGCCCCTTCATCTGAGAAACACCGCCGCTGAAGACCACGCCGGCCGGGGGCAGCTCAGGCCAGCCCATCCTGTTCATCTCTTCGCGGATGATCTGCAGCAGCTCTCGCACCCGCGGCTCCATATAGCGGCTGACCTCCTTAGCCGAAACCTGCCGCTGCTCCCGGCTACCCACGCTGCTGATCCCGATGTCGGTTTCATCGGAGGCCAGCGTGGCAAAGGCGCTGCCGTACTCTATCTTAATATTCTCGGCTGCGGTAAAGCTTGTCCTCAACCCGAGAGCCAGATCATTGGTGATATGCGCGCCCCCGATGGGGACGGCAGACAGACGGTTCAGTTTCCCCTGTTGAAAGAAAGCCAGCTCTGTGGTACCCCCGCCGATATCGACAAAAAAGACACCGAGCTCCTTTTCATCGCTCGAGAGGGCCACCTCGGAGCCAGCCAGGGAGAGGAGAACCATCCCTTCCACATTGATCCCGGCGCGGTTGACACAGCGCATCAGGTTGCGCAAAGAGGTGATCGGGCTAGTGACGATGAGGGCGTCGATCTCCAGGCGCACCCCGAGCATACCCACGGGATCGCGGATTCCGTCGTAGCCGTCCACGATAAATTCCCGGGGGATAACCTTGACGATCTCTCGATCGAGGGGCAAAGCGATAACCCGGGCCGCCTGGATCACCCTCTCCAGATCTTCAGCCCCGATCTCGCGATCATCGGATTGGACTGCAACAACGCTGCGGTTGTTGACCAGCTCCGTGTTCAGCCCCTGCAACCCCACGTAAGCGGAGTCGATCTTGAAACCGCACATCCTTTCTGCTTCTGCAGCAGCCGCGGCGATCGCCTCCACCGTAAGTTCCAGATCGATGATTGCCCCTTTTCGCATCCCTTCGGTAGGACTTAGCCCGAGACCGATGATACTGATAGTGCCGTCCGGGCGGGGTTCTCCTACAATAACCCTTACCTGAGTCGTTCCCACATCGATGCCAACAAGATTATTTTTACGAGCCATATCTACACCCCTTTACCCTTCCCAGATCAATTCAACATTACCTAAATATTCCCCTTCACAATTCCAGGCAAATTTATCTCTCTTTTTCGATTACCATCACCAGGCGATCCCCGGCCCGCAGATCGAGGCACCGCCCCGTGCCATTGCCCGGCAGGCGGGCGAGCGCCTCCTGAAGAAGATCTAGTTTTTGCGCCATCTTTTCCCTGCCCCCCAGTAGGACTTTGCGCCTGTCCACGGTATAAAGGATCAGATCCCCCGGATCCGCAAGGTTCAATTCCGCCACCTCGATCGCCAGGGTCCCGGAAAGCGATTCCAAAAAAGGAAGCAGGGCTTCGTGCTTCAGCTCGCTCGCCAGGGGCTCCCCAAGTATAATCTCATCCGCCGCCACACCGGTGATCACCGGCAGGCCCCCGGCGGGGTAGACCTGCTCGGCAAAGACGACGCCCTCTCCATCAAGCAACCAGAAACAGTTTCCGGCCAGCAACGTGGCCACCGCCACCCGCTCCTGCACCGCGATCGCCAGGGTATTCGGAAATTCTCTGCTTACCGCCACGGAGCAGATCTCCAGCAACCCGGCGACTCTCTGTTCAACTTTGCGGGTGCTGAGCAGGAGCAGGCTTGTCCCTTTTTTGACCCCGCAGCGGTTGACGATCGCCGCTTCATCGAGCCGGGCCACACCGGTAACTCTGATCTGCTCCACCCGGCAAAGAAGATCAAACCCCCGGGAAAGGAGCAGGCCCGTACCCAAAAGCAGCAACAGAAACAGCAAAAAAAGCAGGGGCCTCCCCTTCAGCCGGCGACGCTTTTTTGGCGCGGGTGAACGCACCAGCCTGAGCGGCCCGTCTTGCTTTCGCCGGCCCCTCATCGGAGCGAAAGCTCCCGGCGCGCACCCTCTTCCCTGGTTATCCGCGCCCCCAACGCCGCAAATGTCTCCGGCAGCTGATCGTAACCGCGTTCGATATGCTTTACTTCCAGGATCTCGCTGTTTCCGGCAGCAGCTAAGGCGGCCATAACTAAAGCGGCGCCGGCCCTCAGATCGGTAGCCCTGACCACGGCGCCCTTGAAACGATCGACTCCCCGCAGCCGGGCCTGCGGTCCGGAAAGCTCGATTTGCGCCCCCATCTTGCACAGCTCGGGAATATGATGAAAACGGCTCTCGAATACACGCTCTACAACGTTGCTCTCTCCCTGCGCCAGGGCCAGGCAAGCCAGAAACTGGGGCTGCAGATCGGTGGGAAAGCCCGGGTACGGGCCGGTCACGACCCGGGGGATGGCCTTCAAAGGGCCCGCCGCCTCCACTGTAATGGCGTTTCCGTTCACTTCTACTGTTACACCGGCCTCCCTGAGCAGCTCGAGCAGGGCGGTAAGGTGCTCCGGGATAACCCCTGTCACGGTGATGGAGCCCCGGGTAATCACCCCGGCGAGAAGAAGGGTGCCGGTGACGATGCGATCGGGAAAAACGCGGTAGGTGCCGCCGTGCAGATCGCAGCCCCCCCTGATCCTGATCCTCGGGGTACCGGCACCGCTGATGTTGGCCCCAATGGTATTCAAAAAATTCTGCAGATCGACGATCTCCGGTTCGCAAGCGGCATTGTAGATCACCGTATCGCCGCGGGCGCTCACCGCTGCAAGCATCAGGTTCTCCGTGGCCCCCACGCTGGGATAGGTCAGGCCCACCTCCCCGCCGCGGAGCCGTCCCCGCGCTTCGATGTAGCCGTCTTTCTCCTTAACGGTTGCCCCCAGCTTCCCCAGCCCTTCCAGATGCAGGTTGATGGGGCGATCCCCGATGGCGCAGCCGCCGGGGTAACAGATCTGCACCCGGCCCAGCCGGCCCAGCAGCGGCCCCATCAAGAATATACTGGAGCGCATCTCCCGCATCAGTATATCGGGAACATGATAGCAGTTCAGATCGGCGGTATTGATCAGCAGATCTGAACCGTCATAGCCGACCCGCGCCCCCAGACGGGTGAGGATAGAGACCATCGCCCGGACGTCGCCGAGCATCGGCACCCTCTTTAGGCGGATCTCCTCTGTGCTCTGATTGAGCAGGGAGCCGGCCAGAACGGGTAAGATTGAATTTTTGGCGCCGTGCACTCCTGTTGTTCCAGCAAGAGGGAGGCCCCCCTGAACCAGATATTTCGCCACACTGCTCCACTCCCATAAATTTATCTCTTTTCGCCGATAATCCGAACCTCCGTCTGCAGCTCCACGGCAAATCTATCTTTGACCCGCCGCCGGACCACCCCGATCAGCTCTTCTATATCCGCGGCCGTCGCCCCGCCGCTGTTGACGATAAAATTGGCGTGTTTTTCCGAAACCTGCGCCGGGCCGACAGAGAGCCCTTTGCCGCCGGCCTCCTCGATGAGTCCCCCCGCCGGCCGCCCCGGAGGGTTGCGGAAAACGCTGCCGGCACTGGGCTGTGAAGGATGGCGCCGGCGCCTCTCGGCCAGATAGCTCTCCACCTCTTCCGCCAATGCGGCGGGCTCCCCCTGTTTCAACCTCAGCAGGGCCTCCACAATAATCCCTTTTCCGGCGAGGTTGCTCCGGCGATAACCGAAAACTAGCTCTTCAGATCCCAGTGAGATCGCTCCCCCGTCAGGGCAGACCAGCCGTACTTCCTCCACCAGGCTGCCGATGTAGCTGCCAAAAGCCCCGGCGTTCATCACCAGGGCGCCCCCCAGGGAGCCAGGGATGCCGGCGCCGAAACCGCAGCCCTGCAGCCCCTCCTTCGCCGCCCTTCGCGCCAGGGAGGTGAGCGACACGCCCGCTCCGGCGCGCAGCAACTCACCTTCGCGATAGATATAATTGAAGGGGGCGCCGATCTGGGCCACCAGCCCCCTGATGCCGCCGTCCCGGACGAGAAGATTGGTTCCGTTACCGAAAACAAAAAGCGGCAGGCCTTCCCTCTTGCAGTAGCGGACGATCTCCTGCAGCTCAGTCTCGTCGGCAGGTAAAAGGTAATAATCGGCCGCCCCCCCCACCTGCCAGGAGGTATGTAATGCCATCGGTTCATTCTCCCTGACGCCGGCTTGCAGGAGCCGGCCCAGCTCTTCTTTTGGATTCAACTGTTTAAGCCCTCCAACAGGATAATTTATTCTATGCCCCCGCCAACGCTTATGTTAGCTTTCTCCGGTAGGCCCTTTCGCAATCTCGCAAAGACAGCGGTAAAGGCGCTCCGCGGCATCGGGAACCCCCATTCTCTTTCCCGCCCGCCCCATCCGGCCGAGCAGGTCCGGTGCTCCGCTCAGGCGCTTCAGCTCGCGCTGCAGACGGTAGCGGTTGAAATTTTTCTCCTCAATCAGCAGCGCTGCGCCCGCCTTCTCCAGCAGGCGGGCATTATGATACTGATGATTATGTACCACATTGGGCGAGGGAACAAGGATCGCCGGCAGCCCCAGAGCGGTGAGTTCAGCAAGAGTGGTGGCGCCGGCGCGGGTCACCGCCAGGTCGGCAGCGGCGAGGGCCGCCGGCATCTCGTCGAGATAGGGATAGAGCCGCACCCTTTTCGGCAGCAACCCCAATTTTTCTTTAACTTCCCGGTAGTAGATCTCTCCAGTGACATAGAGGAGCTGTGTCGAAGGCGGAAGCGAACCCGCCGCCAGAAAATCTGTAACGACCTCATTTATCCTCAAAGCGCCCCGGCTGCCCCCGTATACCAGGATCGTTTCCAGGGAAGGGTCGAGCCCCAATTGCTCCTGTGCCGCCCTGCGCTCCACCGATGCCACCTCGCTGGCGCGGGGATTACCCGTAAAAACAGCCCTGCTCCGCTGGGGAAAGGCCCCCCGTGATTCCTCGAAGGAGAGGCAGACCCGCTCCACCAGCGGCGCTAGGAGCCGGTTCGCCAGCCCCGGCAGCGCATTCTGCTCGTGCAGAGCTGTGGGCAGGCGGGAGAGCAGGGCTGCCATTATTACTGGGGCCGAGACATAGCCTCCGGTGCCGAAAACAATATCCGGTTGAAAGCGGTTCAGAATTTTGCGCGCCTGCGAAAGGCCGCGCCAGAGCACGCGGCTGAAAGGAAGCAGGCCGCGCAGGTTTCGCTGAAAACCGCGTGCCGGAACCGTCTCCATTGCAAAACCTGCCGCAGGGACGATCTTCTGCTCCAGCCCCTCCTCGCTGCCCACAAAAAGCAGCTCCGCCTGTGGATCCCGGCGGCGCAGATAGCGGGCCAAAGCCAGGGCGGGATAGATATGACCGCCTG
This sequence comes from Bacillota bacterium, assembly GCA_012840855.1. GTDB lineage: Bacteria > Bacillota > Dethiobacteria > DTU022 > DTU022 > JAAZPQ01. The sequence goes on along the minus strand of DUVX01000033.1, from coordinate 41,035 downwards.
TCCCACCCCCGCTAATAACTATGCGCACTGCTCCCCCTCCCTTCTCTCACTGCTATTTTCGACAGTGGCGCGATATATTGAGCAATATCCCGAGGCCGATGAGATTCAGAAAAACCGAGCTGCCCCCGGCGCTGATAAGCGGCAGATTGATCCCCGTCACCGGCAGCGAACCGGTGACCATGCCGATATTGATCAGCACCTGCATCACCAGCATGGCCGTGATCCCCGCCGCCAGGAGGCTGCCGAAGGTGTCGGGCGCCGTCAGCGAGATCTTCAGGCCCCGCCAGGTGAGCACAAAGAAGAGCAGCAGCACCGCCGTAGTGCCGATAAATCCCAGCTCCTCGCCGATGACAGCGAAAATAAAATCGTTGTGGGGGAAAGGGAGGTAGTAGAGTTTCTGACGGCTCCTACCCAAACCCACCCCAAAAATATGCCCCGGTCCCAGGGCATAAAGCGATTGAATGATATGGTAGCCGTCCCTGGTCGGATCGGCCCAGGGATCGACAAAAGAGAAAAGCCTTTTAACGCGGTATGGCTCCTTGATCGTGAGCACCACCAGAGCAGGCAGCGAAACTAGACCGATAGCAAGCGCCTGCTTAAAAGGCATCCCCGCCAGGAGCACGATGGCGCCAGTTCCGGCAAGCAGAACAAGGGCACTGCCGAGATCGGGTTGGAAAAAGATCATCAAAAAGGCCGCCCCCGCCAGCAGAAGAGGCACAAAACTGCTGGACCAGAATTTTTCCATCCTGATACTGCGGCTGCTCATAAAGGCGGCGGTGAAGATGACAAAGGAGAGCTTGCAAAATTCAGCGGGCTGAAAAGTAAAAAACCCGAGGTTGAGCCAGCGCTTCGCTCCTGTCCCCAGATCGGTCCCCAGACCCGTAAAAACAAGGGTCAGCAGGATGAAGCTGAGCAAAACCATGATTAGTGATAGCCGCCGTAGCGCCCGATAATTCACCCGGGAGAGCAGATACATCCCTACAAGGCCCAGGGCGATCCAGATCGCCTGGCGCTGCAGAAAATAGTAGGGGTTTCCCTGCTCCTCCTCGGCGATGACATAGCTGGCGCTGAAGATCATGATCAGCCCAATTCCCAGCAACAAAAAAGTTACTAAGATCAGGGCATAATCGGGTTCCCGAAGCGGCTCCTTCTTCGTCATTGCTCCCCCTCTGTTCCGGAAATGTTGCGGACTAGCTCTTTAAAATAGCTGCCCCTGGCCTTATAGTCGGTAAACATATCCCAGCTGGTGCAGGCCGGCGAAAGCAGGACGAGCTCACCGGGCCGGGCCCGGCTCCGCGCCCCCGCCACCGCCTCCTCGAGGCCAGCAACCAGTTCATAGGCGCCAAACCCCGCCTCTCTGGCGGCCCGCGCCAGTTTCTCCCTCGCCTCACCATAGAGAAAAAGGTAGCGCACCTCTTCTTTGATTACAGCGGCCAGTTCACTAAAATCGCTCCCTTTATCCCGCCCCCCGGCGATAAGGATCTTTTTTTTGCCAGGAAAGGAGCGCAGCCCCCGGATCGCAGCTTCAGGGTTGGTCCCCTTGGAATCGTTGATAAAAAGCACCCCGCCGATCTCGGCCACGGGCTCCAGGCGATGTGCGATGGGCTGAAAACGGCGCAGTACCGCTCCGATTGCCTCCGGTGCCACCCCCGCCGCCCAGGCTGCCGCGGCGGCGGCCAGAGCATTCTCAAGATTGTGTTCTCCTGGCAGAGCCACCTCCTCCACGGGGCAGAGATAGGCAATAACTGCGGCATCTTTAAACAGGGCCACCTGTCCGTGATCGATACCGGCACCGCAGGGCACCGGGCCCCTGGCGAAGCGAAGCAGCGTCCCGGAAAGCTCGTTTTCCAGCTGCGCCACGGCGGGATCAGCGGCGTTTAGCACAGCAAAGTCTCCGGGCAACTGGTTTTCAAAGATCCTCTTCTTGGCGCGATAATATTCTTCCAGGCTGCCATGATAATCGAGATGATCCTCTGCAAAATTCAAAAAGAGCGCCACCGATGGGCGAAAATGCAAGATGTCGGCAAGCTGAAAGCTGCTCAGCTCAGCTGCCACCGCCCCTGAGGAGCCCACAGTACTTGCCGCCTTGCAGAGCGGCACCCCTATATTTCCCGCAGCGAGGGCCCCGTTAAAGCGCCCTTCGGCGAGCATCTCCGCCACCAGCGCCGTGGTGGTGGTCTTGCCGTTAGTCCCGGTAATCCCGATCAGGGGAGCCCTCATGAAAGCATATGCCAGCTCTATCTCCGATAAAACCGGTATTTGTAACGCCTTTGCCCTTTCGAAGATCTCCAGCGTGGGCGGAATCCCGGGGCTTTTGATCACCAGGCCCACTTCCCTCGTGACCAGCTCCGGGGGGTTTCCGCCCGTCACCGGCCGGATCTGCCCATATTTCCCCAGAACGGCCAGCTCCTGCTCCAGCCCCGCAGCGGGGCGGAGATCGGTAACAATAATATTCCGGGCGCCTTTTTCAGCCAGTAGCGCCGCAGCTGCCATTCCGCTACGGGCCAGGCCGGCAACGATAACAGTTTTACGGCGGATCAGATCGATCACAGCAGCCGGACCTCCCCTCTTCAGTCATCACAGGAGCCACTCCAGCAAGCCTGCCAGGGCAAAAATAAAAGTCAGGCCCCAGAGTGCGGTGACGACCTGCCATTCGCTCCATCCCTTCAGCTCGAGATGGTGATGTAGCGGCGCCATCAGCAGCAGCCGGCGGCCGGTGAGCTGAAAACTGATCACCTGCAGGATCACCGAAAGAGCCTCGAGAACATAGATCCCCCCGATAATTACCAGCGAAAGCTCCGCCTTCGTCAGTATCGCCGCCGCCGCCAGGGCGCCGCCCAGCCCCAGCGAGCCCACATCGCCCATAAAGATGCGAGCGGGGTGAAGATTGTAGATCAAAAAACCGAAGACCCCGCCCACCAGAGCGGCGCAGAAAAGAGCGAGATCAGCATGGCCGCTTTCCAGAGCAATATAGAGAAAAGCGAGCAAGGTAATGATCGCCGTCCCCCCGGCCAGGCCGTCGATGCCGTCGCTCAGGTTCACAGCGTTGGTCGTCGCCATGATTATTATAAAAATAAAGACCGGATAAAACCAGCCCAGATTGATCGCAAAGCCACTGAAAGGAACAGTCACCACCGGGTCATAGTGCCCGGAAAAGTAGAGCAGCCCGGTAAAGATCGCCGTAACGAGAGCCTGCCCGGCGATCTTGTTGCGCGCTTTCAGGCCCAGCGAGCGCCCCCGCGATATTTTGGCGTAATCGTCGAGCCAGCCGATAAGAGCATTACCGAGGGTCAGCAGGAGCGCCATCCCCAGGAGAGACGTATAAAATCCCCGCACCAGCAGGGCAACAGCGGCGGCAAGCAGAAACAGAACCCCTCCCGCCGTGGGTGTACCCGCTTTTTTCAGGTGATGGGCGGGCCCGTCGTCGCGAATCTGCTGACCCAGGTGACGCCGGCGGAGCAGCCCGATAAAAAGGGGGCCTAGGGCCACGCTGATAATAAAGGCGAACAATACCGTCATCCAGATACTCTGTGGCACTATTCCGAATCTCCTTCCGCCCCGTCCTTCAGTTCCTCTACAATCGCCTCCATACGCATCCCCCGCGAACCCTTCACCAGGATATAGCAGCCGGGGGCCGGCGAGAGCGCCCGCACCGCCTTTACCGCTGCTCTGCGGTCGTCGCAAGCCCGGGCAGTGAGCCCAGCAGCCGCAGCGGCGGCGGCGATCTCAGCCCCGAGCGGGCCCACCCCGATAAGAGCGCCGATGCGGCAGCCGGCAGCATAGCGCCCGATCTTGCGGTGCAGCTCTTTTTCCGAGGGCCCCAGCTCCAGCATCTCCCCCAGGACAGCGATAGTATTGGATCCGCCCAGCTCCCGGAGCACCTCCAGCGCCGCTCTCACAGAATCGGGATTGGCATTATAGCTGTCGTCGATGATCTTTATCCCCACCCTGTTCGTGAAGATCTGCAGCCGCCCCCCGGTAATCTGCGTTCCCTCTAGCCGGGATCTCATCTCCGGCAGGCTCACCCCCTGAAGATAACCGATAGCCAGGGCGGCGAGAGCGTTGCTGACAAAGTGCCGCCCGGGCAGCGGCAGGCTGAAAGAGCCCCCCTCGCCCCCGGGAAAAGATACTTCGAAATGGCTGCTCTCCCCCTGCAGCCTGTAGGAAGAAGCCCGGAGATCGCTGCGCGAGAAGCCGAAAGTGTAAAGCCTGCCTTTGAAGCGGGCCCCCATCTCCTGCAGGAAGCGATCATCGGCGTTCAAAACTGCAGTCCCCCGGACGCCAATGGCGTCGAGCAGCTCCTCTTTCGCCGACGCAATCGCCGCCCGGCTGCCCAGCGATTCCAGGTGGGCGGTCCCGATATTGGTGATCACCCCGAAATGCGGCCCCGCCAGCCGTGCCAGCAGAGCGATCTCGCCCGGTGCGCTCATGCCCATCTCCAGCACCGCCGCTGCGCAGTCCTTATCGAGGCGCAGCAGGGTCAGGGGCAGCCCGATCTCGTTGTTCAGATTGCCCTCGCTCTTCAGCACTTTCGGTCCGCCGGAGAGGACAGCGGCGATAAGATCTTTTGTTGTCGTCTTGCCGCTGCTGCCGGTTACGCCGATTATCGGCAACTCGAAGCGGCGGCGGTGATAGGCGGCCGCCTGCTGCAGCGCTTCGAGAACATCGGGCACTCCGATGAGCAAAAAATTAGGCGCCAGCCCCACGGGCGGGCCCTGGGAACAGAAAGAGCCGCAGGCGCCGGCGGCGGCGGCACTGCTAATATAGCGATGCCCGTCCTCTTTTTCGCCGCGCAAAGGCACGAAAAAATCCCCTTTCTCGGTAGTGCGGCTGTCGATGGAAAACCCGGTGATGAGCTGCTCCGGATCTCCCTGAAGCAGCTCGCCCCGGCAGGCTTTGAGCAGGTCGGTTCCTTTAATTAACACTGAGCATCTCTCTCCCCTCAAGACGGCTCCGGATGAGCTCCGCCGCCACCTCGCGATCGGAAAATTTTATTCTCTGTCCGCCGTACACCTGCTCCTCCTCATGGCCCTTGCCGGCGATAAGAACAAGATCGCCTTCTCCCGCCTCTTCGAGAGCGGCTGCGATGGCCTCCCGGCGGTCATGGAGCACCCGGTAACCCTCTGCCGGGCTGCTGCGCTCCAGGCCCGGGAGCACTTCGGCGGTGATCTGGCGCGGATCCTCGCCTCTGGGGTTGTCATCGGTGAGGAATACCAGATCGCTGTAGTTCCCCGCAGCCTCCCCCATCAGAGCGCGCTTGCTGCGATCCCGTTCCCCCCCGCACCCAAAAACAACGATAACCCGCCCGGGCGTGATCTCGCGGGCCGCCTGCAGGGAGCTGGCCAGCCCATCGGGCGTATGGGCATAGTCGATCAGCACGGGGTAGTCCTGGCCTGCCTCTACCGGCTCAAAGCGGCCGGGCACCCCCGAAAAGTTCTCTAGAACCGGCGCCATCTCCGTTAAAGCCAACCCTTCTACCAGCCCCGTGGAGATAGCCGCCAGGGCGTTGTAAATATTAAAACGCCCCTTTAAAGGTAGTCGAAAGCGCTCGCTCCCGGCAAAAGAGAGAACCCGGAAGGAGATCCCCCCAGCGCTGCAGCGACACTCCACCGCCTGCACCTCCGCTGGCGAATCGATCCCGTAGGTGATGCACTGACCGCTCGTCCAGCGCCTGATATAAGGGTAATAGCGGCAGTCTGCATTGAGCACCGCCGCCGCCGGGCCCGCCGCCCCGTCCCAACCCCTGTGGGCAAAGAGCTTTGTTTTTGCTTTCAGGTAGGCGGCGAGGTTCTTATGAAAGTCCAGATGCTCGCTGGTGATATTGGTTAAGACAGCCACATCAAAGTGGCATCCCAAAACCCGCTCCTGGACCAGAGCATGCGAAGAGACCTCCATAGTTACATGAGAGGCCCCCATCCCGGAAAGCCGGGAGAGCATCCCCTGCAGCTCGTGGGCTTCCGGCGTCGTCGCCGTGGCCGCCCTCGTTTCATCGCCCAGGCGATGGCAGATCGTGCCCAGCAGCCCGGTGACCCCGCCGCGCGCCCGGAAAAGAGCATCGATGAGGTGGGATGTGGTCGTCTTGCCATTCGTTCCCGTTACCCCGATGAGCCGAAAATCACGCGAAGGATGGCCGTAAAAGCGATCGGCTAAAAGGGCCAGGGCCGTCCTGACGACGGGAACGCGGATCAGCGGATAACCCCCAAGGGGGCAGCCCTTCTCCACCACCGCCGCCAGGGCCCCCCTTTGAAAAGCCTCCCCAGCATGGCGCCAGCCCTCTTCGCGTCGGCCGCTGAGGGCAAAAAAAAGCGCGCCCTCTTCAACTTTTTTGCTGTGACAGGCCAACCCGCTCACCTCACCGGCAACCTCACCCTCTATCTCTTTTAACAGCAGCGTCTTCAATAGCGTTTTCAGATCCATCTTCCCTCATTCCTCTTCCGGATTAATTGCCGGATTACACCCATGAATCCGTAATCTTATCATATTCCCGGAAGAGAAAGCTGTGCCGGCGCTTCCTAGCGCTCCATGGGAGCTTCAAACAATACTTCAACAGCCTCACCCGCCTCGATGGGGGTGCCGGCGGAAGGGTTCTGCTCCACAGCGATACCCGATCCCTCCGCTTGCAGGTAAAGGCCCAGCCAGGTGAGCACCTCCCCCGCTTCCTTCATTGTGAAGCCGCGCAGATCGGGCAGGCTGATCTGATCAGAGCGATTCTCTTCATCGCTCAGGTAAACCACAATCTGTGTCTGCCGGGGCACCGACGCTCCCGATTTCGGGGTCTGATTAACAATAGATTGCCCTTCTCCGACCAATCTTAACATCAGCCCGGCGGTCTCCAGCTTTGCCGCCGCTTCATCGGCGCTCAGCCCCATCAGATCGGGCACCTTCACCGGTTTTGCCTCCGGCAGCGCCTCGCCCTTTGAGGGAGGTACCTGCAGGTAGTTGAGCACATCGGTCATGATCCGCTTGAATATGGGGGCACCGATCTGGGAGCCCCACTGAACACCGCGGGTCGCTCCATCGACGGCTACGTAGAGCACGATCTGCGGATCTTCGGCGGGAACAAAACCGACGAGAGAGACGATATACTCGCCGCCGATATAGGCGCCCCCGGCCCCCACCTTTTCCGCTGTGCCCGTCTTCGCAGCGATGCGGTAACCCTCGATGGCCGCATTCATGGCGCTGCCGTGCAGCGTCACATTCTCCATGAGCCAGATAACCTTATCGGCAGTTGATTTTGCAATAACCTGACGGACGATCTCCGGCTCCCGCTCGTAGACCGCTTTCCCTTCCAGGTTGCAGATTTTTTCCACCAGGTAAGGCTTCATCAGGTTGCCGCCGTTGGCGATGGCGGAGACTACCATGAGCTGCTGCAGCGGCGTTACCGAGATTCCCTGGCCAAAAGAGCTGGTGGCCAGCTCTACCGGTCCGACCTGCTCCGGCTCGAAAATTAGCCCCTCGCCCTCCCCGGGGTAGTCGATACCGCTGCGTTCACCGCAGCCGAAAGCGCGGATATAGCCGAAGAGCCTCTCCGCGCCGAGCCTCTCCCCGAGCTGCATAAAGGCGGGGTTGCAGGAGCTCTCCACCGCTTCAAGATATGTAATACTGCCGTGACCGCTTCCTGTCCAGCACCTGATATTGTGGCCGCCCACAGTGGCGAAGCCCCGGCAATAAAAATGCTCTTTTTCATTGTAGAGCCCCTCCTCCACGGCGGCGCAGAGCGTCACCAGTTTGAAGGTCGAGCCCGGTTCATAGGAGCCTGTAACCGGAGTGAGGGCCCAGTAGTCCTCGCCTTCCTCATAATTCATCGGGTCGTAGTCCGGTTTCGAAGCCGCCGCCAGGATTGCCCCCGTCTTCGGATCAGCGGCTATGGCGAGGGCTCCTTTCGGTTGAAACTCGATCATCGCCCGGGCAAGCTCACGCTCCACAATATACTGAATCGTCTCATCAACAGTGAGGTGTAGATCCATCCCTTCCTTGGGCGGGACGAAACGCTTCACCTCATGCGGAATCTGCCGGCCCAAATTATCGGAGGGGAAGAGCAGGTAGCCCTCTTTTCCCTGAAGATATTTTTCATAGTAGCTCTCCAGCCCCGCCAACCCTTCGTCCATCCCAACAAAACCGAGCAGCTGGGAGGCGAGCGATCCGTTGGGGTAATAACGCTGCCCCTCGGGGGTAAAGACGATCCCCGGCAGATCGAGCTCGCGCACCTCCTGCGAGACCTCCGGCGGCACTTTCCTCTTCAGATAGATGGAGCTTCGCTCCATGGTCAGGCGCTCCAGGAGCTCCTCCTCCGGCATCTCCAGAAGTGGGGCCAGCGCCCGGGCCGTCCCCGGGGGATCCTCCACCTGAGCCGGGAGAGCCGTGATCGTATCCACAGTAATGCTGCCGGCAAGGATCCTTCCCTCGCGATCATAGATCGACCCTCGCGGTGACCGCGCCGGAACACTGCGGTTCCACTGCTCCCAGGCGGCAGCGTAGAGTTTCTCGGAGCGAAATATCTGTAACCAGGCCAGCCGGCCGATGAGCGCAACCACCGCTATAACTACCACGAAAAACAGGACCGCAACCCTGCGGCGCACTGCTGAAAGCGTCACTTGGCTTTCCAACAAGGAGCGTTCACTCCCCCGGCGACGAACTCTCTTCCCGCCCCGCCGTCACGACCATCAGCTGGCCGCTTTCCGGTTCGCGCATGCCCAGCTCCGTGCGGGCGATGGTCTCGATGCGCGAAAGGGAACTCAACCGGGCGGCCTGCTGCTCAAGCTGACGATATTCTTCGTCGAGCTCCTTGATCCTCGTTTCGGCCTGATAAAGCCGATAGTTCAAAGTCACGATCGATGAATACTGGGCGATAACCACCAGGCCGAAAAAAAAGCAGCCGAGCAGTAGAATAAGCGATATACCTTTCAAGCCCTTGCGGCGATCTTTAGTTTTTGTCTGCAGCTTCCCCGCCGCCCCGTAAGGCGGCTCCGGTACGGGCCGGAGGGGTAGAGCTGCTTTTCTGGCCTGTAACACTGTTATGCACCTTCCTCGCTCGATAGAACGCTCCTCTCCGCAGCACGTAGCAGCGCACTGCGGGCGCGGAAATTGTCTCTCACCTCTTCGGCGGAGGGCCGCACCGCCTTCCGGGTTATCCGGATCAGCTCCCCATCCCCACCGCAGGTGCAGGGAACCATGGGCGGACAGCTGCAGCGGCGGGAGCGCTTCCGGAAGAAACGCTTTACAATGCGATCCTCCAGGGAATGATAAGCGATGACGCAGATCCTCCCCCCGGGCCGCAGCGTTGTCACCGCCTGTGGCAGAACAGCTTCAATATTATCCAGCTCGCCGTTGACGGCGATGCGTAGCGCCTGAAATGTGCGCCGCGCGGGGTGGCCGCCCTTACGGCGTGCCGCCGCCGGGATCGCCCTTTTGATCACCTCAGCCAGCGCCGCTCCGCTTTCGATGGGGCCGCTTTTTTTGCGAGTCGACACGATCCCTGCTGCAATCCGCCGGGCCCACCTCTCCTCCCCATAGCGGTAGATCAGTCGAGATAGCTCCGCCTGCGGCAGGCCGTTGACCAGATCGGCAGCGCTCTTTTCCAGGCGATGATCCATGCGCATATCGAGCGGTTCATCCTGCTGGTATGAAAAACCGCGCGAGGGATCGCTCAGCTGTAGCGTGGAGACGCCGAGATCCAGCAAGATTCCATCCACCTGGGAGATCCCCTCCTCTTCCAGGACCTCACTGAGGCCGGCATAACTGCGCTGGCGCAGGATAAATTTCCCCTTAAATTTCGCCAGTCTTTCAGCGGCCCGCTCTAGAGCCGCACCGTCCCAGTCCAGACCGATGAGGAACCCGTCAGGCCCCAGCGTTCTGCAGATGGCGGCGGCGTGCCCGCCGTCCCCCACGGTAGCATCCACATAGATACCGCTGTCACGGCAGTTGAGGTAAAAAATTACCTCTTCAACCATTACCGGAATATGTTTTTCGATCATCGCCGTCCTCCGATCAGAAAACAAGATCCGCCAGTTTTTCGGCAGCGGCCTCGAAATCAAGATTTTCCGCGCTGGTATATTCTTTCCAGGCCTCGGCGCTCCATACTTCCACGCGGTTGGAGACGCCGATGATCATAACCTCTTTTTCAATACGGGCGTACTCGCGCAAGCCCTGGGGGATTAAGACCCGCCCCTGCCGATCCGTCTCTACTTCGGCGGCGCCGGAAAAGAGGTAGCGAGTAAAAGCCCGTGCATCGCTCCTGGTCAGGGGCAGCTCTTTGACCTTCTGTTCGATCTTGCTCCATTCATTAAGGTGGTAGACAAAGATACACCGGTCGAGGCCGCGGGAGATCATAAAGGTATCCCCCAGCTCCTCCCGGAACCTGGCGGGAATGATCACCCGACTCTTTTGATCGAGCGTATGTAGATATTCACCGGTAAACACGCCCGCCTCACCCACTTTACCCCACAATCCACCACCTGATATTCAATTCGCGCCACTTTACCGATCTCCTGCCTGTAAAAGGCACCAAATAAAAAAAAAGAGGAATAAACCATCCTCTTCTCACTAGTAATTAACAGTATATACAATTTTATGTAATGTATATTCGGGTATGCTGACCTATTTTGTTGTTTTTAGATCGATTCCGCCGCCGGCCCTCGTGCTATCTCGCCATTATCCGCAACCGATCTCTTCTTTCAAGCAGGATAAAAATTTTCGCAACAGCAAAAAGAGCGGGTGCTGCATTTAATATGGCAACCTGTCGCCGGCTGACATCTCAACAAAGATAATCAAGAAAAAGAGTAGCCATTCCGAAATAGATGAGCAGGCCGGTGATATCCTTGATCGTCGTCACCAGGGGCCCCGAGGTTATCGCCGGATCTATTTTAAGCTTGTGAAAAAATAGCGGGACCAGCGTGCCGATAATCGTGGCGAGCGAGATGGTGGCGATCATGGAGGTGCCGACAACGAGCCCCAAAACGGGGTTTCCCCGCCAGAGCAACGCTGCTGCGGCCACCAGCAGACCGAAGAGAACCCCCATCAAAAGCCCCACCCGTATCTCACGAAAAAGATACCGCCAGATACCGTTTCCCTTGATCTCCCCGGTGGCGATCCCCCGGACAAAGATCGTCGAGGACTGTGTGCTCACATTGCCCCCCATATCCATAATCACCGGGATAAAGAAAGCGAGCACCAGGATCGCTTCCAGGGTGCTTTCGAAGGTGCTCATAATGTAACCGGCCGCGATCCCCCCGAGCATGCTCAGCAGTAGCCAGGGAGTGCGATGCCAGGCGACCTGGTAGGCGGAAGCCTCCATGAGCTCCACGCCGGTGACCTCGCCGGCCCCGGCGAGGCGGTAGATATCCTCCGTGGCCTCTTGCTCCAGAACATCCATGATGTCGTCAAAAGTGATAATTCCCAGAAGGCGGTTGCTGTCGTCGACCACCGGCAGAGCAAGCAGATCGTATTTCACCACCACCCGGGCGACTTCTTCCTGATCGAGCGCGGCATTGACGCTGATCACGTTGTGCCGCATGATCTCTTTAAGCGGGGTGCCATCGGGAGCGGCGATGAGGTCACGTAGCGAGAGCACGCCGATGAGCCGGTTTTCCAGATCAACGACAAATACATAGTAGATCGTCTCCGCCTGGGGCGCGATCTCGCGCAGCCGTGCAATCGCTTCTTCCACGGGCAGATCGGCCGGCAGGGAGATATACTCAGTAGTCATGATCCCCCCGGCGCTCTCCTCGGGATACTTCAGCAGCCCGCTGAACTTGGCGCCCTCCTCATCCACCAGCGGCAGCAAAGCGGCGATCTCCTCCGGCGACAGCTCGCCTAGCAAATCGACGGCATCGTCGGAAGCCATCGCTTTAAGAACAGCGGGAGCCCGGCCGTAATCAAGAAGGCGAAAAAGAGATACCTGCTCAAAACGCTCCATCTCCTGGATCAGCGCCGTCACTTCGTCGTCAGAGAGCAGCTTCAATATCTCTGTTTTCTCTTCGTCGCTGAGCTGATCGAGCAGTTCGAGCAGATCTCCCGGATGAACACCTTCCTGAAGGCCCTGTCTGATCCGGGTGGAGAGTTCGTCTATCAAGAGGGGCAAGGGCAACTCCTCCTTTCCAACCAAAAAAACCCCGCTATGCCGTGGACCGTTGGGTTTTGAACTGTTCCCCCAAAAAGTGGGTGCCCTCTTAACTGCTTTGTAGGTCCTCTCAAGGGAGGCTGCTACGCCACAGCTAAAGACCAGGCTCCCGAGAATCATGTGTTAGCTCAAAACTTTACCGGTAGACACGAACACAGCAGGGTCCTTGTGCACCCGGATCATAGCATATTTCAGAACAAGAATCAAGCAAACTAAAAGTAACATCCTGGAAAACAAAGCGCCCGGAGGCAGGGCCAACCTAAAGGCGCCTGATGGTGAGCAAGCATATCATAGATCACCGGAGATAGAGAGGAGGACCGTAAAGATGTTGACTGAAGCCCTCATCGTTCTCTTTTACCTGGCCGTGGTGGTGGAATTTATCACCGAGGCCCTGCGGGGATCTTTTCCCCTCCTCAGACGGCTGCCGGCAAAGCTGCTCGCTGCCGTTCTGGGCGTCCTGGTCTGCTACCTTACCGACCGCGGCCTGCTGGCCATCGCCGGCGGCGGTTTCATCCGCTGCACCTATATCGACTACCTGCTCACCGGGCTGATCATCTCCCGCGGCGCCGGGGTGATGCATGACCTCATTGACGCCTTCAGCGGTCTGGGCCGCCGTCTTTTAAGGCGGATTTAATGCTGAGGCCCAGCTCCTGCAGCTGCTGCGGCGCCACCTCAGCCGGTGCGCCCGTGAGCAGGCAGCTTCCAGCGGCGGTCTTCGGAAAGGCGATCACCTGCCGGATCGACTCGTCTCCGGTGAAGAGAGCCACCAGGCGGTCCAGGCCCAGGGCGATCCCCCCGTGGGGAGGCGCCCCGTACTCCAGTGCTTCCAGGAGAAAAGAAAATTTCTCCATCGCTTCATCCTCCGAGATCCCCAGCTCCCGGAAGATGCGCCACTGGATCTCGCGGCGGTGGATCCGGTTGCTCCCCGAGCCCAGCTCCACCCCATTAAGCACCAGGTCGTAGGCCTGCGAGCGCACCGCCAGGGGCTCACTCTCGAGAAGCGGCAGATCTTCCTCCCGCGGCGCCGTGAAGGGATGGTGCGCCGGAGTCAGCCTTTTCTCCAGCGGATCGTACTCGAAGAGGGGAAAGTCGACGACCCAGAGAAAATGCGGCTCCGCCGGCAGGCTCTCCGGAGCGAGGTGCAGCCGCATCCGGCCCAGGACTTCATTGCAGAGCGATCTATCACCGGCGGCAAAAAGCAGCAGATCGCCGGGAACGGCTCCGGCAAGCTCCCCGATCTTCTCCAGCAGGGCGGGGCTGAAAAATTTAGCGATGGGCGAGCGCCAGCCCTGCTCCTCGCGGATTAACCAGGCTAGCCCCCCCGCTCCCCAGCCAACGGCGAGGGCGACAAGCTCATCGAGCTCCCGGCGGCTGTAGCCGCCCTTCCCCGGGGCCCGCAGCGCTTTGACCGCTCCGCCGGCCTCGAGAGCGCTCCGGAAAACCTTGAATTCGCTTTCCCGGGCCGGTTCGCTGCAATCTATCAGCTCCATCCCGAAGCGCAGATCGGGTTTGTCGGTGCCGTAACGCTCCATCGCCTCGCGGTAAGTCAACCGAAGGAAGGGGCGAGGCAGCTCATAGCCGAGGAGCCCGCTGTAAAGGAGAGCCATCATCCCCTCCATGATCGCAAACAGGCGCTCCCTCTCCATGAAGGAGGCCTCGATATCGATCTGGGTGAACTCGGGCTGCCGGTCCGCGCGCAGATCTTCATCCCTAAAGCAACGGGCGATCTGAAAATAGCGCTCCACGCCGCCCACCATGAGCAGTTGCTTGAAAAGCTGCGGCGATTGCGGCAGGGCGTAAAAGGAACCGGGGCTACTCCGGCTGGGTACCAGGTAATCACGCGCCCCCTCAGGGGTGCTGCGCGTCAGCGCCGGGGTCTCGATTTCCAGGAAGCCGCACCCGTCGAGATAATCACGGATCAGCTTTACCGCACGGTGGCGTAGCGCCAGACGGCGGTAGTTCTCGGGACGGCGCAGATCGAGATAGCGATAGCGCAGGCGTAGGTTTTCGTCCACATGGAGCCCGTCTTCGATATAAAAGGGCGGCGTCTTCGAGCGATTGAGGATCTCCAGATGCGCAACCTGAATCTCGATCTCGCCCGTCTTCAGGGCGGGGTTGCGCTGGTCGGGATCGCGGCGGAGCACTTTACCCCGCACAGCGATGACGTACTCGCTGCGCAGGCTTTCGGCCAGGGCAAAAAGCTCCCGGTCGCCCTCACTGTTGAAGACCAGTTGAACCAGCCCGGTGCGGTCGCGCAGATCGACAAAGAGAAGCCCGCCATGATCGCGACGGCGCTGCACCCAGCCCCGCAGGGCCAGCTCTTTGCCGGCATCGCCGGCGCGCAGCTCCCCGCAACCCGGCGGTTCCGCTCCCTCTGCCGTTCCGCCGGCTGTCGCCTCCTGCCGCCGGGGGAGAAGCCCCTCCCGCTGCAGCCTCTCCGCCAGCCCGGCGCGGGGCACCGTCTCCTGCTCGCCGCTGTCCATGCGGCGCAGGGTCACGGTCCCTGTCTCCAGCTCGCGCGAGCCGATGAGCAGCACCGCCGGGAAACCTTTCCGGCCGGCATATTTCATCTGCCCCTTCAGGCTGCGCTCCATCAGCTCAGTCTCCACGGGGATGCCACGGCGGCGGAGTCCTTCCGCAAGGGCCAGCGTCTCCGGGGAGAGGCCCTCTCCAGCCGAAGCGATATAGAGCGGCGGCTCCGCCGTAGAGAAGGGCGATATCGCCGCCGCCCCGGCGGCGGTGAGGAGACGCTCTATACCCAGAGCTACCCCCACCCCGGGAACGGGCGGTCCGCCGCAGTACTCAACGAGGTAATCGTAGCGCCCGCCGCCGCCTAAAGAACCGAGGGCCCTGTCCTCACGGGGAACAAATTCAAAAGCGGTGCGGCTGTAATAGTCGAGGCCGCGGACAAGACGGGGGTTGAGGAGAAAGGGAATCTTCAGGCCATCGAGAATCCGCTGCAGCTCCGCGAAATGGATCCGGCATTCCGCGCAAAGGCGCTGGGGCATCATCGGCGCCTGCCGGACCAGTTCGCGGCAGCGGGGCTCCTTGCAGTCCAGCGCCCGCAAGGGGTTCTCCTCGAAGCGGCGCCGGCAGTCCGAGCAGAGCTCCTCTTTGAGCGAGCGCAGGAAGCCGCGCAGCTCTTCCCCGTAAGCGGGACGGCAACGGGGACAGCCCACGCTGTTCAGCTCCAGGTTGAAATCGTCAATATGCAGCGCCTTCAAAAAATTGATGGATAGAGCGATAATCTCGGCGTCGGCAACGGGATGGGCGGCACCGAAAAGCTCCAGCCCCACCTGGTGAAACTGGCGGTAACGCCCTGCCTGCGGACGATCATAGCGGAACATGGGCCCCACATAGTAGAGTTTGATCGGCTGCGGCCGGTCTTTTAAATTATTTTCCAGGTAAGCGCGAGCCACCGCCGCCGTACCCTCAGGCCGCAGGGTCAGGCTGCGGCCGCTGCGATCCTTAAACGTATACATCTCCTTGGAAACGATATCGCTCTCTTCACCCACACTGCGAGCAAAAAGATCGGTCTGCTCGAAAAAAGGCGTGCGCACCTCACCGTAGCCGTAGAGTGCGCAGAGCCCCCTGAATGTTTCCTCGAGAAAATGCCATCTTTCAATCTCCCCCGGCAAAAGGTCCCGGGTACCCCGGGGAGCCCGATACTGCAATTACCCTCACCCTTCCCAAATGATCTCTCATTTTTGGCAGCTGTCCCGCTGCCAATAGATTGCTTTGTCGATCCCAAAGTGCAGATCGCTAGAAATTCTTGCCGCTATCCAGCAGGATCGTCACCGGCCCGTCGTTAACCTGCTCTATCTGCATCATCGCCCCGAAGCGTCCCCGGGCGATCGCGAGCCCCTCCTCACTCAAGCGGGTGCAGAATTCCTCGTAAAGTTCCGCCGCTTTCTCCGGCAAAGCGGCGGCGGTGAAGCTGGGCCGGCGCCCTCTACGGCAATCACCGTAGAGGGTGAACTGGGAGATGCAGAGGATGCTCCCCCCGTTTTCCCTGACAGAGAGGTTCATCCGCCCGCTCTCATCCTCGAATATACGCAGCCCTGCAATCTTTTTGGCCAGGTAGCTGCAATCGGCGGCGCTATCGTCCCGCCCCACGCCCAGGTAGACAACAAGGCCGGGGCCGATCTTTCCGATGATTTCCGCGCCTACCGCCACCGAGGCCCTCTCCACACGCTGTACCACTGCACGCATTTTTCCGCCTCCCCCGATCAGCTCTTCCAGTAAAGATGACGGCGCACACTGTAGATATCTTTCACTTTCTTGACCCGGCTCATCACCTGCTCCAGCTGCGCCCGATCCTTTACGCTCAGGGTCAGATGGATGATCGCCGTATTGTCCCTCTCAGCGCGCCCGTTCACCGCGGCGATCTGGATCTTGCACTCGCTGATGGCCGCCGTAATATCAGCCAGCAGGTTGGTCCGGTCATTGGCCGCTACCTCGATGGTTACCGGGTAAGCCCGCGCCGCTTCCTTCTCCCAGGCGGCCTTGAGCAGCCTGCCGCTCTCGGAGCGGTAAGCCTTTAAATTAGGGCAGTCGTCGCGATGGATGGAGACCCCCCGGCCGCGCGTCACCAGCCCGGCGATGGCATCATCGGGCACAGGATTGCAGCAGCGGGCGAAGCGTACCAGGATATTGTCGATCCCCTCGACGATCACTCCGGGGGCAGAGGGAGGCGGGCGCTGCTCCGGCCTGGTCTGCGGCAGCGTCTCTTCCTTCAGGCCGTACTTGCGGCGATATTCCTCGCGCAGCCGCCCGATAACCTGCCGGACGGTGATGCCGCCGTAGCCCACAGCGCCGTATAGATCGTCTGCCGACTGAAGATTGAACTTCCGCGCCACCTCTTCCACCAGGTCGCTTTTGAGCAGATCCCTCAGGTCGTAGTCGAGGCGGCGGTTCTCGCGTTCGATCATCTCGCGGCCCTTTTCAATATTTTCCTCCCGACGCTCCCGCTTGAACCAGCTGCGGATCTTATTTTTCGCCTGGGCACTTTTCACCATATTCAGCCAATCGCGGCTGGGTGAACTGTGCTTGCCGGTGATAATCTCCACCATATCCCCCGTTTTCAGGACATAATCGAGGGGGACGAGCCGTCCATTGATCCGCGAACCGGTGCAGCTGTGGCCAATATCGGTGTGGATCTTGTAGGCGAAATCAATAGGTATGGAGCCGGCGGGGAGATCGATGACATCGCCGCGCGGCGTAAAGACAAAGACCTCATCGGTAAAAAGATCGAGCTTCAGGTTTTCAATGAATTCCCGCGCATCCCGGTAATCCTGCTGCCATTCAAGCAGCTGGCGCAGCCAGGCCAGCTTCTGATCGAATTCGCGCTCATCGGTGATCTTCTCCTTGTAGCGCCAGTGCGCAGCGATACCGTATTCGGCGGTGCGGTGCATCTCCCAGGTGCGGATCTGGATCTCGACGAGCTCGTTCTCGGCGGCCACCACCGTCGTATGCAGCGACTGGTACATATTCGGTTTGGGCATGGCGATATAATCCTTGAACCGGCCCGGGATGGGCTTCCAGATGGCATGGATCGTGCCGAGGACGCCGTAGCAATCCTTTACCGAATCCACGATGACGCGGATGGCGGTGAGATCGTAGATCTCGCTTAAATCCTTCTCCTGCTCTTTCATCTTGTGATAGATGCTGTAGAGGTGTTTCGGCCGCCCCTGGATCTCGGCGGTCATACCCACCGCTTCGAGGCGTTTCATAATAATATTGATCAGGCGGCTGATAAATTGCTCCCGCTCCCGCCTCTTTTTGGCCAGCTGATCGACGAGCCGATAATAGGCGCCGGGCTGCATATAACGGAAGGCGCTGTCCTCAAGCTCCCATTTGATCTTATAGATACCGAGGCGGTGGGCCAGCGGCGCATAGATCTCCATCGTCTCCCGTGCAATCTCCTGCTGCTTCCGCGGATCGAGGTAGCGCAGGGTGCGCAGATTATGCGTCCGGTCGGCCAACTTGATCAGGATAACCCGGATATCCTCGGCCATGGCGATGAACATCTTCCGCAGGGTCTCGGCCTGCTGCTCCTCGCGAGAGGCAAAATCAAGGCGACTCAGCTTTGTGACCCCGTCCACCAGGGCGGCGATCTCCTCCCCGAAGCTCTCCCTGATCTCCTCCAGGGTTACCGCCGTATCCTCGACGACATCGTGGAGCAGCCCCGCTATAACCGTGGTCAAATCAAGGCCCAGTTCGGCCAGGATCGTAGCCACCCCTAGGGGGTGGCTGATAAATGACTCTCCCGATTCACGCCGCTGCCCGCTGTGCGCCTGCCGCGCCAACGCGTATGCTTTCTCCACCCGAGCCCAATCATCAACGCTGGGGTAATGACGGGCCAGCAGTTTTTTTAGATTGTCCAGTTTTTTTTCTTTTACCGGCATCTTCTTTCACCGATCTTATCTTTAATTATTTTTGCCGGCCCTAAACCTCAAGCAGCTGATCCCAGGCGGCAGCCAGCTCTCCCGGAGAGCTTTTTAGAAGCATCTCCTGGTAGCGAAAGCAACCCTCGCGCAGCTCGCGCACTGCTTGGAAAGCGGGCGAGCGCTGGAGCGATCGCCCCAGCATGGAAAGATCCTCCGGTGGTAAAGGCGCTCCGCCGCGACAAAGCCCCGCTTCAGCATAGATCTTCAGGCAGCGCTCCCAAAATTTTGTTCCCGCCGGCGCAGCGAACCTTTCCCGCAGACTGGCCGGCAGTCCGGCCTTCCCTGTAGCCGTAGCGGCCTCGGCCCAGGCGCGATAGATTTCACCCAGGGCGTCATCCGAAGGCAGTGCCAGATTGAGCAGCAGATCATTGCGTTTTCGATCGGCTTCGCTGTAAAGAAGATAGATCCGGAGGCCGCCTTCGGCGGCGCAGCGATCGAAATATTGCTGCACGATCTTCTTCGTCAGGGGCAGATCATATAGGACCAGCACCGGGTAACCGCACGCCGGTGCGGGCGAGCCCTCCTCATAATTATCTCTCCCGCTGCCGAGAAAAGCAAGCGGCTGCTCCGCCATCAGCTTCTCTTTCAGCGCCGCCCGCCGCCCTTTTGTGGCGGTGAAGATGACCGCCGGCGCAGCGTCAGCGCGTAGAATTCTGTTCAGCAAAGCGAGGCGGCGGCGTTCGCGCCTGTCGATGACGGTAACTCGGCCGCCCGTATGGCGATCGGCCCGTCGCAGATCTTTCAAGACCATATCGAGAATGGGCCGGTCCTTGAAGCGCCCCTCTCTCAGGGTAAAAGCCAGATCGAAGCGGCGGCCCCGCCTGAGAGAGGGCTCCAGTGAAGCCGCCGAGAAAAAGATCGGCGCCGCCCGGTGCTCATCACTGGCCAGATTTAATTTGAGGTGTTTTCGGTCGGCCCCCACGAGGCGCCATGAGCGCAGCTCCCAACCCCGGCCACAAAAAAGGGGCGGCGGATTGGCCACCCCGAAGGGCTCCAGCAGCGCCACCTGGCGGGCCAACTCCATCCCGATCTCCGGCGGATCCAGGGCGGCATCAAACTGAAGAAGGGGCGAAAGCTTCTCGCGCCGCAGTTGCGGCGCAGCATAGCGATTGAGTTCCCTGCGCAGATCAGCGACGCGCTCCGCCCTGATCGTCAGGCCGGCGGCCTGGGTGTGCCCCCCGAAACGCTCCAGGAGCGGCGCACAGCTGTGCAAGGCAGCGGTGATATCGAAACCGGGGATGCTGCGCGCCGAGCCCCGCCCCTCATCGCCGTCAAGAGCGATGAGCACCACGGGCCGGTAAAAACGCTCCGCCAGGCGTGAAGCAACGATGCCGATGACCCCGTGAGGCCAGCCGTCGCCGGCCAGAGTGATGATATGCTCCCCCGCGGCGCAGCGATCGCTCTTTAGAACAGTTTCAGCCTCGCGGAGAATCCGCGCTTCCCTGTCACGGCGCTCGCGATTTATGTTATGTAAATTCTGGGCAAGAGCTGCGGCGCTCTCCCTGTCCTGTTCCAGAAGCAGGCGGAGCGCCGGATCGGCCTCACCCAGGCGGCCTGCAGCATTGAGCGGCGGAGCCAGTATAAAAGAGAGCGCATAGCTGTCGATCTGCGCCGGCTCGATCCCCACAATTTTTGCCAGAGCCTCCAGGCCAGGCCGCGGTGCACGCCTCAGCCGCGCCAGCCCCTGGGCGGTCAAGATACGGTTTTCTCCGAGTAGCGGCACCATATCGGCCGCCGTCCCCAGGGCGGCCAGATCGAGAAGATCTTCCGGAAAAGCCGCGTCCTTTTTTTCTTTCAGCGCTGTGGCCAGTTTAAAGGCGATCCCTGCACCGGAAAGATCCTTGAAGGGGTAACGGCAGCCCTCCTGCAGGGGATTAAGAACTGCTGCGGCTCCCTCAAGCGGCTCAAAAGTCTTGTGATGATCGGTAATGATCAGATCCAAGCCGAGGCTGCGGGCACAAGCGATTTCAGAGGAAGCGTTGGCGCCGCAATCGACGGTGATCAGCAGGTCGGCTCCCGCCGCGGCGATCTGCTCCAGCGCTTCGCGGTGCAGCCCATAGCCTTCCCGGAAACGGCTGGGCAGGTAAAAGTCCACCACCGCCGCCCCGAGTTGCCGTAGCACCTCCATCAGGAGCGCCGCCGCGGTAATCCCGTCGACATCATAGTCGCCATGTACAACGATCTTCTCGCCTTTTTCCAGGGCGGTGCAGATCCGCGCCACCGCGCGCTCCATCCCCTTCATCAGCCAGGGGGAATGGAGCCGCTCCAGCGAGGGATCAAGAAAGCTGCGGGCGGCAGCGCTCTCTTTGATCCCCCGCTGGAATAGAACCCGGGCCAGAGCCGGCATAATATTCAGCTCTTCCGCCAGGGCGGTCACCGCTCCGTCAGATGCCGAAGCCGGCTCGTCCCAGCGTTTCTGAGATAGACTCATCTTTTAAGGGCTGTCTCCTTTCCCCAATGCAACCGCTGCGAGGGTCACCTGGTTCGTTCTCAGGCGCGGCGGCGGCGCGCCCTGCGAAAATTAAGCTCCGTCAGATCGAACCAGAGGGGCGCGGCGATAAATACCGATGAATAGGTCCCCACGATGACGCCGATGAGCAGGGCTACGACGAAGGCGATGAGATCGAAACTGCCGATAAAGTAGAAAAAGCCGACCAGCAGGGCCAATAGAACTATAAATGTGGTCAGCGAGGTGTTCAGCGTGCGCACAAGGCTCTGGTTGATGCTCTCATCGACCAGAGCGGCGTACTCCTCTTTCTTTTTGCGCTTGATATTTTCCCTGATCCGGTCGAAGATAACAATAGTATCGTTGACCGAATAGCCGAATATGGTAAGCAGGGCTGCAATAAAGGGCACATTGGCCTCGATCTGAAAAATTGAGAATACGGCCACGATAATAAAGATATCGTGGAGCAGGGCGATGATCGCCGCCAGGGCGAATCGAAATTCGAAACGGAACGTGATATAAAGAACCATCCCGGCGATGGCCACGACCAGGGCGATGAGTGACTGGCGGGCCAGCTCACCGCTGATCACTCCGCCCACGCTCTCCACGCGCAGATCATCGGGGCCCAGCGAGGGCCAGTGCTCTCTGAAAGTGTCGAGAATGGAGTTGCGGCGCCCTTCCTCGATATAGGCGCTCTTGATGACCACCCCTCTGGTAATCCGGCCCTGTGGATCATGCCCCTGATCCATCTGCAACGCTGCGCCCTTAAGCTCAGGGATCTCTCCAGAGAGCTTTTCTACCTCTTCCATGGTGAAATCGTCAGTAAGGTTCAGGTGAAAGACCGTCCCCCCGGCGAAATCGATGCCTAAGTTCAAACCGGAAAGAGCGAGCGAGATCGCGCCGACCAGGATCAGGATCAGGGAGAGGGCGTAAGGAATTTTACGATTACGGATAAAGCGAATCATGCTGTCTTCACCCCCACATACCGGCTGCTGCGCATCAACCCGGCCTGAAAAGCAAGGCGCATCAGGGAGCGCGTCAGCGTCACCGCGGTAAACATGCTGCAAATAACACCGATAAAGAGCGTCACCGCAAACCCGCGTACAGGGCCGCTGGCCAGGGCGAAGAGAACAACGGTAGCGATAATGGTGGTAACGTTCGAGTCAAGGATGGTCCGGAAAGCCTGCTGAAAACCGTTTTCCATGGCCCGGTGAACAGTGCGCCCGGAGCGCAGTTCTTCCTTGATCCGCTCAAAAATAAGCACGTTGGCGTCGACGGCCATACCGATAGAGAGGATCAGGCCGGCGATGCCGGGGAGGGTCAGGGTCGTCGGCAGCAGCGTCAGCGCCCCTAGGACCAGCGTCAGGTAAAATAGCAGGGCGATACCGGAGATGAAGCCGGCAAAACGGTAAAATATGATCATATAGAGCAGCACCGCCACCAGCCCGGCAGCGGCGGCGTAGATGCTCACATCCATGGTCCGTCGTCCCAGGGTTGGCCCGACAAGGCGCGATTCCTGCTCCTTCAGTTCCACGGGAAGGGAACCGCTGCGCAGCAGCAGGGCCAGCTCCGCTGCTTCCTCGAAAGTGTAGCGGCCGGTAATCCGAGCCTGTCCGTCGGTGATCACTGCGTTCACCACGGGGTCAGAGATGACCTCACCGTCGAGAAGGATATAGATCTTCTGACCGTAAAATTCGCCCGTAGCCTCGGCGAAGTTCTTGGTGCCCTCCTTATCCAGCTCCAGGGAGATAAAGGGCTCGGGCTCGCTGGGATCCCGCATCGCCTGGACGCGGCGCAGGTTGGCGCCGGTGAGAACTTCCTCGCCCTCGGGATCGACGAAGGAGAGCCTGGCGGTGCGGCCGATGATTTCGCGGGCTTTCTCCGGATCATCGATATCGGGCAGCTCGATGCGGATCCTGTTTTTGCCCTGCGACGTGATCACCGGCTCGGCTACACCGAGCTCATCGACGCGCATGCGGATGACCGCCACGGTCCGCTCGATAGCATCAGCATCGATCTCCTCATCTCCCGTCTCCACCGCCTCCAGAAGCACATACAGCCCGCCGGCGATATCGAGGCCGCGCTTGATCCCGATATCCTCTTTGCCGGTCCAGGCCAGCGCTCTCTTGCCCAGATCCGTGCCCAGCGCCACCTGGGAAACCAGGTAGGCCGAACCCACTAAAAGCAAACAGGCAACGATAAATAAGAGCAAGCGTTTCCGCTCAGAGCCCTGTTTCTTTCCCAAAGCAGACCACCTTCCCGTCGATTTATGCAGATACCTTCAACACATTATATCAAAGCAGGGCTATTATTTCAGATAAAATTGCCGACGGGCGGCGATATGCTCGCCTGAGCAGGCCGGGGGAGCATTTAAAAGCGCTCCCTCCCCCACACCGGCGCCGGCAGCTGTGCAGAGAAAGGAGCGAAACAATCAACACCGGGACAGCAAAGGGGAGAGCTGCCCCAAACTTTTTTTAGACGGAAGCGGCATCCCACCTGTTTTCGCGGCGCAGTTTTTCGACAACTTTTTCGGCGATAAGTTTCAGCTCACGCTTGTCCACCTTGGCTACCCTGGTGAGGGGAAAATCTTTTTCCTGGGGCCAGATCTCCACATGCTGCGGCCTCTTGTATGAAGCGATCTCTTTGCAGTAATCTGCAATCTCTTCCGCCGTCAGCTCCACCCCTTTTTTGGGCCGGACAAAGGCGAAGATCCCCTCATCGAAGAGCTTATGCTTGATTCCCACCACATCGACAAGGTCCACCTTCTCATGAGAGGCGATATACTCCTCCACCTCATCGGGAAAGACCTGGTAACCCTTCTGTTTGATTACAAACTTCTGCCGCCCCGAAAGGAAAAGGGCCCGGTTGTCGCCCACCATCTTGTAGTAGCCCATATCCCCGGTATAGAGAACGCCGTCGGTGGAGACTGTCTTCGCCGTCTCCTCGGGGAGATTGTAGTAGCCCTGAAAAACAATGGGCCCGTGTACGCAGATCTCGCCTACTTCCCCATCGGGCAGCTCTTCCCCGGCGCTGCCATCAGGCCGCATCGGTTGGCGCACCGTTACCGGGGCCAGATCATCGAAGGCGGCGCCCACCTGGCCAGCCATCTCCTCTACACTGATATCGGGCGCAGTGTAGGTGTAAAATCCCGCCGTCTCGGTCATCCCCATGCCGGTACCGAAATTGGGAGCCATTTTGGCCATCTCCCTCAGGAAGACGGTATCCACAGCCGAGCCGCCATAGATGGCGAAGCGAAGGCTGCTCAGATCGTAATCGGCGTACCCTGGGAGAGCCCACTCCAGGCGATACTGCGTCGGGATCTGACCCAGCACCACTATCCGGTGCTTCTCGATGGCCTCGAGGGTCATCTTCGGATCGAATATCCGGATCAGGTAGGCTGTCCCCCCGAGATAAAGGGTGGTCATCAGCTGCTCGGTGACGCAGCCTACATGGCTGGGCGGCAGGTTGATCAGCATGCGCATCTCTTCCCGCGCCACTTTCCCCGCCAACCCCCGGGCGAGCACTTCATTCTGGATAATAATATTCTCATGGCTCATCACCGCCGGCTTCGGCTCTCCTGTCGTACCAGTAGTGAAGATGATGAGGGCCGGTGTATGGGTATCGATCAGGGCGGCCGCTTTTTTCAGCCCGCCGGTAAAGATATCCTTGATCTTCAGAGCTAATAGCTTTCGTTTGTTCATCATCTCGGTGATCGCCATCGCCCCGCCGAGAAGCTCTCCGGGCCCCGGGTTGGGGGTAAACTGGACCAGATGCTCCACATAGGGACACTCTTCCTGTACCGCTCTGCCCACTTCACGAAAGTCGCGCAGCGGTGTCTTCCCTAGAAAGAAGAAGGCCTTCGGCTTAATCTTGCCCAGATCGCGAACTACCTCGGCCTCCTTTAGGCGCACATCCAGGGGAGCGATGATCGCGCCGATCTTGAAACAGGCATACATCAGCATGACATGCTCCGGGATCAAGACGAGCATTGTCGCCACGCGGTCCCCCTTCTTGATCCCCAGATCAAGAAGGCGCAAAGCAAAGAAATCGACCATGGAATTAAACTGCTTATAGGTTACAGTGTTGTCATCTTCGTGCTGGACCAGGGCCGGTTTCCGGGGATCCTGGCGGGCCCACTTTTCCGGGTAGTCATTCAGCAGCGGCAACTTCCATTCCCGAACAGACATCGTCATCCTCCTTTGTAATAAGTTCCCGATTCCCCAAACTTTCACATATTTCGCCAATCACTCTCTCTTAAAAAAACAATATTAACTACCAATATTCTAATTTAAAGATAAATTATATTGAACAATTCGTCAAGCTATTTTTTAAATATTATGGAGATAAGGGATAAGCTTTGTGGAAGTTTGAGAAAAAAACCGGACGGCGCTAAGGGAGGTCAGCGGGACAGGGGGGACGGTCCTCCCTGTCCCACCTATCTTCAGGCGAGCACTTCGGCAAGCGCCTTCAGGAAGGACTCGTTTTGCTCCTCTGTGCCGCAGGTTACGCGGATATGGGTGGGAAAACCGAAGATATCGCCGCTGCGAATGATGATACCGCGCTGCAGCAGCGCCTCGAACACTTTTCGGGAGTCGGTGCCCGTGTCAACAAATAAGAAATTGCCGCCGCCCGGCACAGCCCGTAGCCCCATCATCGCCAGCCCTGCGGCAAGTTGCCGGCGCCCCTTCTCTACCATCGCCAGGCTGCGCTTGAGATGCTCCTCATCCTCCAGGGCGGCGACGGCGGCCACCTGGGCGGGCGTATTCACGTTAAAGGGCTCCCGGACCCGGTTGAGATCGGCGATCACTCCGGCGGGAGCGAGACCGAAGCCGACGCGCAGGCCGGCAAGGCCGTAGATCTTGGAGAAGGTTCGTAAAACCAGCAGGGGCCGCCCCTGCCTGATGTAATCGAGGCCATTGGGGTGAGCGCTGCCGGTAACATACTCGATATAGGCATGATCAAGCACCACGAGGATACGGGGCGGCAGGTCGCGCATAAAACTTTCGAGCTGGGCCGGGGAGATCAGCGATCCGGTAGGATTATTGGGGCTGCAGATGAAGACCAGGCGGGTGCGCTCGTTGATGGCGCCGGCAAGCGCTCCGGGATCGTAATCGAAGTTTTTGCCCTTCAGCGGCACTGGACGCGGCACCCCCCCCATCAGGCGCAGGGCAAACTCGTACTCCGAGAATGTGGGATATACCGTAACCGCCTCGTCACCCGGATTGATATAAGCCAGGGCGAGCAGCATGAGCAGCTCATCAGTACCGTTGCCAACGATCACCTCTGCCGGCGTAAAACCGAACTTCCGGGCCAGGGCCTCCTTGAGATAGTAGCAGTTACCATCGGGGTAATAGTGCAGCCGCCCTAGAATTCCCTTAAGCGCCTTCAGCGCTGCCGGCGACGGCCCCAAGGGATTCTCATTTGAAGCCAGCTTGAGCACGCCCTTCAGGCCGAGCTCGCGCTCCACCTCTTCCACAGGTTTGCCCGGTTCGTAGGGCTTGATCTGGTCGATACAGCTGCGCCGCTTCGGTCTGTTCATCTAAATTCCTCCATCAATATTACTTTTTTCTATTATAACCTAAGCCGCCGCCTTTGCGGTAAAACATAAACCGCCGCCGCGCTTCATAATAATAAAGGGGGTGATTTACTTGTTCGTAACTCTGTTGATCAGAAAAGAGCGGGTGAAGCTGCTGATCGGGCTTCTCCTGGTGCTGGCGATCCTGTTGCTGACCCCCCTGCTCAACCTCCCCGGGCGGTTGGCCGCCGTGGTAGGTCCGGGAGAGCGGCTGGTCCCGATCTATTATGTGGAGACGGGTAAGAAAAAGGTGGCTTTCTCCTTCGATGCCAGCTGGGGTGCGGAAAGGACGGAGAAGATTATCAAGATCCTGAGGGATAACCAGATCAAGACCACCTTCTTCCTCACCGGCTTCTGGGTGGAGGCCTACCCGGATTATGTGAAGCTGATAGCCAAGGAGGGCCACGAGATCGGCAACCACACCCTGACCCATCCGCATATGAACAATCTCACCGCAGAGGAGATCAGCCGCGAGATAAAAGAGGTGGAGCAAATGATCGAGAAGGTCTCCGGCCAGAAAACTTCTCTTTTTCGCCCGCCCTTCGGCGAGTACAGCAACCATGTGATCGAAACGATCTCGGGACTGGGCTACACGAGTGTGCAGTGGAGTATCGATTCGCTTGACTGGAAGAACCTAACTGCGGAAGAGATCACGGAGCGGGTTACCAGCCGTGCTCACAAGGGCGCCATCATCCTCTTCCATAATAACGGGCTCTACACCGCCGATGCCCTCCCCGAGATTATCGACTACTACCGGCGGCACAAATACAGCATTGTCCCCGTTTCGGAACTGCTCTTCAAAGACAACTACTATATCGATCCCCACAGCGGCGCCCAGATAAAAGAGAAAAAGCGGTAAAGACCGGCAGCTTTTTTACAAACGTCCACCTTCCCAGGCGATCTGGAACAGCGGCTTGCAGCACTCTAATAATTTTGGTAAGATCAAGTCGAATTCGGGCACCCGGGGCAGGTGTGTGCAGATGAGCTATCCCAGAATAATCCCCTGCCTGGACCTGCGCGAAGGCCGCGTGGTCACAGGCATACAGTTTTCGCAACTCCGCGATGCCGGAGATCCGCTTGAACTCGCCTCTTTTTACGCCCGGGAGGGTGCCGATGAGCTGTTTTTACTCGATATCGCCGCCACGCCGGCGAGCCGTCCACTCACCTGCAGTCTCATCCGGGACATATCGTCGGCAACGGATCTCTGCCTCACTGTGGGGGGAGGTATCGACTCAGCTGCAGTGATCGAAGAGATGCTGAAAAGCGGTGCCCACCGGGTATCGCTGGGCAGCGCCGCCCTGGACAACCCCTCACTTATCGAGGAGGGAGCCCGGCTCTTTGGCAGCCGGCACCTTGTCGTCGCCATTGACGCCCGGAGAACTGCACCGGCGCAGCCCGAAGAAAACGCCCGCTATGAGGTCTACAAAGGAGGTGGGCGCCGCCCCACCGGCAGAGATGCCGTGGAGTGGGCCGCTGAAGTGGAGCGGCGCGGCGCGGCGGAGATCTTGCTCACCTCGATGAATACCGACGGCACCCGGCAGGGCTACGACCTGGCCTTGCTAAAAGCTGTAACCGCCGCCGTCACGTTACCGGTAATCGCCTCGGGAGGGGCGGGCAGGCCGGAGCATCTTTTCGATGCTCTCACCGCTGGTGGAGCTGATGCGGTTCTGGCAGCCTCGATTCTCCATGACGGCAATTATTCCATTCGGGGGATCAGGGCCTTTCTTGCCGGGAAGGGGCTGACGGGTTCAACAGCCGTAAAGGGCAACACTGAATCTTAAGCGAGTAGGAGGAGACTGGAAATGAAGGAACAACGCAAACCTCAGATCAAGCAAAGTCCGGTCCAGATCAAAAAGAACGGCGTGATCATGGATGTAACCACCGTCGAGGAGGCCAAAATTGCCGAAAACGCCGGTGCCGTAGCGGTAATGGCGCTGGAGCGGGTCCCCGCCGATATCCGCGCCGCCGGCGGCATCGCCCGTATGGCCGATCCGGAGATAGTGCTGCGCATCAAGGATGCCGTCGAGATACCGGTAATGGCCAAGGTGCGTATCGGCCATTTCATGGAAGCCAGAATCCTAGAAGAGCTCGACGTAGACTTTATCGACGAGAGCGAGGTGCTCACCCCCGCCGATGAGCGCTACCATATTGACAAACACGCTTTCGCCACACCCTTTGTCTGCGGGGCCCGGGATCTCGGAGAGGCGCTACGCCGCCTTGCCGAGGGGGCAGCGATGCTGCGCACTAAAGGGGAACCGGGTACCGGCAATGTCGTCGAAGCGGTGCGCCATATCCGCAAAGTGATGGAAGAGCTGCGCCAGGTAATCAACGCGCCCGATGATGAACTGTCGGTCATGGCCAAGGAGATGAAGGCAGCTCCAGGCCTGCTCAGACAGATCAGAGAAGAAGGAAAGCTTCCGGTGCTCAATTATGCCGCCGGCGGTATCGCCACACCCGCCGACGCAGCCCTGATGATGCAGCTCGGTGCAGACGGCATCTTTGTCGGCTCCGGCATCTTCAAGTCGGAGAACCCGCAGGCCCGTGCCGAAGCGATCGTCGAAGCGACAGCCCACTACGATGACCCAGCAGTGCTGCTGAGGGTCTCCCGGGGCCTCGGTGAAGCGATGAAAGGGCTCGATATCGCCTCGCTAAGCGCGGCCGAACGGATGCAGGATCGGGGCAACTAGCTTATTGCATCACGGACAGATCTAGTAAGGCCCTGGCGGCAGCCCGGGCCTTTTCTGAGGCTTTTTTATGCGTTTTGATTACCTGTTTTCCCTATTATCCGGCGCTTGCCGGCTTTTTGTTATCAAATATAAGTTATGAATTGATTACCCTTACTGCAGATTTTATCAGCAGTGTGCCCGTAGTTTTATTTACTCCCACTCGATCGTTCCAGGGGGCTTGGCGGTGATATCGTAGACCACTCTGGAGACAGCCGCTATCTCAGCGGTGATCCGCTCTGAGGCCCTCTGCAGCAGATCAAAGGGCAGCCGGGCCCAGCCGGCGGTCATCGCGTCTTCGGAGATAACGGCGCGTAGGGCCACAACCTCGCCGTAATGGCGCGCCCCCTCCTTCATCCCGACGGCGCGGACACCGGTGAGAACGGCAAAAAACTGCCAGATCTCCTCCGCCAGCCCCACCTCCGCGATCTCCTCGCGAAATATGGCATCGGCGCTCTGCAAAAGCGCCACCTTTTCAGCGGTAACCTCGCCGATGATCCGCACCGCCAGGCCCGGCCCGGGAAAGGGCTGGCGCCGCAGGATCGCCGCAGGCAAGCCCAGCGCCTCGCCCACCCGGCGGACCCTCCCCTTGTAAAGATCTCGCAGCGGCTCGATGAGCTTGAAACCCAGCTCCTCGGGCAGCCCCCCCACATTGTGGTGGGCCTTGATCGCCGCCTTTGTCCCGGCGCCGCTCTCGACCACGTCGGAACGGATCGTCCCCTGGGCCAGGTAGGCGATATCGCCAAGGGAGAGTGCTTCCTCTTTGAAGAGCTTGATGAATTCCGCCCCGATGATCTTCCTTTTTTGCTCCGGTTCGGTTACGCCCCGCAGCGCCTTTAAAAACCGTTCGCCGGCATCGATACGGACAAAGCGGCCCCGCAGCCTTTGGCCGCAAAGCTCGCTCACCTCCGCCGC
Source organism: Bacillota bacterium (assembly GCA_012840855.1). GTDB lineage: Bacteria > Bacillota > Dethiobacteria > DTU022 > DTU022 > JAAZPQ01. The sequence goes on along the minus strand of DUVX01000033.1, from coordinate 10,809 downwards.
CTCACCAGCACGCAGCATCCCATGGTCGACAAAGATAGCCACCAGCCGTTCGCCGATGGCCCGGTCCAGCAGGAAGGCTACCACGGTGGAATCAAGGCCCCCGCTTAAAGCGCAGACAACCCTCTCCCCCGCCCCCACAGTGTCATTAAGCCCTGCAATAGCTTCCTCGATGAATTGATCGGGGCGCCAGCTCCCCCCGTTTTCTAACATATTTGTTTCACCGTCTTCCATAATCTTTTCATGGCTCCGCAGTGCGCAAATGCAACAGGAAGGTACGTCCCCGTTGTTTCATTTTCCTGCCTTCCCTGCAAGATCATACCCGCCCCTTCGCAAAAAAACAAGTATCCGGGGTGCTTTAACCGAAGGCTCCATCGGGTCATACTATAAGGTGACAGCAGCAATGATCAGCAGGAGGTTTTTGGTCATGGGCCAGGGTAATATCAGAAAGATGTTTCCGGGATCGAATTCCGCTTACGGGTTCTACTCATTCTACGATCAGATCATCGCCGATAACGCCGCGCGCATCTTCGTGATCAAGGGAGGCCCGGGCGTAGGCAAATCGACCTTCATGTACAATATTTCCCGGGAATTAACTGCCCAGGGCTACGATGTCGAATTCCACTGTTGCTCCGCCGACAGCGAATCCTTAGACGGCATTGTTTTCCCCCAGCTGCAGATCGCCTGTATCGACGGGACGACGCCGCATATGGTCGATCCGAAAAATCCCGGAGCCGTCGACGAGATCATCAACCTGGGGGAGTTCTGGGATGAGGCAAAAGTAATCGCCCGGCGCGAAGCTATCCTCAGTTCCAACCGGGAGACTGCCCGTCTCTATCGCCGGGCCTACCGCTACCTGGCGGCGGCAAAGCTCTTTCTCGACGAGGTGGAGGATTACTACCGGGAAAACCGTTGCCTCGACACTGCCGGGCTGGATCGGCTGGCACTGCGGGTAATCGGCGAAATCTTTGGCGGCAAGGTCAACCGGAGTAATACGGAGAGAAGGGAGCGCCATCTCTTCGCCACAGCGATCACACCTGACGGGCCCATCAGCTACCTCGATACCATCGTGGGGGATTTCCAGCGCTACATCATCAGTGGAGACGATGGTACGGGCAAAAATGAGCTCATCGCCCGGATCAAGGACGCCGCGGTGATGCGCAGCTTTTTTGTCGAAGTCTACCACTGCGCCCTCGATCCCGTCAAGATAGACCACCTGATCATCCCGCAGCTCCGGGTTGCCGTTCTGAACAGCGTTACCCCCCATATCCTGGTGCCGACCGGTGAAGACCGGCTCATCGAAACCGCAGCCTATGTAAAAAACCCCGGGCGGCGCCTGGAAAAAGAGCGCGACCTCGCCCGAGGCCTCTATGATCGGACCTTCCACGCCGCCATCGATTTTATCGCCCGGTCCCGGGATGTCCATCAGAAGCTGGAATCGTACTATGCCCCGAGTATGCGCTTCAGTGAGATTAACCGCCTCACAGAGGCGGTGCTGGAAAAGATCCTTTCATACACCGTTTGAACGCCGCCTCTTAATTCCCTTTCCGGCGGCGGTAGCTCAGAGCGGCGCCGACAAAGTCGCGGAAAAGAGGATGGGCCCGGTTGGGCCTCGATTTGAATTCGGGGTGGAAGAGAACAGCCACAAACCAGGGGTGGCCGGGAAGCTCCATAATCTCCACCAGGCCGTCGGCCTCATTGAAGCCGCTGAACAGCAGCCCCGCTTCCTCGAGCCGGTTCCGGTAATCGAGATTGAACTCGAATCGATGCCGGTGCCGCTCCATGATCCTTCCTGTCCTGTATGCCTGCCAGGCCAGCGTCCCCTCTTTTATCAAGCAGGGGCGGGCACCCAGGCTGAGCGTACCCCCCAGGCGGGTATTGTTGTCCTGCCCCGGCAGGTAATCAAATACGGGGAAGGGGGTATTCTCATCAAACTCGGTGCTGTGAGCGCCCTCCATGGCGGCCACATGGCGGGCAAACTCGATCACGGCGCACTGCATCCCCAGACAGAGGCCGAAAAAGGGGATCTTCGTCTCCCGCGCCGCCTGTACCGCCCTGATCTTCCCCTCGATGCCGCGGTGTCCGAAACCGCCGGGGACGAGGATAGCATCTGTCCCCTGAAGCAGCTTCCTGGGATCCTCCGTTTCAAAATCTTCCGCCGGGATAGATTTGACCTTCACGGCAGCCCCGTGAGAAAGCCCGGCATGAAAGAGCGATTCATTTACGCTGAGATAGGCATCAGCGTAAGCCACATATTTACCGACCAGAGCAACGGTAACCTCTTTCTGCAGGCTGTCGATGCTTTCCACGAGGCGGTTCCACGCATCCATCTGCACCCCACCACAATGGAGCGCCAACTTTTGCACGACCATCCCATCCAGACCCTGCTTTTGCAAGTTCAGCGGCACCTTGTAGATGCTGTCGGTGTCAAGGTTTTCTACCACTTCTTCGGGCTTAACATTGCAAAAAAGAGCGATCTTCCGCTTGACAGCGCTGCTCAGGGGATACTCCGTCCGGCAGATAATGATATCGGGCTGGATCCCGATGCTGCGCAGCTCCTTGACGCTGTGCTGAGTCGGTTTCGTCTTCAGCTCGCCCGATGCGGGCAGGTACGGCACCAGGGTAACATGAAGGAAGAGCACATTCTCCCAACCGAGATCGTAGCGCAGCTGGCGGATAGCCTCAAGAAAAGGGAGGCTCTCAATATCGCCGATAGTGCCGCCGATCTCGGTGATGACCACATCGACAGCACCCTCCTGCGCAGCCCCTTGCACTCGCCTTTTGATCTCATCGGTAATATGCGGAATCACCTGGACAGTCTGTCCCAGGTAGAGCCCTTTCCGCTCCCCCTCGATTACCGACCAGTAGACCTTGCCGGTAGTAATATTGTTTTCTTTGGTTAAATTCTGATCAATAAACCTTTCGTAATGCCCCAGATCCAGATCGGTCTCGGCCCCGTCCTCGGTAACAAATATTTCGCCATGCTGGTGCGGGCCCATCGTCCCGGGGTCGTAGTTGATGTAGGGATCAAACTTTTGAATAGTCAGCTTCAACCCTCTCGCCTTCAGGAGACGGCCCAGCGAAGCAGCCGTAATCCCTTTCCCCAATGATGAAACCACTCCACCGGTGATGAAAATGTATTTTGTCATCTAGATCCTCCGTTGATCTTACTTGCTGCCTGATTTATGGTTGTTGTAAAAGCATCCCTAAAATGGATTCTACATCGCTGCCCATTTACCTTCCCCGAAGGCGGCGCCGGGAGTAGAGAAAAATGCTGAAGGGAAACGATCGGGACAGCATATGCGCCGCTAGGGACGCAGACGGTTGCGAAGCTGAAGGGTATACTCGCGGAGCAGCCTGGCAATAACCGCTATCTCGCTTCTGGCCTCCATTAGAGCGAAGCGCAGCCTGCCCCGGGATTCATCGATAACAGCAGAAAACCTGTCAGAAAGGCGGCGCAGAGCCTTTTCCAGGAAAGAAAACTCTTTGCGCAAAACCCGGGGCAGCTCTTCTTTCTCTGAGCGTAGAACTTCCCAGGCGCGCCGCAAATTTTGCGGCGCTTCTCTCCAGAGGGCGGCCGCTTCAGCAAGCCCTTTTTTAGCCCACCACCGCACCGTGAAGATCAGTTCACGTCTGATCCAGGGCAAAATCGCTCTTTCTCTTCCCAGTCTATGCCAGGCCACGCTGAGATTGAACGGGGCGGCCCGGCGCAGGTTTTTCAGGAGGCCCGGCAGGTTTCCCCAGAAAAGTCGGCTTCTGCGGCGCAACCGGGCCAGCCTCTCCGGGAGCGCTTCGATCCAGAGATATAACCTTTCCAGGGCATCGGGGCTGTTCAAAAAATAGAAACCGAGCGAAGCCCCCGTCGATACCAATAGAAGGCTCAGGATCGTTCCGGAGAAAGCGCGCATTATTCCATAACGCGGCCTATCAGCAGGCGGCTCCTGCGCCGCCCGCTCCCGGGGCGCTATTTTCCGATCTTTCAAGAAGGCGGGGCCGTAAAAATAGTAGGAGACCACATCGGCAAAGCGGGCAATCCCCCGCTCTGCCGCCTCCTTAGTATTGGTGTGAGCCCCCACCTCCAGCAGGAGGGCCAGCGGCGAAAGATCCTGGTTGTAACTTCCCCAGATCAGTAAAACACCGTGGATCAGGCCCGGGTAGATCCGATCGGCATACCCTTTGAGATCATAGGCAAATTGCTGGTTCGTCGCCACGCCGGGGTTGCTCAAGCCCACCACGATCTGGATCTGGGTAAGCTCTTCGCCCTGCAGCTCCAGGGCATACTTTTCCCAGGGAGCGGCATCCCGGTGCAGATCGAAGATGGCGTCGGGGTGCTCCCGCAGCAGGCGCAGCGCCGTACCCCGCGAGCGCCGGTAGGCGCCGCGATCATGGGGCAGGTGCAGCTGATCGGAGTAGAGCACCTTAACCCCTTTTTTCTCCAGCGATTCCTTGAAGGCCAGGCCCACTTCATGAATCCCCCCGGTACCGTAGACGCTTTCGGTGCCATCGCTGGGGACATAGCATTCGGCGTTATGGGTATGGTAGATCGCTATCCTGTAGGCCGGCTTTATCTCCTGCGCCGCCGGGGAAGCCCCTTCCCCCCCAGGGGAGCACCCCCACCCGGTATTTAGTTCCACCCTTTCTACAAAACGAGCCCGAGCTAGGTTTCCCTTCACACTTTCCACTTCGTAGAGCTCATTGTCCGCATTTAAAAAGCGATCTTTTACCCCCAGCCGCCGGCCGGTGATCAGGATCGTGCGCCCCCGTTCATCGATCATGTAGAAATAGCGCCCGCTTTTCAGCTCCTCTGCGGAGAGCTCATCGCCGTGCCCTTCCCGGGCCAGAGCCTGGCCGGCTACCGCTGGGGAATAATCAGACCCCTCCCCGCCCGCCGCAGGAAGCAGCAGGAGAAACAATATCGCCGTCACCAGCCCCCATATTCGCTTAATGCCGCTCACCCTCATCCGGCCCACCGTGGAGCCGTTCTTTTACTTCGCCAACCACTTCGGCCAGCAGAGTCCCGATAGCCCCGGCGATCAGAGCAGCGTCGAAGATACCGCCGCCGCCCAGGACAACCGGTATATCCCTAAAGCCACGCCCTATATTTTCTGCCCAGGAGCTCAGATCCATGAAGAGGATAGAGCCGACGCCGCCGATAAAGGCAGCGCGGCGTGAGCGGCCGAGAAGGTAGGCGATGAGCCCCGCCGCCGCCGCCGGAAGGTAGAGCGGATCGAGCTCATAGCCCAGCGATCCGGGATTGATCGGCAGAAGGCGGTCCAGGCTCCAAACCAGGGCCGCCACCGCCACCGCCGTCAGGGGACCGCGCCATTTCTCTTTTTTTGTCGGCGCCTTCAGGATGAGGTAGACACAGATCGCCAGCGGTATCCCCATCCCGCCGAGGTTCATAGCGAGCCCCCCACCCAGCGGCACCGAGGGAGCGAAACCGGCCACATAGAGCAGCGCCACCAGAACAAGCGCTGTTTTCTGATCCATCTGCAGCCGCTTCAGTACCCGGTGCAGCAAGATCAGGTAGATTACCGCTATGACAATAACTACAAGCATAACCCCCGGAGCTCTGGCATACATAGCCGGTCCCGCCTTTTTGGGCTCTAGGAAAAAGTGGATAGTTTATTGTTCCCCCCTCCCCGCCGCAGCTATGCACAAAAATACCCCTTCACCGCATCGCCGGTGAAGGGGCAGCTCTACAGATTGAGAATCCCGCTAACAGCTGCTGCAGCTTTTGCCGCTGCAACCGCTACAGCGGCTTGAAGCAGCCGCCTCTGAACCGAGACCGCCCCAACCGGCGCGAAAGGTCGAGAGCACCTTCTTCGATTCCGTAGCGCACTGGGGACAGGGCAGGTTCTCCGTGGTGCCGCGGCAGAGCTCCTCGAAACGCTTGTCGCATTGAGGGCAGTAAAATTCATAGAGAGGCATCACCACACCTCCTTGAAGTAAATTTGATATCTGGGGGCATTAAAAACCCCTGCTATTTTCCAGAAGCGGCGAGAGCTCCCGCTCCTCGAGGTGGACGAAGCGGGCCGTCAGGATCCCCTCCAGCTGCGCCAACCTCTGGAGAACCGCGGGCGAGAGCGGCTCATCTACCTGAAGGGCCATGATCGCCTCTCCCCCGGCAGAGCGGCGCCCCACCTGCATCCCGGCGATATTGATCCCCTTTTCCCCCAGAAAGGTGCCGACGCGGCCGATCACCCCGGGCCTATCGCTGTAGGTACACAGGAGCATATAGGCTGAGGGGATCACCTCGATCCGGTAATCGCCGATCCGGACAATTCGGATATCGCTTCGGTTAAAGATGGTACCGGCGATGGTATACTTTTCGGAACCCGCCTTCACCGTCAGCATCACCAGGTTGGTAAAATTATCGATATTTTTGCTCACTGACTCGCGAACCCTGACCCCCCGGCTACGGGCGATATGGGGAGCGTTGACATAGTTCACCTGCTCCCCCAGGATATGCGAAAAAAGCCCGATTAGGCAGGCGGTGGTCAGGGGTGCGACGGCATGGCCGGCCACTTCACCGCCGTAGTAGAGCTCGATCTCATCGATACGGCCGCCGTATAGATGGAAGTAAAGGCCGCCCAGAAGGCGCATCAGGGGCAGATAGGGCTTCACCGCAGCCATCTCTTCAGGCAGCATGGAAGGCATATTCACCGCCGAGACGACAGGATCTCCACGCAGGGCCAGGACCACCTGCTCCGCCACCTGCAGGGCCACATTAACCTGGGCCTCCCTGGTCGAGGCGCCCAGGTGCGGCGTAGCCACAACCCCGGGAAGCTCCAGTAGCGGGCTCTCCAGAGGCGGTTCATGCTCAAAGACATCGAGAGCCGCCCCAGCCACCCTTCCATCCTTGATCGCTTCATAGAGGGCAGCTTCATCGATCAGCCCCCCCCGGGCGCAATTGACCAGCCGCACCCCCGTTTTCATCAGGGCCAGCTCCTTTTCCCCGATGAGGTGATAGCTCTGCTTGTTGCAGGGCAGATGAAGAGTGATAAAATCGGACCTCCTGAACAGATCCTCCAGAGGGAGCGCGGTAGCACCTATTTTTTCGGCTTGCTCCGCCGGGATATAGGGATCATAGGCCACGATCCGCATCCCCATCGCCCTGGCCCGGCGGGCCACCTCGCTGCCGATGCGGCCCAGCCCGATAATACCGAGCGTCTTCTGATTCAGCTCCACCCCCATGAAACGGCTCCGCTCCCAGCGGCCTTCCTTCAGAGCGCAGTCCGCCGCTGCAATATTCCGGGCCAATGAAGTGAGCATGGCCAGAGCATGCTCCGCCGCCGAGATGGTATTTCCCTCGGGAGCATTGAGCACGATGATCCCTTTTGCCGTGGCCCTCTCCAGATCTATGTTATCGATCCCCACTCCGGCACGTCCGATTACCTGTAATTTCTTCGCCGCATCGATCACCGCGGCGGTTACCTTTGTCCCGCTGCGCACCACCAGAGCATCATATTTGCCGATCTCTCCCACCAGCTGCTCCTCATCGAGCCCAAATAGCTGATCCACCTGGTGGTGCTTCTTTAATAGAGCGATCCCCTCGGAAGAGAGGGGGTCGCTGACAAGCACTCTCACCGCCACACCTCCTGCATAAAAAAACAACCATTATGATGTAATCGATAGAATCATAGCATACCCTTCGGAGAAGATGAAGTGAGCCGCTGTACAAAAAAACCGTAACCGGGGTTACGGGGAAAGGTGACTCCAGACTGAATAGCTCCCTTTTTATTCTTCCGGGGATCTGCCGGAGGAAAACATACTAAGCCTGTTCCCTGCCGGCAATCACCGGTAACAGTACTCGTCAGATCTTCAACAGCCCGAAAGGTAGAGCGCGGGCTAGGTCCGGCCCCTGAGCCTCTTTCTCTTCTTGGCTCTGCGTCTTTTTTTGCGCTGTCTTTTCAACTGTTTGCTGGTCTTTACCTTCGCCAGATCCCTCTCCTCCTTTACGTGCACTGCCTTTCGCAACCGCAACGGCGTTAAACTGCAGTTATTATATCATCACCGGTAGAACAAAAAAAGGCTTTTTAAGAAATAACGCACCAACCCCGGCAGGCTTACCTTGCACCTCCGGGAGAAGAGCTGGCAGGACAAACCGGGCAGCGTTATCTAAAGATTATGGCAGGCCACGTAGTGACCTCCTCCCCGATCCCGCATCTCCGGCTCCTCTTCCCGGCAGATCGGTAGCACCCGGTTGCAACGCGTATGGAAATAGCAACCCGTTGGCGGGTTGACCGGGCTGGGCAGATCGCCTTCCAGGAGGTAGCCAAACCCTGGTGATGATAGCGATAGCGCTGAAAGGTTTCGGCTTAAAAAAATCAGGCAGAACCGAAGTCTGCCCAAGGTAGTACTATGATATCAGGTGGTGCCGGGAACCGGAATCGAACCGGTACGGGTATCGCTTTACCCGAGGGATTTTAAGTCCCTTGCGTCTGCCTGTTCCGCCACCCCGGCAAAAAAATGGAGGCGACACCCGGATTCGAACCGGGGATAAAGGATTTGCAGTCCTCTGCCTTACCACTTGGCTATGTCGCCTCGGATGGAGCGGAAGACGGGATTCGAACCCGCGACCCTCGCCTTGGCAAGGCGATGCTCTACCACTGAGCCACTTCCGCACCGCTGGTGCCGAGACCCAGAATTGAACTGGGGACACGCGGATTTTCAGTCCGCTGCTCTACCGACTGAGCTATCTCGGCTAATAAAATGGCGGAGCTGACGGGAGTCGAACCCGCGATCTCCTGCGTGACAGGCAGGCATGTTAGGCCTCTACACCACAGCTCCGTATTCATGACACTTTTATAGTATACACAAGTAATGAATAAAAGTCAACAGCTCTTTGCCAGGAAATTTATTCCGTATGATGATGTCTTTCATCTTCGGATGAGTAGTAAATTAATGTTTGTAATTCAGTAGTTAAATCAGCATTATGAACATAAACATGCTCAGGAACATCTAATTTTATCGGTGCAAAATTTAAAATAGCTGTTATACCGTTTTTTACAAGTAAATTGGTCACATCTTGAGCCGCTTCAGCCGGAACCGTTAGCATGGCAACTTTAACTTTTTCCCGCTGCAAAAACTCCGGTAATTTGTCCATAGTCAGTACCTCTAAACCTTCAATACCGGTTTCCCCAGGTTTTCTGTCAAAAACCCCAATAATATCAACATAACGATTTTTGCCGGCATTATAACGTGTAAGTGCCTTACCAAGATGACCAAAACCAACCACAATAATTTTTGTTTGCTTATCCAAACCAATTATCCTTAACAGCTTTTCTCTAAGATAGCTGGTATTATATCCTGTACCACGCGTACCAAAAGCACCAAAATAAGCTAAATCCTTTCTAATTTGCTCAGCAGTAAAACCGGTTTCTTCACTCAAAACACGAGAAGAAATAATCTCTACATCGCGGCGGATAAGATTATCTAATATTCTCAAATAAACAGGTAATCTCTTTACTACAGATTTAGGGGCCTTACGTCTGGACATAACTACTTCCTCCTCCATATACAACTTTTTGCCAGTAAATCAAAGCATAAAAAATAATCTGTTACTATTGTAACATATTGGTAGAAAAAAATGTAAGCTTATAATTTCAAGCCTATTACATAACTTACCATTATTATAGCGTAGTTCAAATTGTATTCAAGAAATTTAGGCAAATTTCCTGCTAATTAATGCAATTTTTTAATTATTCCTATATTAAAACGTGTATTTTATAACTGGGCCAAGACAAACCGCATTTAAAGACGCTTAACTGCAAGGAGTAATGGTGGTTGATTAAGCTGATTAATAAACTGATACTCCAGTACGGCAAAATTTTGCTGTGATAAAGCAGCACAAAAATTACGCACAGCATGATACTCATCCGCTCCACCCGGATGTCCGGTATAAACGACTAATGTTATAATACCATTCTTTTTTAAAGAATTAACAGCAATCTGCAGCGCAGATACGGTTGTTTCTGCTCTTGTAATTATAGCGTGGTTCCCTCCGGGCAAATATCCCAAATTAAACATTACTGCAGCCAGCTGTGTTTGAGGCCAGGCTTCCCTGTTCGCATGATTAGCATGATTTAATGTTACCCTCTCCTGTACTCCTGCAGACTTTATTCTTTTCTTTGTGCTCTCTATTGCTTCTTCTTGGATATCAAAAGCATATACATGCCCTTCTGCGCCTACACATTGGGCCAAAAAAACTGTATCATGGCCATTACCACAAGTTGCATCAACAACAATTTCTCCCGCTTTTACCGCATCTCTTACTAGGTCCTGTGCAAAAAGCAAAGGTTTCTTCATTTCTCCCTCCCTGAAAAAGTACAATAAACCTGCATTTAGCTTGCGGGTTTATTCTTTTTGATAGCATTTTCCTTTTCACTAAGATATAGCTTACCATCAGTATCGAGGCTGGCATATAGCACATCTTCGATCCGCTCAATACCCTGCTTACGCACCTCTTTAAGTAACCAGCCCTCGTCAAGCTGTAAATTGCGTAAGTTATTATAATGAATATGACCATCAAAAATGAGTGGCGTAGGTATGCCCTCATATTTAGTGGGTAAACCTAAATCCTCCGGAGTTACCGGCCGCTTATTAGCCTTTAACTGTACACTCAGTTCACCGGATGTTTCCAAAATAGCATATTGCACATCAGCAATATTGGGCACATCTTTTTCCCGTAACTGACCTATTAAGTCGGAAACATTATAACGTAACTTGCGCAATTCCTTTTCTATGATTTTGCCATTTGCTATTACTATACTGGGCGAACCATCAATAATGTTACGGATTGTATGGCTT
>DUVX01000032.1 GCA_012840855.1 Bacillota bacterium | reverse complement strand
CTGGATCCAGGTGCGGCCGTAGACCATCTCGATCGGTTTTCCATCGGCGTAGTAGAACCGGGTCGGCGACGCCGGGCTATCTTTGCGCCAGGTGCCGCGGAAACGCTGCCCCATGGAATAGAAATCGATGGAGCCCGAACCGATCAAATTGGGCGTGGGTCTGCCGTGAGAATCGTACGGATGGGACACATACTGAAGGACCACATTGCGGGCAACGATCTCTTTCCCGGAAGCGTCCCGATGAACCTGGCCGTTGAGGTAGCGCAGGTAATCGCGTGTACCGGGGCGATAGCTATATTTTATCCTGGTGGACTGGTTGTACTCCAGGGAGACCGTTGAACCGGGCTCCCCATCCCTGTCTAGAAAGGCCGGCCGGATTAGGATCACGCTGGAAGCCGACTCTTTGCCCAGAGTGGCCAGGTTGACATAAAGATTGTGCGGCGCCCTGCGATCGCTGCTCCGGTAGATGGACGGGTTGCCCGAAAAAAGGGCGTTGGTATGGCGCATACCCCAGCGATCGATGGTCGCTAGGACATCCTTGGTGCCGCTGGCGTAGATATAATGTACATTATTTTCCAGGGCCAGGGTGGCGCTGTGCGTCCTGGCGCTACGGACCGGCCCCACCTTGCTTGGAAAAACAGAAAAAAGGGCCAGGTAGCGGGTGATCCTGCCTTCCACTTCAAATTCATAGACCTGGCTGGCCTCGGCGAGCCCGGAGTGCGGCCGGGCGGGCGGACTGTTGTCGAGGACCACGCCGTAAACAGGCTTGTAACCGGCGGTCTTCTCCTTCGTCTCCTTCAGGAGTTTCTCCTTTTCCCTTCGCTGGGCGAGCACCACGCTGTGCTCCGCACGGGCCCGCGCCATCAAGGCAGCCAGTTCCTCGCCTCGCTCCTCAATGGCCTTTTTTCTTCCGGCAATTAGCTCCCGCTCCTGCTTGATCGAGGCGATCAGGGCAGCATCCCGGTCCATGATCGTTTTAAGATAGGCTGAGCGCACGATGAGATCACCAAAGTTGTCAGCATTGAGCAGGATCTCCAGGTAAGAGAGGCCACCATTCTTATAGGCGCTGCGTACCCGCTGTCCAAAAAGCCTGGTATTCTCTTCGAGCCTGGCCTCGGCATCGGCGATCTCTTTTTCAGCCTGCTCGATCTGCCGCTCCGTAGAAGCGATTTTCCCGGCGAGCTGCTCTATCTTCTGCTCGCTGCTTTTGATCGATTCATTGAGCGCTTCAATGATATCCTCGAGCTCCGTGATCTCCGTCAAGGAGGCCCCAGCCCCACGGCTTTCCACCGGTCCGGCATAAACGCCGCCCAGGAGCAGGAGCGCTGTCACCAGGGCCAGGCCAAAAAAAGAAGCAGGTCGTAGACGAAACATCGCTCAATCCCCTCCAGGCTATACTTTAAGGAACCTGCGGATGGAAAATATGCTGCCCAGGCCGCCCATCGCAATACCGAGAAGCAGCAGCCCTCCAAAAATAAAGATCAGCATCGCCGGGGACGTCACTGGGTGCAGGAAGAAAAGGGGCGACTTTTCGATGAGGAAAAGGGCAAAGCGGTAGTAGAGCAGTCCCAGGGCCGCCAGGGCCGCCAGGGTCCCGCCGAACCCTATGGTCAGCCCCTCCAGCAGGAAGGGCAGCCGGATAAACCAGTTGCTGGCCCCCAGATGTTTCATGATCCCGATCTCTTCCTGACGGATCACCACGGAAAGGCGAATGGTGGTCCCCACAAGAAAGATAGCACCCATCGCCAGCAGGATGCTCACAGCGATGGAAAAGCTGTTTAACCAGCTGGAGATCCGGGTGATGCTCTTTACCAGCTCCCCCCCATAATCGACGGACTCCACCCCCGGTAGCTGCTCGATCTGCCCTGCCAAAGCTGGGATCGCCGCCGCCGAAACGCCCCGCACCCGGAAAGCATCGGGGAGGGGGTTGTTTTCACCGGTGAGCTCTTCAAGGAGAGCCTCGTCGCCCAAGGAGCGTCCAAATTCTTCCAAACCGTGATGCTTATCGACATATCTTAAACCGGAGATACCGTCCAGCTTTGCGATCTCTTCCTCCAGAACAGGAATGTCGGCGCCCTCATCGAGGAAAACGGCTATCTCCAGGTTCGATTGGATATTCCGCATAACCTGATCTGTGTTCACCGCCACCAGAAGAAATCCGCCCAGTATCGCCAGGGAGACGGCGATCATGCCGGCGGAGACAAGAGCGAGCCACCGGTTGCGCGAAAGGGAGATGATCGCCTGCCGCAGGCAGTAGTTTAGATAATTAATGAACATGGCCATAGCTCCCCTGCTCTTCGTCTCCCACGATCCGCCCTTCCTCCAGGCTGACTACCCTTTTTTTAAGGCGGTCAACCATATCCCAGGCATGGGTGGCGATGATCACCGTAGTTCCACCCTCGTTTATGGTCTCAAAAAGCTCCATGATCCCCCGCGCAGTTTCGCGGTCCACGTTACCGGTAGGCTCGTCGGCCAAGATCATCAACGGCTCCCTGACGATGGCCCGGGCGATACCGGCACGTTGCTGCTCCCCGCCGGAAAGTTCATCGGGAAAGGAGCCCTCTTTCCCGGCCAGCCCTACCCGGGCCAGCGCAGCCGGCACCCTTCTCCTGATCTCCTGGGGCGGCCGCCCGGAGACCTCCAAAGCGAGGGCCACGTTTTCATAGATTGTTTTGCTCTTCAGAAGCCGGTAATCCTGAAAAACAAGGCCCATCTGCCGCCGGTGAAGCAGTAGTTGCCGCTCTTTGTAGGCCGCGGTTTCCCGGCCAAGAAATTTGATCTCTCCCGCCGTCGGCATCTCCTCGCGGGAGATAAGCTTGATCAGGGTAGTCTTTCCCGCACCGCTGGGGCCCACGAGGAAGACGAATTCACCCTGGTTAACATGGAGGCTTACCTCTGATACCGCTGGCCTGCTACCCGCTTTGTAAACCTTTGAAACGGAAACCATCTCGATCAAGGGCGGCACCCCTTCCCAAATTTACATAGATTGATCAATTTCGACCCGACCTGCTTAATTCCTGCCCGGGTAAAGGAGATATTAGTATATAGTAGGGTTAATTTATCAACCGGGGACAGGTCGCACCGCCATTATGCGTGAAAGAGTACAGCGCCCCCGCGCTCCCTGCGCCCGATCACCCCTTCTTCTTCCAGGTAGCGCAGGTGAGCAATCGCCTCCCCGATGGCAAACCATTTCTGGGTGATGGGGAAGCGCTCCCAGTCGGGGGCTTCAATGTCCCATTCCATCTGTGAGGCAATCTGGTAGGCGCTGTCCTCACCGGCTGCTTTGACGATGGCGGAGACCTCCTTTAGCCTTTCGTGGTGATGTCTTTTCAGCTCCCCGATCCTTTTGCGGCTGTCGGTAAGCAGCCGCCGGTGTCCTGGCAGGATCAGCTCGATCTCCATCTCTAAAACCTTATCCAGGCTCTGCAAGTACTGCAGCAGTGGATTTTCCGCATCGTCCCAGGCCGAGATATTAGGGGTGATATCGCCAAGAATATGATCGCCGGAGATAAATATCTTCCTGGACTGCTCGTAAAGACAGAGGTGGCCCGGCGTATGGCCCGGCGTATGGATACAGGTGAAGGTATAGGGTCCGTATGTAAGGCGATCCCCCTCTGCAAGAAACTCGAAATCGATGGGGCCGGTGGGGCTGTAGCGATATCCGGGGTGCCGGGAGAGCGCCTCCTCCAGCTCTCTGTCGCTGAAGCCGTGTTTCCGAGCTACCTCGAAAAGCACCTTCCAGAGCTCGCTGAAGCCGGCAAGGAGCGCATCGGGCCGGTTGAAAAATATACGCGAAGTGGGAGCAGCCAGCTCGCTGACCAGCCCCAGGTGATCTGCATGTAGATGGGTGATGAAAAAATCGGTCTGCGCCAGATCCAGCCGCAATTCATCCAGCGCTGCATCAAAGGCCTCGCGGCATTCCTTCCGGTTCATCCCCGTGTCGACAATAAGGTTGCGCTCTTCCCCCTCGATCAGGTAAGAATTGGTAGCCCTGAGGGGATTGTTCGGCAGGGGGATCTCCGCCCTGAAAAGTTGGGGCAGTACTTCTTCGACAAACGGTTTACTCATAATTTAACTCCTTTGGCCTGCATTATTTGACGGTAACCAAATTCTTTCCCGGTGGGGAAACCCAATGATGGGCTCACACCCTGCTCCACGCCGGGAATAAATCTTCTTAATCTTATCACATTTCCAGGGGAAGGGCATGGACAACAAAGATTGTCCCTTCTGTCCTGCTTTTTTGCCCTTTTAGGCTAAAGGGGGAATTCGAAGACGCTGCCGGCCCGGTGCTCGAGGCATCTCTCCCCGAAGGCCCGCCGCAGCGCGCAGGTCGCCCCGATGCCGGTGCAGTGACAGGGGGCGATCATCTCCAGGCTAAACCTTTCTAGCCGGGCAATTATTGAGCCCAGCTGCTTCTCCGGAGTATGCAAAAGGTGGATCCCGCCCAGGACGGCGCAGATCCTGCCGCGCTCCTTCAGGAAGAGGATGTGCCCCAGGGTCTCGACAAGGCCGGCATGAGCACAGCCCAGCATAACAATGAGGCCGGCGCTGCTCTCGATCACCATCGCTTGATCGTCGCGGAGCAGATCTTCGGTAAAGCGATTCCCTTTTTTTAATAAGAAAGAAGGGCCCGGCGGCTTCTCAGCCGCGACCCGGGGGATCTCTCCTGTAGTACTGATCCCCTCGCAGGGTGATTGCGGCCCCCGGCTGAGCTTGAAATCTGCTCCCAGGGCCTCCAGCTCGGCGCGCCGCCGGGGTATCCCGATATAACGGGGTTCCTGACCCTCTCGCAGCGAATATTTCTCGTCAAAAATATCGGGATGGCCGTAAACAGGCAAAGAAGAGTGGCGGTTCATTTTTAGAAGCGCTTCCAGTCCGCCGGTATGATCGTAGTGTCCGTGGCTTAAAAAGACAGCGTCGAGGCGGCTCAGGTCCACCCCGAGAGCTGTTGCGTTTTTCTCCAGCGTAACGCCGGCTCCGGTATCGATGAGAATCCTTTGCCCCCGCGCTTCCAGGAGCATGGCCAGGCCGTGCTCGCCCAGCAGCCCGGCACCGGGCGCCCTGTTTTCACAGATCGTCGTTATCTTTATCTTACCATCGATCGGAGCTCACCTGCTCTACTATTCTGTTCCATGTGGGACAAAAAGGACCGTCCCCTTTTTCCCGCGGGACTGCCGCTGCCGGTAAAGGCAGATGGCCTGGTAGAGGGCGGCCGTGCCCAAATTCGAGCAATGCATCTTCATAGCGGAGAGCCCGCCCAGCTCGCTGGCTACATCCTGCGCCCTGATCTTCAAAGCCTCGTCCAGGGTTTTCCCCAAGGCCATCTCCGTGAGCACGCTGGTAGTGGCGATAGCAGCGGGACAGCCGTATACTTCAAACTTTATTTTTTTCAGCCGGTCGCCCTCCACCTTGATATAGATCCGCAGATGGTCGCCGCAGGAGGGATCGCCGATTACCCCCACCCCGTCGGGACGGGGGATCCGTCCCACATTTCTGGGGTGTTGAAAATGCTCGATCAGTTTCGCCGTGTAATCTTTCGCATCCATCTCCGCACCTGCCCCGCTTTTGCGTTCAGGAAGAGCTGTTGCCCGATATATTGCTCCAGAGGCGGGCGATATCCTCTGCCGCCGGCCCCCGGGTATGGTTTACTACCGGTGTAGCCTTTACCAGAGCTTCAGTAATTTCACGATAAAAAGGTATCTTCGCCACTACCTCTATGGACTCCGCAGCGCAGAAAGCCTCGATCTTCTGTGTATTATCTTCATCCAGATCACAGCGGTTGATACAGACCGCTGCGGGAACCTCGAACTGCCGGCAGACCAGCAGAACGCGCTTGAGATCGTGAATCCCCGAAACAGTGGGCTCGGTGACAATGAGCGCCCGCGTCGCTCCCGACAGGGAGGCGATTACCGGGCAGCCGATCCCCGGCGGCCCATCGGTGAGGAGGAATCTTTTTTTCTCCTCCTTGGCCAGCTCCCTGGCCTCGTTGCGGACCAGGGTAACCAGTCTGCCGGAGTTTTCCTCGGCTATCCCCAGCCGGGCGTGGACCAGTTTTCCGTAAGGCGTCTGCGAAAGGAACCAGTGTCCCGAGAGGACCTCCTCCATGTTGATGGCCTTTTCGGGGCAAGCCCGGCTGCAGACTGAACAGCCCTCGCAGGAAAGCGGGTCGATCCGGTAATCTTCGGATATCGCATCAAAACGGCAGAGCTCGCGGCAGAGGCCGCATTCGGTACAGCGATCCCGATCGAGGACAGCGATATCGGAAGCGATAAAGGGATGACTTTCCAGCTCCTGCGGGGTCAAAAGCAGGCTCAGATTGGCTGCATCGACGTCAGCGTCAGCCAAAACGGCGTCTCCCCCGGCCAGAACCGCAAAAGAAGCCGTCAGGGTGGTCTTCCCGGTACCCCCCTTGCCGCTAATCACAACTATCTCTTCCATCAGCGGTCCTCCTTTTTTTCTTCCAGGATCCGATCGGCCAACCCGGTGAAGAGTCTCCGCCAGGCCGGAAGATGCTCTACCGCCGCTTCGCCCCGCGCGTAAAGGGAGGCCAGCTCGCGATCCCAGGGCATCTTCAGGAGAATGGGCACTCCTTCCCGGCGGCAGTACTCCTCGATGCTCGCTTCGCCCTCGCCGCCCAGGGAGCGGTTGATAACCACCCCGCCGGGAAGATGCAGCTTTTTCAGCAGCTCCACGGCGATAGTGAGATCGTTTAAGCCGAAGGGAGTGGGCTCCGTTACCAGAAGGCAGTAATCGCTCCCCCGGATCGCTTCCACTACCGGGCAGGATGCTCCCGGGGAAGCGTCAATAATCGTAAGGGCGGCAGGGTTGATCGTCTTTTTCACCGCACTGATCAGCGGCGGCGAAAGCGCCTCCCCCGGGTTCAGCTTCCCGTGAACAAAGGAGATCTCCCCGGCGTCACCCCGTTCAATCACACCGATGGGGCGATCGATCTCTTTGATCGCCTTCTCCGGACAAAAATAGGCACAGCCGCCGCAGCCGTGGCAGAGCGGCTCAAAAACAAGCACCGTCTCCTGCCCTACCATGATCGCATTGAAGGCGCAAACATCGGCGCAGATGCCGCAGTAAGTGCACCGCTCCAGATCAACCTGCGGCACCGGTATAGGCACCGGCTCGGCGCTTTCCAGCGCAGGCTTCAGGAAAAGGTGCGCATTGGGCTCTTCCACATCACAATCGAGAAACTGTATCTCCCTCTCCCAGGAGAGGACCAGGGCCAGATTGGTAGCCACCGTGGTTTTCCCCGTCCCGCCCTTACCGCTTGCTACAGCGATGATCATTGCCATCATCCTTTACTGACATCGCATCCTATTTCTCTTCCTCTTCCGACTGCTCGATCTCAGCGAGGCGTCTTTCAATACCGGCCAGTTCAGTTTTAATGGCCTCCGCTTCCGCACGCAAAGCGGCGGCCTCGGCCTTCAGGTATTCGCTCTCATCGGCCTCGTAACCGCCATACCCGGCACCGTAGGGTCCGCCCCAGGGGCCTTCAACGTAGGGGGCAGCCCCGGCCATCTCCCAGCAGCGCCAGCCTCTCCCAAAGCCACCACCGGGCCCGAAGCCGCCGCCGCGTCCAAAACCGCCGCCGCCAAAACGCCTCCCCCGGCCCGCTCCGAAACCGGGACCATAGTAACCTCTTCCTCTGAACATCTTTTTCACTCCCTCCTTTCAGTCAAGCTCGCTTGGCCATGCTAATGTCCCTTGTCGCAGTGATCTCCATGCTCGTGCTGCCTATACTCGTGATTGCAGAGACTCTCCCCAGACTGCAGATCGCCGGAGAGATAATCGGCGATGACCTGCTCGACAGGGCCGGTGACACCGACAATAGATTCTATATTTTGCGACGTAAAGAGCTCCTGCGCCCGCCAGCCCATTCCGCCGGCGATGATGCAGGATACACCGAGTTTTGCTAAAAAGCCGGGCAGAAAACCGGGCTGGTGCCCCGGATTTTCAACAAGCTCTTTACCCACAAGGCGACCCTCCTTGATCTCCACCAGGGTATAAGCGGGACAGCGGCCAAAATGCTGCGCCACATTGTCATTTTCGGTAGCGATGGCTATCTTCATCAGTAACCCTCCTTTTTCTTAGAGCCCGTGATGCGGATCCACCGTGGCCTCGCCGACAGTCGGGAGCTTGCCCTCACTGAAGAGCTGCCAGGTATCCCGGACCGTCCCGGTAACACCGCCATAGACGGCAATTCCCGCGGCTTTGAGGGCGGCGGCGGCATTGGGGCCCACATGGCCCAGCGCCACTGCTTCTACCCCTTCCTGCGACAGCTGGCGGGCGCCCTGCGGCCCCGCCCCGCCGGCGGCGGAGACACCGCCGTTTGGCACCGACTTCAACAGCTCTCCACTTTCGGAATCAAGAATCACAAAATAGGGGCAGCGCCCGAAGCGCTGATCCACCGGCGCTTCCAGCCCTTCATTCTGTGCACAGACTGCCAGTTTCATGGTACAATCATCCTTTCGAATTTTATTTCATCAAACCGGGAATCTCTTTAAGAAAGTCTACCCGGTATTGCTCGATCTTACCGCTATCGCCCAAGCGGGAAATCTCCGGATCGAGGGGGATCGTCCCGAGAAGCTTGATCCCCGTCTCTGCAGCGACCTCTTCCGCCCGGCTGGGACCGAAAAGTTCCACCGGCTTGCCGCAGTGGGGGCAGGTCAACCCGCTCATATTCTCCACCAGGCCCAGCAGGGGCACCTCCAACATCCGGGCCATCTTGATCGCCTTTTTCACCACCATTACAGCTAGCTCCTGGGGTGAGGTGACAATGAGCAGTCCGCTCAAGGGCAGCGACTGCATTACCGTAAGGGGGGCATCCCCGGTGCCCGGCGGCAGATCTACCACCAGATAATCGATCTCTCCCCAGATCACATCGGTCCAGAACTGCTTTACCGCTCCGCCGATGAGCGGTCCCCGCCAGATGACCGGATCATCTTCGTTGGGCAAAAGAAGGTTCAGCGAGATCACCTTAATCCCCAGCGCCGTCTCAGGGGGAACAATTTTACCATTTTCGGAGAGCGGCTGGCTTCGCAGGCCGAAGAGCTTCGGAATACTCGGGCCGGTGATATCGGCGTCAAGCAGCCCCACCCGGTGCCCTTCCCGAGCCAGAGATACCGCCAGCAGGGCGGAGAGCGAAGACTTGCCGACCCCACCCTTGCCGCTCATCACAGCGATGACATGCTTGATCTGGCTCCCATCGGGCTGTCCCAGCTTCTCGATGGACGATCCGGGAGCAGCACCGCCGGCTTTGCTTTCTGTCGCTTGCATAATCAGATCCCTCTTTCCTTGGTTAATGAAAACTTACGATCCTCCCTGCGGTCCGAACTACCACCGCAAAAGGCAATTAAAACAACGGCCAGGCCCAGCAGAAATGCAGCCAGGTAGGGCGGTGGCAGCACCGTCTCCAGCAGCAAATTGAGCGTTGTTCCCGCCGCCGTGGAGAGAGTAAGCATTATCCCCGCCACAAGGGCCATATCCCTCACGCCCAGCTCCTTGATCAAAACTGCGAAAGCGGCGGCGCAGGGGAAATATGTGGCCAGCACCGTGGCGCCGACAACAAACTGCTTCGCCGTAAGGCCCAAGGGAAGGAGCATGGCCACGGCGACATCTTTACGCAAAAATCCGACCAGGAGCGTGCTCACCGCCTCTTTGGGCAAGCCCAGCAGCCCCCGGAAAAGAGGCGCCAGAGCGCCGGAGAGCAGATCGATCACTCCTACAAGATGGAGCAGGTTGATCAACAGGATCCCCCCGAAAATAAAGGGCAGCGCCTCCGTCAAGAAATGCTGCAACCGCATGAACAGCTTCTGACTCTGCGCTTTCAAACTTGGCCACCGGTACGGCGGTATCTCGACAATCATAGAAGGGGTATACCCCGGTAGAACGCGGTCCAGGAAAAGGCCGATCACCACCCAGATCAAAAAGAGCATGGCCAGGATAACACCAAGATAGGAACCGCCGTGACGGCCCACCAGCCCGATGATCATCGACATCTGAGCGGCACAGGGGACCGCCACCGCCAGCATGGCGCTGACGATGACCCGTTCCCGCCTGCTCTCGAGATTGCGGGCGGCAAGCACCGCGGGGACGTTGCAGCCAAAACCGAGCAGCGTGGGGATGATCGCAAAGCCGTGTAGGCCGAGGCGGTGCATCATCCGATCTGACATCACCGCCAGGCGCGGCAGGTAGCCGCAGTCTTCAAGAAACCCCAGAGCCAGGTAAAACATGACCAGGTAGGGCAGCACGATGCCGAAGACCGCATAGACCCCTGTGCTCAGCAGCCCCATCGATTCCTCGAGATGGATCTGGCCGTTCTGAAGGTTGCCGATGAGGAGGCCGTGCCAGAAACCGTCTCCCAGCAGCCGGCCCAGCGATTGGAGCAGGGGCAGGTAAAAGGGTTCAAAAAAGTAGCTCTCCAGCAGATCCTCGAGCCACCCGCCACAGCCGATGATCACCTTGAAGGTGAGGTAAAGCCCTATGGCTGCCAGCGGCAGCCCCGTCAACGGGCGAATGCTGGCCAGCTCCAGCGCCTCCAACCAGGTCTGGCGGCGGCGAGTCACCTGCTGTACCTGCTCGACGATGGAGCCGATCCAGATCCAGCGCTCCTCGGGGGAGCGCTTTTCGCCGGCGCCCGCCCGCGCCTGCGGCAGAGCAGCTACAAGCTCCGGTAGCCCCTGACCGCTGATCGCCACGGTAGGGATCACCGGTACTCCCAGCAGTCTTTGCAGGCGGGAAACATTCAGCTTGACCCCTTTCTGGGCAGCCTCGTCGATCAAATTTAAAACAACGATCAGAGGAACCCCCACCTCGAGAAGCTGGCTGGTAAGATAGAGGTTGCGCTCTAGGTTGGTGGCATCGACGACGTTAACGACCACATCGGCCGAGCTGACCAAGTTGGCGGCCACTTCTTCGGCCCGGCAGGTGGGCTCGAGGCTGTAGGTCCCCGGCGCATCGAGAACTTCCCAGGTCTCTTCCTCCGCCCGGAGCTGCCCGCGGGTGAATTCAACCGTAGTCCCGGGATAATTGGAGATGACTACCCGGGCCCCGGTAAGCTGCGAAAAAAGGACGCTCTTCCCCACATTGGGGTTGCCCGCAAGAACTAGTTTCTTCGATTTTTGTGACATCTTCAGACGCTCCTCCGTTGCAACAGTGCGCTAATTATCTATCTCCACAAAGATTCGATTGGCCCGGCCGTAACCCATCGCTACCCGCGAGCGATCAATCTCTACGACTACCGGCCCTTTTTGAAAGAAAGTGCTCACTTTGGTCACCCTTTTTCCGGGGTGAAGCCCCAGGGCTTGCAGCCTGGCTACCATGCCGCGGCCGCCATAAATTTTTTTAACCCGGCCTGATTCTCCTGTTTTCATCTCTGCAAGGGATACTGTCTTCATCTGTTTCACCTCTCCAGTAAATGACCGCTGACGCCGATCAAAAGATCTATAGTCAATCGGACTCTGTTTCATCCGCCAGGTTGTTGAATCCGCTGCAGTAGCCGCCATCGATCAGGAAATCCACCAGCCGTTCAATGGTCTCGCTGCTGACGGCATGCTCCATCTGGCAGGCATCTTTTTCTGCAATCTTATGATCAAGTTTTAAAACAACGGTTAAAAAGCTGCTCAAAACACGGTGGCGGCGCCTCACTATTCCGCCAAGACGGCGCCCTTTTTCGGTAAGTTTCACGGGGCCGTAACGTTCTTGAACGATCAGGCCCTGCTCGCGCAGCTGACACAAAGCCTGGCTCACACTGGCTTTGGTCAGGTTGAGCCGCTCTGCCAGATCGGTAACCCGAACTGTGCCCACCTGGTTCGATAGATTTAAAATCTCTTCCAGGTAATCCTGCATCGCCGCACTTATCGGGAGAGGGGTCATCCTGATCAACTCCATAAGTTAGGTTTGCCTAACTATTTATACACCACTGTACCGCCCTTGTCAAGGATCAAAAACAATCAAAATATGGAGAAAGGGGGGTGATGATCCGAGGGGGAGCTATTGATTGACAGCGGCGCTAGCGGCCGCTTTCGCTCTCCTGCGTCCAGCGATAGCGACCAGCAGGATACCACATTCATAAAGCAGCAAAAGCGGGATCGCCATCATGATCTGCGAAAACACATCGGGAGGCGTCAGTACAGCGGCCAGGATCAGGATGATCACGATGGCAAACTTGCGATTCCGCCTCAGGAAAGTAGCGCTGAGCACACCGATACTGCCCAGGAACCAGAATATCAGGGGGATCTGGAAGACCAGACCGAAGGCGAACAGAAAGGAGGTGGCGAAGGAGAGGTAGCGGGCAATACTCCATTCGGCGCCGAGCTCGGCGGTGGCGAAGCCGAGAAAAAAATTCATGGCAAATGGAAAGACAACAAGATAGGCGAAAGAGAGCCCCAGAAGAAAGAGCAGGCAGATCGCTGCAGTCAAAAAAAGGGGACGCCAGAACGATCTTTTTTTCTGCAACGACATCAGCACCGCTACCAGCTGGTAGAGCAGCAGCGGCAGGGTGATCAGCACGCCGCAGACGAGGGCCAGGCGCAGATCGGCCATGAGCGCTTCACCCGGCGTAAGGAAAATCAGGTTCACGGGAGGCTCCAGATCCGCCGGCAGCCCACTCCAGGGGTACTGCTGCAAAAAGAGCCTAAAGAAACTAAAGATGTCGGGTGTAAAAGTGGGCAGGAGCAGAATATTGCGAATACGATCGATAAAAATATAACAGAAGACGGCCCCCAACAGCACGATGACAAAGATCAGCAGCAGTCTTCTGCGCAGCTCTCCCAACAAGCGAAGCCAGGTTTTTTGTTCCATCGCATGACCAGACGTATTACTCCGTCTCCTCTTCTTCCTCTTGCAGCACTTCCCGGTAATATTCCGCCGCTTTGTAAAGCTCCCCTTCGGGAGACTCTGTTTCCAGGATTAAATCCAACTGCTCCAGCGCCGCCGCCCTTTTCTCAAGATGATCCCCCAGCAGCACGGCGTAGTAATAGCGATCGATGCCGGTCATCTTCTCTTCGGCGGTGAGCCCCTTAAAATGATCCTTCAACCGGGCGATCTCATCATTGATGATCTTCTCCGGCTGCTCCGAGCTTTTCATAAATCTGATCAGCTCCAGGGATGTGCCGGGATCGGCCTTCTTCCGTAGGACCTTGCGCAGAGCCTTGATCTCGCCGGCGATGGTATCATCATCCTCACCGGTTTCCCGGTAGAGTTTGAGCAAATCCAGGCGGTACTGGGGTTTGTCCGGCTCCAGCTCAACGAGATCGCGGCTGTAGCGCTTCAGGTCGCTTTCATACTCCGCCACTGCTGCTTCATCAGCCTCCTCAGCAGATCTCTCCATCTGGAGCAAAAGACGATAGCATTCGCAGAGCTCGCTGAGAACACCCACCTTGGGACCGTGTTCTTCGATATATTTTTCATCAGAAGCGATCCGCTCCAAACAGTACTCACGCATCGCTTCGGGATCAACCTGCTGCCCGGGATCAACGGTACCGGCGTCGCCCCGGCTCAACAGATGCCCCGCATAGGCCCCGATGGCCGAAAGGGCCATCGCCACGGCGAGCACCAGAGCGATAATCGCCGCCCAGCGCTGCCTGCGATCCATCCTTTTGTTTCTCCGCTTTTTATTGGCCACAGTATCCCTCTTCCCAGGGAAATAATAATTTCCGATAGCGTTTATTATTATATAACTTAATCATGATTAGAACCCAAAAACTTATGTTTATCGGCTAGCAGTAACATGTCATTGCCCAGCCGAATTGATAATGTTGGCTAAGCATGCGCAAAAAATAAGTCAGCGAAAGGATGTTTGCCCTCTTTCTCT
>DUVX01000007.1 GCA_012840855.1 Bacillota bacterium | reverse complement strand
TACTGATGTTCACCTACATCTATTCCTATCGCCGCGGCACCTTCACCCTCTCCTCCGGCCGCCGCAGCAGCTACTATATCGACGGCAAGCAGGTGACCATGACACCTGAAGGACTCTTTACCACGGCGCAATATATTCTCGCCTCTGTGCGGCAGCGCCGCATGGAGGCTGATGCCATCGGCGGCCCCACCCTGGGAGCCGATCCCATCGCTGCTGCGGTGACGGTCCTGAGCGGAATGCGGTCGGATAAAAACTGCCCCAACCCGCTCCCCTCTTTCATCGTCCGCAAAGAGACCAAGCGCCATGGCACCGGGTCGCGCATCGAGGGGCCCTTTTACCGCGGCATGCGCACCATAATTGTCGACGATGTCCTTACCACCGGCGGCTCCGTCCTCGATGCCGCCGCCGCCATCGAAGAAGCCGGGGGCAGCGTGAGCGCCATCTATGTCCTTCTGGACCGCCTGGAGGGTGGCCGAGAAGCCATCGAAAGGGCAGGCTACCTGCTTGTGGCGGTGAACGATCGCAGCGATCTGGAGGAGCTGCAGCAGAAGATGGAGCGGCGCTATCCAGAGCTGAGCCACTCGCTGCAGGCGGAATCGGTCCCCTGGGGCGATCTGCCACTTCAGGAGCTGCAAAAGGAGCATCCCGCCCTCGCTGCAGCCCTGGAAGAGCTCGATGGATCGATCAAAGAAGCAGCGGCTGACAGCCTGCTGACAGAACATGCGCTTCAGCAAAATGCGGGCAGATTTTTCAGTGCGGTAAAAGCGGCGGAATACCATCCCGATGGAGAGGCGGAAGCACTGCGGATAGTGCAGCTGCTGCGGAAAAGCCTGGCCCGGTAGAAGGGGCGCCTGGTTAGCCGAGACCGATCCGGAGGAGCTCCATCGCCCGGCGGGCGGTTTTCTCCAGCAGCTCTTCCGTCCGTGCCATTGACTGCTCTAGAGTAAGGGGCCCGTCGGCGATCGCCAGCATCGTGGTAATTCCCTCGCCCTGCGCCGCCTCCAGCTCCAGCTTCAGAGCACCGGCCAGAACAAGTACGGGGACACGGTAGCGCCTCGCCAGGCGGGAGACCCCCACGGGCACCTTTCCATAGAGCGACTGGGCGTTGATCTCCCCCTCGCCGGTAATCACGAGGCCGACACGGCCTTTTTCGAAAAGGGCGGGTAATCCGACGATATTCATAATTTCTTCTACCCCCGGGACCAGTTTGGCCCCGAGAACGCCGGCCAGGCCGGCGCCGATGCCCCCCGCAGCACCCCCCCCCGGCATGGAGCTGACCCAGACCCCCAGATCACTCTCCACCACGGCGGCAAAGCGGCGCAGGTTTTGATCGAGCAGCGGCAGCTGCTCCGGCGAAGCGCCTTTCTGCGGCGCATAGATATAGGCGGCCCCCGCAGGGCCATAGAGCGGGTTGTCCACATCGAAGCCCAGAACAAGCTCCACCCCGCGCAGGCGCGGTAAATTACGCGGCAGGGAGATCTTGCTGAGCGAACCCAGCGCGGCGGCGCCCCGACCGATCTGCACACCCTTTTCATCGAGCAGAGCCACCCCCAGCGCCTGGAGAATGCCGGCCCCGGCATCGCTGGTGGCGCTGCCGCCTAGGCCCAAAAACAGCCGGCGGCAGCCGCTCCCCAGAGCGGCGTTGATGAGCTCACCGGTGCCGTAGCTCGTCGCTCGCAGCGGATCGAGTCTCTCCCGGGGAAGAGAGGCCATCCCCGAGGCCGAAGCCACCTCCACCACGGCGGTAGAGCCGTCGCCCGTAATCCCCCAGGCGCCTTCAACGGGATCGCCCAGCGGCCCGGTGACAATCTTATGATAGAGGCGACCACCGGTGGCCCTGACAATGCAATCCGTGGTCCCGTCGCCGCCGTCGGCCAGCGGTATCTCCTTCACTTTACTCCCGGGGAACACCGCCCGCACCCCCCGCGCCACGGCCGCTGCCACCACGGGAGCAGCAAGCGCTCCCTTGAAGGTGTTCGGAGCGACTACGATCATCTTGCCGTCAAGCCCTGTGCCCAATCAGATCAGCCCTTTCACCGGGAAGGCGCCAAAGTGAAAGACGCTCCCATGAGGAGCGTCTGCCTGCTCGATCACATCACTGCTCTTTATCATCATCGGGAAGATAATTTTTTAGAAGATCCCAGAGCTCCTGAGGCTTAAAAGGCTTCGTCATATAAGCGTCTGCGCCCAGCCCCATGGCCCTCTGCCTATCCTCCTCCTCAGCCTTGGCGGTAAGGACAACAACCGGGATCGTCTCCGTCTCCGGATCGCTTTTTAGACTTTCCAGCACCTCAAAGCCATTAACCTTGGGGAGCATGAGATCGAGAAGGATCAGATCGGGATGGCTTCGCTGTAGCGCTTCCATGGCCAGCTCACCATTCTCAGCGATCTCTACCTCATAACCGACGGCATCCAGGCATGTCCGCACACCTAGAATGATGTTTTTTTCGTCTTCAACAAGCAATATTCTTTTCCCCATGCAACTAGACCTCCTTGATCAGCATTTCCCACTAACCCATAATCTCCTCCCGGCGGAAGAGGGGAAAGGAAAAAGTGAAGGTGGAGCCGACACCGACTTCACTCTCAACCCAGATCTCGCCGCCGTGAGCGGTGACTATCTCCTTGGCGATAGCCAGCCCGAGGCCAGCCCCGCCTTTTCTCCTGGCAGGCCCGCGCACCTGAATAAATTTCTCAAAGATCTGATCGCGGTACTCGGGCGGTATACCGCACCCGCTGTCCTGAACGGAGAAGTAGAGCCGCCAGGTGCCCACCCTGATACGGACGGTAATGGTTCCCCCGGCCTCGGTATAGCGCAGCGCATTGCCCACCAGGTTGGTCAAAACCCAGACCGTTTTGTTGAAATCGGCAGCCACCAGGGGTAGCGCCTCGGGTACCTCAGTGAGCAGGGAGATCCCTTTTTTCTCTGCCTGTATCTTCAGCGGCCGGATAGCTTCGCGCACCAGCTCCGCCGCATCCACCGGCTCGGCCTGGATATAGATCGTTCCCGACTCGATCCGGGACAGCTCCAGCAAGTTGTCGACAAGCTTGGTAAGGCGGTGGCAATCGTCACCGATAGCATCAAAAACCTCTTCACCGCGCTCGTTCAGCTCTCCAAGCAGCCCTTGACGAAGCATCTCCACCCCAAGGACAACGGAGGTCAGCGGAGTGCGAAATTCATGTGAAATGATGGAGATATAATCGCCCTTGAACTTCTCCATCTCGTAAAAACGGGTTATATCAGTCAGCTGAACTAGCGCCCCTATAGAAACGCCTTCACGGCTCACCGGCGCGACGGCAACCTTGAAAAAATAGCGCCTGCCGCTAAACCTGATCACAGTCTCCACCTTTTCAAAAGCAGGCTCAGAAGGCGTCCCCTGTTCATGGAGCTCCTCAAGCAAAGGGGTTAGCTGCTCTATCCCGGTAATCTCCGTAACGGGCCGCCCTCTGCCCTCCCCGGCGTTGATCCCGAAGATCTCCTCGGCCAACGGATTGAGCCAGACGATGTTGTGGGCGCGATCAGTGATAAACAGAGCATCGGAAATATGCTGAAGCGCCAGCCCGCTCCAGTCAGTCAAACAATCGCCTCCCCTCCATGCCGTCTTATTATACTATAAATCATAGCTCCGATCATGATCTTTCTGACAGCACCCCCCCCTGGAGATACCACCTACCCTCCCTGCGGACAACCCTGATCTGCTCCCGATGGCTTTTTTCCTGCTCCATCAGGCTCAGCTGCAGCGTGATCGTAACAAGGGCCTCGTCCCCGGAAATAAACTCAACACCCTCAATGCGATAGCTCTTCAGTTCGATCATCTCAACAAAGTTTCTGAGAAAGGCGAGCTCCTCCTCGTCGCTGACGCACTCGTCGGAGAGCTCGAACATAGTCTGTAGATCGTTTTCCTGAAAAGCCGCCAGGTATCGCTCCACCAGCCTTTCGGGAGACGATTGCACCCTTTTTTCTCCCACAGAGCAGCCGCCCGGGATGAGCAGCATCCCACAAAGCAGCAAAAGAATTAACCGGCTCATGATCCACCCCTCCCCGAAATAGAATGATCACGGGAGACCCGACCTCATCAGCGTAGCAGGGGTTAGCCCTATTGTGTAAACATGTTGTGCAAATACTTTGCCTTAAATATATCTTCGGAATATACGACCTTGCAGGA
Organism: Bacillota bacterium; assembly: GCA_012840855.1. GTDB lineage: Bacteria > Bacillota > Dethiobacteria > DTU022 > DTU022 > JAAZPQ01. The sequence continues at coordinate 6,996 of DUVX01000007.1, read as the reverse complement.
ATTATTAAAACCGTGACGAATATCATATAGGTGCCAGGGATCGCGCCTGCTTTGCCTTTTAGACACTATCGGCGAGCTCTATCCGGCAGTGCTTTCATTTTGCTTCAAGGAGGTGCGCATTTATATTACTTATCCATTTTATAGCTTCCCCTCCCCATTAAATCTATATTTCCAAAAAGGAGGATTAGTATGGAAAAAATCTGGTTGAAAAGCTATGAACCCACCGTTCCACACAGCATCGACTACCCCAAGAAACCGCTTTACGAGATCTTCAAAGAGACTGCGGAGCGCTTTCCGGACAATGCGGCGATCTCGTTCATGGGCCGCGAGTTCACCTACCGGGAACTGCTGGCGTTGATCGATGCATTCGCCGCTGCCCTCGAAGGGCTCGGCATCAAAAAGGGCGATCGTGTGGCCATACACCTGCCCAACTGTAGCCAGTTCCCCATCGTCTACTACGGTGCCCTGGCCATCGGAGCCGTCGTTGTTCCCTGCAACCCCATGTATGTGGCCCGCGAACTCTCGCATCAGCTCAACAATTCGGGGTCAACGACAATTATTACCATGACCCGCTTCTACGAGCTGGTAAAGGAGATTCAGCCCGAAACAAAACTTAAAAATATCATCGTCACCAATATCAAGGATTACTTTCCGGGGATGCTCCGTTTCCTCTATACCGTCGTGAAAGAGAAAAAAGAGGGCGACCGCGTCAAGATCGCCGCCGGAGACCACAGTTTCCTTGACCTGATGAAGGCCTACAGCGGTAAAAAGCCCAGCCCCGTGAAGGTAGCCCCCGGGGACAGAGCGCTGCTCATGTATACGGGCGGCTCCACCGGCGTCGCCAAAGGAGCGGTGCTCCTTCACAGCAATATTCTGGCCAACGCCCTGCAGGTAAAAGCCTGGTGCTCGGACCTAGAGGAGGGCAAGGAAGTCTTCCTGGCAGTGCTGCCCTTTTTCCATAGCTACGGGATGACCACCGTCATGAATCTGCCGCTCTTTTCCGGCTGCAAGGTCGTAATGCAGCCCCGCTTTGTTCTTGCCGATGTGCTCAAGACCATCGACAAAGAGAAGCCCACGCTTTTCCCCGGTGTGCCCACCATGTACGTGGCGATCAACAATGCCCCCGACCTTGACAAGCACGATGTCAAATCCATCAGGGTCTGCATCAGCGGCGCAGCGCCGCTGCCCATCGAGGTGCAGCAGCAGTTTGAAAAGAATACCGGCGGCAAGCTCGTCGAAGGCTACGGCCTTTCGGAGGCATCACCGGTCACCCATGCCAACCCCATCTACGGCAAGAGCATTATCGGCAGTATCGGCCTGCCCATCCCTGACACAGAAGTGAAGATCATGGATCTGGAGACGGGTGAGAAAGAGCTTCCTGTCGGTGAGGTAGGCGAGATGTGCGTCCGGGGTCCCCAGGTGATGGAAGGTTACCACGAAATGCCCGATGAGACAGAGCACAGTCTCCGCGACGGCTGGCTCTATACCGGAGATATTGGCAAGCTCGACGAAGAGGGCTACACCTATATCGTGGACCGCAAGAAGGATATGGTGATCGCCGGCGGGTACAATATCTATCCCCGCGACATTGAGGAGGTTCTCTTCACCCATCCCAAGATCATGGAAGCCGCAGTGGCCGGCGTCGTCGATCCTTACCGCGGTGAGACCCTGAAAGCCTTCGTTGTTCTCAAAGAGGGGGAACAACTTACTGAAGAAGAGGTCATCGAGTTCTGTAAAAAGAACCTGGCGGCATACAAAGTTCCCAAGCTCGTTGAGTTCCGTGCAGAGCTGCCGAAGACCATGGTCGGCAAGGTCCTGCGCCGCGTGCTCAAGGAGGAAGAGGAGAAAAAGGCCGCCGAGCAGAAGGCCGGCAACTAAAGAGAAACATTGTCAGGCCCCCCCAGGTGGGAGGGCCTTTTTTTATTGTCCTTCCTCGAGTCCGCCGAGCACCGCTTCAAGAATCTTCAAAGCTTGCTCCAGCTCCGCCTCGCTGGAGACAAGGGGCGGCAGAAAACGGAGGGTATGCTCCCCGATGGCGTTTACCAGCAGCCCCTTTTCCTGGCACTCCCGCTGCGCCCGGACCGCCTGCGGTTCGCGCAGCTCCAGGGCCGCCATCATACCTAGGCCGCGGATCTCTTTTATCTCACCTGCAGATGACTTCGCCAGGCGCTGCAGGCCGTTCATGAAAAGAGCGCTCCTCTGCACCACCTCATCGAGAAAGGGCTTCTCCAGAATCGTCTGAAGCACCGCCAGCGCCGCCCGACAGACCACCGGGTTACCCCCGAAGGTGGAAGCGTGATCGCCCGGTGCAAAGGCACCCGCCACCTCCGAGCGAGCAAGCATCACCCCGATAGGCAGCCCGCCGCCGAGCCCCTTGGCCACGGTAAAGATATCGGGCTGCACCCCCCAGTGCTCGTAAGCCCATAGCCTCCCCGTGCGCCCCATGCCGCACTGTACCTCATCGAAAATAAGGAGCACACCAGTGCGGTCGCAGAGCTCGCGCAGACCGCGGATAAAATCGCCCTCAGCAACATAGACACCGCCCTCGCCCTGCACCGGCTCGATCATGATCGCCGCCGTCTCCCCGTCGACGAGCTTCTCGAAGGAAGCCAGATTGTTGAACTGCGCATACAAAAAACCTTCCGGCAGCGGCGCAAAGCCGCGCTGGTATTTATCCTGCCCTGTGGCCGTTACCGTGGCGAGGGTGCGGCCGTGAAAGGACTTTCCCGCAGTGATAATCTTGTAGCGCCCGGGGTGATGATACTTGCGGGCCAACTTGAAAGCCGCCTCGTTGGCTTCGGCACCGCTGTTGGCGAAGAAGACCTGATCCGCCGCCGAGTTCTCCACTAAGATCCGAGCTAGCTCCGCCTGCGGGCGGGTATAGTAAAGATTCGATACATGGCTCAGCTCCGCCACCTGCTTGCAGACGGCATCGACCACCGCCGGGTAGCAGTGGCCCAGCAGATTCACCGCTAGGCCGCCGACAAAATCAAGATAGCGCCGCCCCTGCTCATCCCAGACGTAAACTCCCTCTCCCCTAACCAAAAAGAGGTTGCGCTCTTTCTGGCGCCCATATGTGTTGATAATATACTTTTCATCCAGCTCTTCCACAGAGATCATTGACACCCTCTCCCCACTTTGTTGATATAGAGGCTACCCCTAAAGCGTAACCATGGTCCCAATACCGGTATCGGTAAATGTCTCCAGGATAAGCGCGTGTTTCCGCCGTCCATCGATGATATGGGTGCGCGACACACCCTTTTTCAGCGCCCTCAGGCAGGCTTCGACCTTGGGGATCATCCCCCCGTTGATCTGCCCCGCCTCGATGAGCGCGCGGATCTCTTTCTCCTTGATCTGGGAGATCAGCCCATCACCCTCTGTCTGCCGGCAGACCCCCTCCACATCGGTGAGGATGATCAGCTTCGCCGCCTGCAGCGCTCCCGCCAGCTCGCCGGCGGCATGATCGGCATTGATATTGAGGCTTTCCCAGGCAGGATCGGCGCCAATAGAGGAGACTACCGGAATATAGCCGCTCTCGCAAAGGGTCTTTACCAGCGCTGTATCCAGCTCCTTGATCTCGCCCACCCGCCCCAGATCGACACTCTCACCATCCGGGCCCGCAAAAGGCGGTTTCCTCAGGGCCTTAAAGAGGCCGGCGTCGCTCCCGCTCAGCCCCACCGCCCGGGCACCGCAGCGGTTGACCAGCGCGACGATGCGGCGGTTCACCTTCCCCTGCAGCACCATCTCGGCGATCTCCATGGTCTCATCGTCAGTAACCCGCAGCCCGTTGACAAAGCGGGGCTCTTTGCCCAGCTTCCCCATCAGCTCATCGATCTCTTTGCCTCCCCCGTGCACCAGCACAGGCTTGATCCCCACATGCTGCAGCAGCACAATATCGGCCACCACGGTAGCGATCATCTCGCTGCTGACCATGGCCTGGCCACCGTACTTGACTACGAAATACTGACCAGAAAAGCGCTGCATATAAGGAAGCGCTTCAATTAGGGCCTCGGCCCTGGAAATAAGCTCTTCCATGGATTGTTCCTCCATAACTCTTTCTCCCTTCAGTTTGCTCCCGCCGGTTTTAGGAGCGGTAGCTGCTGTTGATCGAGATATAATCATGGCTCAGATCTGTGCCCCAGGCGGTGAGCGAGCAGTTACCGCTGTTTAGCTCCACCCGGACCGTGATCTCTCTTTTCTTTAAAATCGAGCGGGCCTCACTTTCCCGAAAAGCGACGGCACCGCCCTGCGACGCCACCTGCAGCGGGCCGAGATAGATATCGACCCTGTCGGGATCGAATTCAACACCGGCGTAACCCAGAGCGGCGAGGATCCGCCCCCAGTTGGCGTCTTCGCCGTAAAAGGCGGTCTTCACCAGAGGCGAGTTGAGTACCGCCCGGGCCAGCGTGCGGGCCGCAGCCCTGTCCGGCGCCCCCTGTAACTCCAGGGTGATCACCTTGGTGACCCCCTCGCCGTCGGAGACGATCTGATAGGCCAGCTCAGAGCAGGCCTGCTCGAGCATCTCCGCAAAGGTCCGACAAAGCCCGTCCCCCGCTTCCACCTCCGGTAGCCCCGCCGCGCCATTGGCCATCAGCAAAACCGTATCGTTCGTCGAGGTGTCGCCGTCGATGGTGATAAGGTTGAAAGAGCGATCTACCGCCTCCTGCAGCAGCTCTTGCAGCAAAGGCCGCGGGATCGCCAGATCAGTGTAAAGAAAAGCGAGCATCGTCGCCATATCAGGACAGATCATCCCAGAGCCCTTGGCCATCCCGGCAAGATGAAAAGGCCTTCCGCCGCAGTAACTGCGGTACGCTACCTCCTTGGTGACCTGATCCGTGGTCATGATCGCACAGGCAGCTCTGTGGCCCGCTTCGATATCGCCGGAAAGCGCCGCCGCTGCCCCCTTGATCCCCGCCGCGATCTTCTCCATCGGCAGCTGCTGCCCGATGACGCCGGTGGAGCAGACCAGCACCTGCTCCGGTTTCAGCCCCAAGGCCGCAGCGCCCAGCGCCGCCATCTCCCGCGCGCTTTTCATTCCCTTATCACCGGTACAGGCGTTGGCATTGCCGCTGTTCACCACCAGGGCCCGCACCGGCGAACCGATGGTCTCGCGGCAAAGCTTCACCGGCGCCGCCTGGACCCGGTTGCGGGTGAAGACCCCCGCCGCCGCCGCTTCACTTTCGCTGCAGACCAGGGCCAGGTCGCTCTTCTTTTTTTTCAGGCCGCAATTCACCGCCGCAGCCCTAATCCCCGGCACCACGGTAATGCTCGGCTCCTCTATCTTCTCAAAAGTAGTCTTCTCATTCATCAAAGCACCCCTCCAGCTCCTGCTGTGTCTAAGCCGTAATCGTTAAAATAGCGGCAGCTGCGTCAGCCCCGTCTCTTCGGGGAAACCAAGCTGCAGGTTCATATTCTGCACCGCCTGCCCCGCCGCCCCTTTGACCAGGTTGTCGATGGCGGAGATGATCACCAGCCGCCCGGTGCGCTCATCAAAGCGCCATCCCAGATCGCAGTAGTTGCTGCCCCGGACAAATCTGGTCTCGGGCAGCTGCTCCGGCAGCCGGACAAAGGGAGCGCCGCTGTAATAGTCCTGGTAGAGCTGCTCCACCTGCTCCGGGGTGCACTTCCGGCGCAAACGCAGGTAGATTGTGCTCAGGATCCCCCTGATCATGGGCACCAGATGAGGCGTGAAGGTAAGCGTTACCGCCTCGCCACTGAGCTGAGCCAGCATCTGCTCGATCTCGGGCATATGCTGGTGGTCCCCGATACGGTACGCTTTCACGCTCTCCGTGCACTCGGGAAAGTGGAAGGCCTGCTTGGGATTGCGCCCCGCCCCGGAGACCCCAGTCTTGGCATCGATGATCACGCTGTCCCAATCAACGAGGCCCGCTTCGGCCAGGGGAGCCAGGGCCAGCAGCGCCGAGGTGGGGTAACAGCCGGGGTTCGCCACCAGCGCAGCGCCGGGTAAAGCCTCCCCATTTATCTCCGGCAGCCCGTAAACCGATTCCTCCAAAAGAGCAGGGGCGGGATGAGCCCAGCCGTACCAGGTTTCGTAGAGCGACGCCTCGCGCAGCCGGAAGTCGGCGCTCAGATCGATGACCCGCTTCCCCGCCTTCAGCAGCGCGGGCACCACCTCCGCCGAGCGCCCGTGCGGCAGGGCGCAGAAGACCAACTCCACCGCCTCAGGAATCAGCTCCAGCTCCGGCGGCTGCAGTTTCAGCCCCTGTACCTCGTAAAACTGGGGATGCACCCGGTAGAACGGAGAACCGGCATCGCCCCGAGAGCTGATAAAGGCCAGCTCCACCCGGGGGTGCTGGCTGAGCAGCCGCACTAGCTCGCTCCCGGTATATCCTGTTGCACCCAATATTGCTACTTTCACCTTCAAAGCCCCCCCATAAATAATAAAAGCCTTCCGCCCTGAAAAGGACGGGAGGCCCGCGGTACCACCTTTGTTGGTTAACCCACAACAGGTTAACCCGCTCATGCCGTTTACGCTAAACGGCCCCGATAACGGCGGGTACCGGGACGGTCTACCCACCGGCATCAAAACCGGCTTCAACCGCCATCTCCGGGGTGCGCTTCGCCGCCCGCTTCCGGTCCGGACTTCCACCAACTCCGGCTCGCTTCGCCTCCGCGGGGGGCTACTCTCCCCTTCACCGACTGTTAAATATCGATATCCATACTACCATATAATCAGGACTTGTCAAGTCTCCGATCTCACACCTTTCCTACTTCAAGGCCCTCTCCATATCCCCCTTTGGAAAAGACCCTCTTAATACCCCCCCTTGGGAAAAAAGCCCTTTCATATCCCCCCCTTTGGAAAAGGGGGGCCAGGGGGGATTTCCCCAAAGGGGCCCTCTCAATCCACCACCGCCCCCTACAGCGGAATATTACCATGCTTCCGCGGCGGCCGCGTGCTCCTCTTATTGCCGGCCGCCAGCAGGGCCCGCCGCAGATGATCGCGGCTCTCACGCGGATCGATGATCTCATCGATCC
>DUVX01000031.1 GCA_012840855.1 Bacillota bacterium | reverse complement strand
TATGCCGGTAAAAAGCGGGCAGTCCCCTGCCGCATGCTTATTACTGGTACTGGCGACGGATTTTACGCGAGGTGGTCTTCTCGAACTCGCTACTGCGATAGAGCACGCGGCGGATGCGCTTGTACGAAACGAGCTGCTGATTTACCTTTTTGACCTCTTTTTCCAGTAGCGCCTGGATAGCGATCTCTTCCGGATCGGGGCCCAGAGCCCCCCTTACCGCCTCCATATCGGGAAAGATCTCCGCAGTAAGCACCATATCATCACGCCGGCTGTTGTCTGCAGAGACCAACGATTCTGCCACGTAGGGGGAAAGCGAGAGCAGCGATTCGATCTCCTCGGGGAAGATATTCTTGCCGTTTTTAGCCACGATCACGTTTTTCTTCCGTCCTGTGATGATGCAGAAGCCGTCTTCATCGATATAACCGAGGTCGCCGGTATGGTAAAAGCCTTCGTCATCGATCGCCTCGGCAGTAGCTTCGGGATTCTTGTAGTAACCGAGCATGACGTTGGGGCCGCGGCCGATTATTTCGCCGATGCCATCCTCATCCTTATTGATCACCTTCATCTCCACGCCCGGCAGCGGCAGCCCGGCGGCGCGGTTGTTGAAATCAACATCGCGATTGAGGGCAAGGATAGGCGCACATTCCGTCAGGCCGTAACCCTGGAGAGCGGCTACCCCCAGATCCTGCATGTCGCTCAGTATCTGCGGATCGATGGAGGCGCCGCCGGAGATAAGCATCCGCAGCCTGCCGCCAAAGTTTTCGTGAACGGGAGCAAAGATCTTACGCCTTATATCTATCCCGAAACGCAGCAGAAACCGCGTCAGCCTGCGCCCGAACTCGAATTTGCGGGCCATCTGGGGTGTCGCTTTCGCTTTCTTCATGATGGCGCGGTGGAACATCTCCAGCATGAGCGGCACCACCAGAATCATGGTGGGCCGGGCCTCCTTGATATTCTGTGTGATCTGAAGCAGCCCCTCGCAGACGGCGACGGTGCAGCCGCGGTAAACCTGGCAGAGAAAACCGCAGGTGCATTCGTAAGTATGGTGCAGCGGCAACACCGAAAGGAAAACATCTCCGGGCCCGATATAAACCATGGAGCACATCCCCTCAAGATTGGCGCAGATATTCTTCTGGGAAAGCATCACTGCTTTCGCCGCAGCGGTGGTGCCGCTGGTAAAGAGCAGGATCGTCATCGCCTCCGGATCCACCGGCGCATCAAGAAAGGTGCGGTCGCCATCGACGAGAAGCCGGCGTCCCTCCTCCAGCAGATCCCACCATAAGAGAACATCGCTATCTTCGGTGCGATCCATGCACACAAATTTGCTCACTGTAGCCAGATCAGCTCTGATCTCATTGACGAGACTTCTTTTCGAAGCTGAGTAGATCAGCAGATCGACCTCGGCGCGGTTCAGCATACCGGCGATCTCCGCCCCCGGGAGCTCTTTGTCCAGCGGTACGACAATCCCGGTTCCGTTGGTTACAGCAAGGTAGGAGACATACCATTCATAGCGCGTCTCCGCAAGGATGGCGACGCGGCTGCCGGCGCTGATATACTGAAGCAACGCGGTGCCAAAGGCGTCCACATCATCGGCATATTCCTGCATGGTCACCTCGGTATAGGGGCCGCCGCGTTCTTTCTTGATCATAAAAGCGGGGCGCTCCCCGTAAAGTTCCCTGCTCTGCTGGAGCATATCCCGCAGATCGCGGATCTTTCTGACTTCATAAAGCGGTATATCCTTCATCCAGACACCTCCATAATATGTAAGAAAAGATAATATCAGTTTTGTAACTATACCCGATCTTAGAGCAACATGCAAGCAGGGATCAACCGCGCAAAGTTTCGGCAATCGCTCTAGATTGCGCAGGGGGGCGCCCTTTTCAGACAGCCCCCGCCTTTATCCTGTTTAGCCGCGCCGTTGAGTCAGATTGTGCTTCCGCCTCTCCGGTCGCCCAGAACCGCCCTAGTGATGGTGAAGCGCCCACAATCGGTGGAATAGGTGCAGCCCCGATTCGCCGCTCAGTTATTCAGATCTATCTGCTGCTGAAAGGACTTACCGTCGCTGAAGGTGACAACGAGACACGCTGCGTCGCAGCCGCCCGCCGCTTTATAACCGGCGTCGGCCTGCCAATCGGTCGACTCGTCCGGCCGTGCGCCCTTTTCAAGAGGCAGCTGTTGCACTACCCGGCTGCCCTTGAGCAGCTCCAGCCGGGCCCCGGTCACGGTATAGCGCGGTGGCCCGTACTGCGTTTCCAAAATAAAAACGCTGATGTTATCTTTTTCTATATCGATATGGCTATCCAGGATGCTGTAGTAGCTGCAGGCCAGCTTGTCCAGGTAAATTTCCTCCACACTGCCGGTCCGGACAGTCTCTCCGTCAGCAAGGGAGATGTAGTATTCATATTGCCAGGGGCTGTTATCTGCCACCGCCTCGTTGAACATCTCTTCGGGAGAGCCTGCCAAACCGCTGTGACGGGAAAGCGAATGGGACCACTGCGGTTCGGGAACAATCGGCAGCGTCAACTGGATAGAGCAGTGTCCTCTGGAGTTCTCCGCCACCTCAAGGCTGGTATACTTTTCTTCGCCCAGGCGGCGATAGTTGATAAAGATGTTGCTACCGGCCCGGTAATCTTTCAGGTACCATTCAATTTTTATCGTGGACTGCTCCGGGCCCGTCTCAACCACCTCGAGCTCTCCAGGTTCCCACCAGGCTGATTGATCCTGCAGCGCCTCGATAAAACCGGTCACCTCGCTCATTTCACTCTGAATTCCAGAGCGTATGCTGTTAATATTTTCTTCCAGCCCAAACAGATGGGCGTTCTGTTTTGTCAATAAAACCATGTTGATCGCAGCCAGCAAGACGGCAGCTGACAGTAAAAGGGTGATCGCTACAGTTTCTTTTTTCATCGTGCTACCCCCGGTTTTTAAATTTTTAGTATATCGCTCTGATCAACTCTTCGCTTGCTGGGTATTCCACAACGCCTATCGGTTTCCTTTTTTGAACAGAGGATTTTTCTATCGTTGACATTTTGATATCTAAATGTTAGAATTCTAAACAATGTGATCCTGGGGGAGGAAAGGATGTCAAAGGTACGGAAAGAGATCGCCGAGCTCATCGGTCTGTTGCCCATGTTCATGAAAACCCTGCTGGAGGGAAGCGCCTTCGGTGCGGAAGCAGGGTTAAACAGCAGCGAGAAAAGAACCCTCATCTATATCTATAAACATGAAGGCAGCACCATGAGCGAATACAGCAAAAAAGTGGGGCTGGAACGGGGCTCCTTCACGGCAGTAGCCGACAGCCTGGAAGAGAAGGGACTCATCGGCAGGGTCTCCGGCTCCGATGACCGTAGGATCTGCGCCCTGGTACTGACGGGTGAGGGTAAAAAGATTGCCCGGGAAATCGATGCCGACTTCAAGCGCCATCTCACCGCCAAACTGGCTTCTTTAACGTCGGAAGAGCTGAACAACCTGAGAAAAGCCCTAGAAACTATCGCAACCACAATCAAAATAATTCAACAGTAAAAGGAACTGATCCGTTGACGAAACAGCTAGATCGAACCCATATACTTGACTCGATGCCCATTTACCGGGCAATCTGGACACTGGCCCTACCGACAATGATGGCCATGCTGGTGCAGGTAATCTACAATATGACCGATACTTTTTTTATCGGCAAGCTCAATGAGCCCAACATGGTCGCCGCCATCGCCATATCGATGCCCGTTTTCATGATGATCCAGGCTTTCGGCAATATTTTTGCGGTGGGGGGGGCCTCGCTGATCTCACGGCTGTTGGGCCAGGGCGAAAGGGAGGGAGCCAGCCAGGCCGGAGCCGTCTCTTTCTGGTCGGCGGCAGTAGTCTGCACCATCGTCTCCATCATCGGCCTCATCTACATCAAACCGATACTGCTTTCCTGCGGTGCGAGCGCCAACACGATCGGCTACGGTAAAAGCTATCTGCGGATCATGCTCATGGGCAGCCCCTTTATCGGTTTGAAGATGGCTCTGGCCGGGCTGTTGCGCTCCGAGGGCGCCACCAGGGAAGCGATGATCGGCATGATCAGCGGCTCCCTGTTGAATATTGCGCTCGATCCCATCTTCATCTTTTTGCTGAAGATGGACGTGGCTGGGGCCGCTGTCGCCACCGTCATCGGCAATATCGTCGGTTTCTCCTACTGCCTCTCTTTCTACACCAGGAAAAAAGGGCTCGTTTCAATATCTTGGAACCATTTCCGTTTCGACGGGAAAATTTATGCGGAAATTTTCAAAATCGGTATACCGGCCTCGATCG
>DUVX01000030.1 GCA_012840855.1 Bacillota bacterium | reverse complement strand
CTCCGCTATCTTCATCGTCGATTGCCTGACACTGCTTTTGAGCAACCACCTTCAGCAAAATCTGGAGGGGGAAACGGTGATTTCCTGGGAAAAGCAGCTGGCGATCACCGGCACCGTTATGGACTACATGGGCGGCCTGGCGGAACAGATGCTACGCTGCCCTGCCGATGTAATCGCCGTAACCAACGAGGTGGGCTGGGGCGTTACCCCGGAGTCTGTCCCCGGGCGGCTCCTCCTGAACCTGGCCGGCAGGGCCAACCAGCTTTTTGCCTCCCGCGCCGACGAGGTCTGGCTCACCATCTGCGGCATCGCCAGGAGATTCAAATAGCGCATCTGCGGTGCAGATAGCAACGCACAAGCGGGAAAAACCCGCTTGTGCTGAAACTCCAGCTACTGCAACCCTGTCACTTCGTTGTAGGCCCACCGCAACCACTGCAGGGCCAGCTGCAGATCTGAGCGCTCTACGGTGGCACCGCACCAGAAGCGCAAGCCCGGGGGGGCCTCGCGGTAGGAGGCAATATCGTAAGCCGCCTGCTCCTCCGCCATAAGCGCAATCACCTTTTTCAGCCTCTCCTGGGGGAGGTCGACGGTGAGGCAGACGCTGGTGCTGGAACGGATCTCCCGATCAGAAGCCAGAAAGTGAATCCAGTCATGAGCGGCGACGAAATCTTCCATCGCTTTCAAATTGTTTTCACTGCGCTGGATCAGAGCCGGCAGCCCCCCGATAGAGCGCGCCCACTGTAACGCGGCAAGGTAGTCTTCATTGCAGAGCATGGACGGAGTATTGATCGTCGAGCCCTCGAAGATACCCCGGAGCAGCTTCCCCCCCTTTTTCAGCCGAAAGATTTTCGGCAAAGGCCACGAAGGGGTGTACTGTTCAATGCGCTGCACGGCGCGGGGCGAGAGCACCAGCATCCCGTGGGCCGCCTCTCCGCCGAGCACCTTTTGCCAGGAGAAGGTCACCACATCGAGCTTCTCCCAGGGTATCTCCATGGCGAAAACAGCGGAGGTGGCATCGCAGATGGTGAGCCCCCCGCGGTCATGAGGTATAAAATCACCGTGGGGCACTTTCACCCCGCTGGTGGTGCCGTTCCAGGTAAAGACAAGATCATGATTAAAGTTGATCTTTGAAAGATCGGGCAGAAGGCCGTATCCCGCCGAGATCAGCCGCACATCTCTCAGTTTCAGCTGCTCCACAATATCGTAAGCCCATTCCCTGCCGAAAGAATCGAAGCAGACCACATCGACCGCTCTTTCTCCCAGCAGGTTCCAGAGAGCCATCTCCACCGCCCCCGTATCGGAGGCGGGAACGATACCGATGAGGTACTCTTCAGGGATGCCGAGAAGCTCTCTGGTTCCTTCGATCGATTCCACCAGCCGGGAGCGTCCCAGGGCGCTGCGGTGAGAGCGGCCCAGTGGGGCCTCCCGCAGCGCTTCCAGGCTGTAGCCGGGGTACTTGGCGCAGGGCCCGGAAGAGAAATTAGGGTTTTTAGGTTTTGCTTCTGGTTTTGGATTCATTGCAGCAACTCCTTCCAGGGGTCGGTCCATCCGGCTGCTTCGGCCGGACATCTCCTGATGATATCCCGATCATATAGAATTACACACAAAATTGAAAGTGCTGCATCCCCCCGGGGTGGGCCGCGCCGCGCTTCATCGGGACGAGGGCGGTCGGCTTCGCCGGCAGCTACTCAAGAATAAAACGCGGCAGGTAGTTATACTGCTGCAGGTAATTCATGATCTGGATCTCGGGCGGTGTGGTCAGTTTATCTGCCAGAACAGCTACCTTCGCTCCCAGCCCTGTGATCTGATCCAAAAAAGATGGAGGCGGAAACTCATATATCTCCGGATCCTCGAGCCCGGCCATTTCACCGGCCCATGCCACCGCCTCCTCGATACCGCCCAGACGGTCGATCAGCCCCGCCTCCAGCGCCTGAGTGCCGGTATAGACCTGCCCGGTGGCTAGCTTTAGCACTTTCTTTTTGTCGAGCTCCCTTCCCCGGGCCACATCGCTGACAAACTGGTCGTAAAGCTCATCGGAGAGGGCCTGCATCAGTTCGCGCTCCGCTGCGGTCATCTCCCGCGAGAGCATATCTTTATGGCGGCCGCTCTTGATCGTCTCCACTTTCAGGCCCAATTTCTCGTAAAGCCCCCCCGTATCGATAACCTGAGAGATCACCCCGATAGAGCCGGTCAGAGTGCCGGGCTGGGCGACGATCCCATCGGCTGGGGCAGAGATATAGTAGCCCCCCGAAGCGGCCATATCCCCCATCGATATGACCAGCGGCTTGGAGAAGTCCTCAACGGCAGCGGCGATCTGCTGCGACGCCGCCACCGAGCCGCCGGGGCTGTTCACCCTCACCACCGCCGCTTTAATGGCGGGGTCGCTCTCCGCTTTTTCCAGCTGCTCCTCCACATAACGCGGCGTGATCCCCCCGGAGATACCGAAACCGCCAGATCCATCATCGATATTCCCCTGCAGATAGATCACCACAACGCGCTCGCCGCTCCTTAAGGGGGTGGCTACCCCGCCAGGGTTGGCCATCAGGTATATCACCGCAAGCACCGCCACCACTACGACTGCCACCGTTAGCCACCTGTAATTTTTCACCGCAATCATCCTTTCCTCGGTTTTCTCCTTATTTTTATTAAAAAGGGCCGTACCCGAACCAGACCGCTGCGGTGAGCATGAGGGCGGTGATGATCAGCACGAGCAGCTGTAGCGACCCGATCCAGCGAAACCACTTCGGGTAGCTCACCGTGGTCAGCCCCAGGCAGATTAACAGCACCCCGTTGGTGGGGTAGAAGACATTGGAGAAGCCGTCACCAAAGCAGAATGCCAATACCATCGTCTGCCGCGCCAGCCCTGCGAGATCGGCCAGCGGCGTAAGGATGGGGATAAGCAGCGCCGCTTTGGCCGAAGCGGAGCCGATAAAAAAGTTCACTGCCAGTACGAGAGCATACATCAGGTAGGCGGCCACATAGGTGGAGGCGCCCGCGATCAGCCCCGCTGCATAATGAACCACCGTATCCATAACCCCGCCGCGTTCAATGATATAACTCACACTCATCGCCATGAGGATAAGCAAAATACCCGGAGCCACGCCGCCCAGGCCCCTCAGGAACGTCCCCGCCACCTCCCTACCGCGCAGGCCGCCCCAGAAACCGGCGCCCACGCCGGCAATAAGGTAGAGCAGCGCAATCCCCGGCAGGGAAAAATCAGAGAAAGCAGGGAAGAGGTTCGCCGCTGCGATGACTGCCAGGATCGCCCCGAAGCAGCAGAGAAACCAGATCACCGCCCGGTCGATCCGCTTCTGTTCCGGGACCGCAGGTTGAGCGACAGCACCTGCGGAACGGTGAAATTTTTCCTGCATCTCTCGATCCTCCTCGTAAATGAGGGAGCGGCGCCGATTTTGTTCAATTTTCCTGGCGTAGCGGATGAGGAAAAGGCAGAGGAGCGCATAGAGCAGGGCAAAGATGAGCAGGCGGAAAGGAGCCCCCGAGAAGACAGGCAACCCCGCCATTCGCTGCGAGAGACCGACGGAATAGGGATTGGAGATGGCCACTGAGAAGCCGAAACAGATCGCCAGCAGGCTCATCCCCAGGCCCAGCAGCGCATCCCAGCCCATGGTGTAAGCGAGGATTACAACGAGCGGCGCCAGGGCGACGACCTCCTCGAACATGCCTAAGGTAGAGCCGAAGAACATGAATACAAGGGCCACCAGGCAGATAAGCAGGTAGCGGTTGCCGCCGAAGCGATCGACAATCCTGGTGATGATGGCGCTGAAGACGCCGACGCGGTTCAGCACAGCGAAACCGCCGCCGATGAAGAGGATGAGCAGACAGATCACGATCACCACCGGTGCATTCTCCGAAGCGTAGAGCACCTCCACCGGCGCGGTGAACCAGCGATAAACCGGAATCTCAGGTTTTTCAACAAGATGGTATGACTGCGGATCGACGAGGCTTTTCCCTTCCACCTCGATACGCTCGTAGCTCCCCGACGGGATCACCTCTGTCAGCACACCCGACAGGATCATCAGGCATAGAATAATAATTGCCGTGGTGATAAAGGTCTTCTTTCCAATCCGGATCTCTGCAGATTGAGGCAAAGGAATCAACCCCCTTTATAAACTGTTACTAGGTTCTTGATCGGGCTTAAATAACCTTTTTATGCAAAAGGAGTTTTTGCCTGAACAGAGCATTGAAGGTTTTGGCAGGATTAGGGCGAATATTAAAAATATACTATCAGATAAGGGAGAGGATGGATCATGGCAGAGATAACGCTGGAGAAAGTCCGGGAACGTCTGGCCCGGGAAGAAGAGCGCTACGTGAAGGCACGGCCGCGCTCGAAAAAGCTTTTTGAGAAAGCACGGCACAGCTACTCCGCCGGAGTGCCGATGAGCTGGATGCAGATCTGGCCCGGCGGTTTCCCCATCTTTGTCAAAGAAGCGAAGGGCGCGCACCTCACCGATGTAGATGGAAACCGCTATCTCGACCTTTGCCTCGGCGATACCGGGGCGCTGTTGGGCCACGCCCCGCCCGAAGTAATCGGCCCCCTTACAGAGCAGCTGAACCGGGGGATCACCACCATGCTGCCCACCGAGGAATGTATCGCCGTAGGCGAAGAGCTGACCCGCCGTTTCGGACTGCCCTGCTGGCAGATCCTGATGACCGCCTCCGATGCCAATAGGATGGCCCTGAAGATAGCCCGCGAATATACGGGGCGACGGCTGACGTTGGCTTTCAACGCCGCCTACCATGGCAGCGTCGACGAGACCCTCGTCGTCGATTTCTTCGGCAACCTCATGAATATGCCCGGGTTAATGGGACCGCTCGTCGAAGATCCCTCTAAGATGACGCGCATTGTGGAATTCAACGATCTGGAGGCGCTGGAAAAAGCGCTGGCCCCTGGGGACGTGGCCTGCGTTATCGCCGAGCCGGTGATCACAAATGTGGGCATTATCCACCCTGATCCCGGCTTTCACGAGGCGCTACGCCGCCTCACCCGCGAGCATGGCACCCTGCTGCTCATCGATGAGACCCATTCCATCTGCGGCGGGCCCGCTGGGATGACCGGTGAGCTGAATCTCGACCCCGACATCTTCGTGCTGGGCAAACCTATCGCCGGTGGTTATCCGGCAGCGGTGCTGGGGATTACCCGGGAAATCAGCGCCATGATCGAAAAGCGGGTCCCCTGGCATAATTTCTTCGGTTTTGGGGGCACTCTCTCCGGCAACCCCGCCGCCGTGGCGGCGATCAAGGCCACCCTGGAAAATCTTTTAACTGAGGATTCCTTTGCCCACATGGTCCCCCTGGCGAAAAAGATGGAAGAGGGGATCAGGGCGATCATTAAACGCCATGATCTGCCCTGGTATGTCTCCCGGATCGGCTGCCGCGTGGAATTTCGTTTCCTGCCCGAGCCGCCGAAGCGGGGAATCGATACATTTTTTGATGTGGACTACAACGAGGTCGACCTACTCACAGAGGGCCTTAGCGGGCCGCTGGAGCTCTACATTCACGTTTACTGCGCCAACCGTGGCATTATCCTCTCGCCGGTGCATAATATGGCCCTGGTCTCCCCCATGACCACGGCAGAAGAGGTGGACCGCTACGTTCAGGTAATCGAGGAATGTATCCTCGAACTCCTTGCTTAGAGACATTTACCTATTTTGCAGTTTTGTGTACAGAAGGGCCCAACTCTTCAAGGTGCCGGGGGGGGATTTACCACCCCCCTCGGCACCTCTCTTATGGGCTAAAGCAAACAGGCCGATAAAATGTCGTCTTGAGGGCGCAGCCCGAAGAAGCGACTGAAGAATCTCAGCTCTGGGCAACAGGGAAAACGCGACCTTCACTACGCTCAGGGTGGCCGGGTGAAAGGTCAAAGCGTTTAGGTTAAGGCTCAGGGTGACTGAGCAGAGGCTAGAGTAATCAACCGGCGCAGTAGATCTCGAAAAGATAGGGCGTGACGAGGGCCTCGATCGCCGCTGCCAGAAGGATTAGCGAAGCCGGAAGCAAAATTGCTCTCGAGCCGGGGAAAAGGCGGCCCCCCCTTAATGAGCGCTTGAGCCAGCCCAGGGCGAAAAAAGCCCCCAGTGCCAAAGCAGTAAACTCGACAAGGCCGTGCGGCAGCACCAGCCTGCTCAGGATGACCCCATAAGGATAACGGCTGACCCTGCTAAAATCAGCGATGGCGTAGTTGATCCTGATGATCTCCTTAAGGAAGAAAAAGAGGTAGCAGAAGAGCGCCCAGCGATAGGCTCTTTTACCCGGCAGGCTCGCCCGCAGGGCCACAGAGAGCCAGACGACGGCGACGAGCCAGAGGATCAGCAGCACGCCCAGGTTGTTTAGCGCCAGGGAGATGAAGAAGTGCCCCCCTTTTTTCAGCCAGATCTCCAGCCGGGCTCAGCTCCCTTCCATTGAATTCCTCCTTATCTATATGCTAATTTTCACAATTTATACTTAAACAGGATCCATAGATCGCTGTTGCTGTAATTGCCCCTTCTCTTTTTCAGTGATAGGATCGAAGCGACAGCTCCTCAGGAGGGAAAAAGATGCGAGTTATTTCCGGAACAGCGCGGGGTATGAGGTTAAAAACGGTCCGCGGGGGTGCGCTCAGGCCCACTTCGGATCGGGTCAAAGAGGCTCTGTTCAACATCCTCGGCCCGCGCGTCCCCGGGGCGGTAATCTGGGATCTTTATGCCGGCAGCGGCGCCATCGGCATCGAGGCTTTGAGCCGCGGCGCCGCGGCAGCCCTCTTTGTGGAAAGAGAGAGAGCGCACCGGGAGATCATTGCGGATAACCTGGCGCGAACAAAGTTGGCCTCCCGGGCGGAGCTCATCGGGCAAGATGTCTCCCTGGCCCTGCCGCTGCTATCCCGGCAGGGCAAACAGGCTCACCTCATCTTCGCCGATCCGCCCTATCAGGAACAAAATATCCCCCGCCTTCTCGAGGCCGTGGAGCAGCACGGCCTGCTCCGCAACAGTGGCCTTATCGTGCTGGAGCTGTTCGCCCGCAGCAGGCTCTGGGAGCCCGATCACCCCGCGGTAGAGCTTAGAAAATACGGTGACGCCGTCCTCGCCTTTATCGAGAAAGCGGCGATCGCCCGCGCCCGCGCCGCTCTGGAAAGCGAAGGCTGAGCGGCGGGACAGTTCACCCGGACCTCCCGCTGTAGAAAAATACAGCCCGCAGTGTGCGGACAATATAGCAGCCGACGGCGAAGACGGTGAGCAATCCCAAAAATATGAGAGTCTGGTTGAGCATGAAGAGCGTGCGCGAGCACCAGAAAGAGAGGCTGCTGCTGGGGACTGTATTTAGAAATACAGGAAGCACCGCCCGGCCCAGCAAATTTTTCCCCGGCCCCAGCAGGAGGGCGGTGTAGACCCCGGCGATGAGCGCATGGAGCACCCTGGCGACGAGATAGGGAGCAAGCCGCAGATCGGTTTTCGCGATGATACTCGCCACCTGGAAGTGCACCGAAAGACCGCTCCAGGCGATGATCATCCCCACGGCAATGAGCTTTTCCCCCATCGCTGCGCCCGTCACAGCCGCCGTGGCCTGGCAGCCCAGGTCGATCTCAAAGATACCGCTCACCAGCGGCGCCGCCAGGGCCGGGCTCAGCCCGGCAAGTTTCAGCAGGGCCGTGACCCCCCGCCCTAAAAGAGCTACCGCCCCAAGGAGATCGAGAATACGGATTACCACCGCCAGGAGAATGATAAAACCGCCCACGAGGAGAAGGGTTTCCACAGATTTCTGGATCGCCTCCCCCATCAGCTGCCCCAGAGGACGCCCGTCCTTTTCCCGCGCTTCCACGAGCGCCCGCAGCGCCCGGCCGATGAGGAAACCGCGCCGGGGGGTCTGCTCAGGCGTAAAGGCCTCTTTTTGCCGGTAGAAGCGCATCAGGAAACCGATGGTAAGGCTGGAGAGGTAATGGGCTAGCATGATCGTAAGCCCCGCTTGGGGGTAACCGAACATCCCCACAGCTACAGCCCCGATCATGAAGAGGGGATCGGCGGTATTGGTAAAACTGAGCAGCCTCTCCGCCTCCACCCGGTTGCACAGTTCTTGGGCGCGCAGTTCCGCAGTGAGGACGGCCCCGATGGGAAAACCGGAGGCAAGTCCCATGGCCATAACAAAGGAGCCTGCCCCGGGCACGTTGAAAAGGGGCCGCATCACCGGCTCCAAAAAGACACCCATCATATGGACGACGCCCAGGCCGATAAGGATCTGCGAGATCACGAAAAATGGAAGCAGGCCGGGAAAAACAATATCCCACCAGATATGCAGCCCTGCCACCGCTGCCTCGAAAGCGTCTTCGGGGAAGCGCACCATGGAGACAGTGATAAAGATGGCGCAGAAAGCGATGAGGTAGACGGGGATATCCTTTTTTTGCCGGGGCAGCTCCTCGCGCTGCCGGTAGAGAAGATAGATCAGAAGGATAACTATCGCAGCAGGGATGAACAGGCGCAACGGGCTTTCCTCCTTCACCTCGACCAGCTATGATCTATTTATAGTGAATGAGGAAAGCGCTTAGACCTACTTTCGGGCATGCCCGGCCCCTACAGTGGGATGGAGCTGCGCCGCCGCTTCGTAAAGACGGCCAGTTCGCGGTAGCCCACCTCCCGGAGCAGCGCCCGGGCTTCATCAAAATAGCGCCCAACCTGCTCGGGAGCATGCGCATCGGAGCCCAGGGTCACCGGCACTCCTTCTTCGCGGCAGAGCTCCAGCAGCGGCCGTCCGGGGTAAAATTCGCCGGCGGGAGCCGCCCTCCCCGCTGTATTCAGCTCGAAGCAGATATCGTTTTTTTTGAGGACACGGGCGGTTTCTTTCCAGAAGGGCTCCATCTCCCTGTCGGGAAGGCGGTGGCCGAACTTCTTGATCACGTCGATATGGCCGATAATATCAAAAAGGCCGCTGCTACAGGCTTGCCAGATCAGCTCAAAGTAACGCCGGTAGATCTGCGGCAGGTCAGCGCTTTCATATTTTTCGGCATGCCGGGGGTGGGTAAAGTCCCAGTCGCCGATGAAATGTACGGAGCCGATTACAAAATCGAAGGGGGCGCCGTCCAGCAGCCGGGCCAGCGCTTTTTCTTTTTCAGGAAGATAATCGACCTCCGCCCCCAGCTTCACCCTGACCCTGTTTTGGCCTTCCCCCAGCGCCCTGATCTCGCTGATATAGCCGGGCAGCTCTTCGGGATCCATACTCACCTTATTTTTCAGCTCTATCCCTAACAGACCCAGGGGGTAATGATCGGCAAAGCCGATCTCAAGCAGGCCCTGTCGGCAGGCTTCAGTCAGGTATTCTGCGGGCTCGCCCAGGGCGTGGTGGCAAAGGGGCGTATGCATATGGTAATCAATCAACGCCGGCGCACCCCCCGGAAGCGCTCTTTGGTTCATGGAGCGGTTTGTAGAAACAGGAATAACGGCCCGTATGACAGGCCACCCCCGCTCCCTCGAGCTTCACCCTTACCAGCAGCGTATCGGAATCGCAATCGGCAAGGATGGAGCGGACGGTGAGGATGTTGCCGGAGCTTTCTCCCTTCAGCCAGTATTTTTTGCGGCTACGGCTCCAGAACCAGGCCCGACCATCCTCTAAGGTCCGCCGCAGCGACTCCCGGTTCATGTAGGCGACCATCAGGACCGCCCCGGTGCTCTCGTCCTGGATCACTGCGGGAATCAGCCCGGCATCATCGTATTTAAGCTGATCCGGGGAAAGCGGCGCGATCTTTTCTCCATTGGTGCTGTCATTCCCAGTCATAAGAATACCCCCTGTTATGCTCCCCCTGCTCTTTGATGAGGGAGATTTCATGGATCGAGCGATCTGCTGAAGGGATCAGGATAGGGCGGCGATCGCCTCCGGCAGGGTAAAGCGGCCGGCGTAGAGGGCCTGCCCGATGATCACGCCGGTGAGGCGCGGCGCATAGCCCTTGAGCGCGCGGAGATCATCGAGGGAGGAGATCCCCCCGGCGATGATCACCTCCAACGAAACGGCATCAAGGATCTGCTCCAGCCCCCGGCAGTTCGGCCCGCCGAGGGTGCCGTCTTTCTCGATATCGGTATAGATGATCCTTCTGAACCCCCATTGCTCCACCTGCCGGGCCAGCTCGACGGCGCTGATCTTGCCCTCGCCGGTCCAGCCCTCCGCCTTCACTATCCCGTTGCGGGCATCGATTCCGGCAATGAGGCTCTCTCCAAACGATGCAGCCAGCTCCGCGGCCAGCTGCGGCTCCCTGATCAGGAGCGTCCCCAGGATCACCCGGGAGGCGCCCACCGCCAGAGCCCGCTCTAAGTCTTTGCGCGAACGGATCCCGCCGCCCACCTGGAAGGGGATCTGCACAGCCTCACCGATGGCCGCGATCATCTCCCTGTTGGCCGAGTGACCGGTGAAAGCCCCGTCAAGATCGACGAGGTGCAACAGCGGCGCTCCCCACCGCTCCCACCGCCGGGCCGCAGCCACGGGATCGTCGCTGTAGATGGTTTCACGGTCGGGATCGCCCTGGTAGAGGCGGACACAGCGTCCTTCTTTTAGATCAACAGCAGGGATCGCCAGCGGTGCGCCCATCTATTCCAGCCTCCCTTTCGTGGAAAGGGGGCCGCGCAGCCCTTCAAGCCCGGCGCAGGCTTCATTCAGGGCGCGGCCTACCGCCTTATAGGAGGCTTCGATAAGATGATGTTTGTTCCGCCCGTGGATCATCTTGAGGTGAAGGTTTAGCCGCCCCTCGTTGACAAAAGCGCGCCAGAATTCCTCAAAAAGTTCTTGGTCCATCGTCCCCACCGGGCCAGGCGGCAGCGCCATCTCATAATGGAGAAAGGGACGTCCAGAGAGATCGACAACACCGAAGACGAGGGCATCGTCCATCGGCACGGCGCTGAAGCCGTAGCGCCTGATCCCTGACTTGTCTCCCAGGGCGCTGTAGAGCGCTCGTCCCAGGCAGAGCCCGATATCCTCCACCAGGTGATGCGCGTCCACCTCCAGATCCCCCTTCGCCCTGATCCACAGGTCAAAAAAACCGTGCCGGCACCAGAGCGTGAGCATATGCTCGAGAAAGGGCAGCCCCGTCTCCAGATCGGCTTCGCCGCTGCCGTCCAGATTCAGCTGTAGCTCAATCGCCGTCTCCAGAGTGGAGCGCTCCACGCTTGCTTCACGCATCATCGTTCCGCCTCCTTATGGTCACGGCACGGGCATGGGCTCCCAGCCCCTCAGCCCGCGCCAGCTGATCAATTTGCGGCGCCGCCCCGGCAAGCGCCGCCGCGCTGTAGTAGATTAGATGACTTCTCTTCACAAAATCCTCTACCCCCAGAGAGGAAGCATAACGCGCTGTCCCCCCGGTGGGGAGCACATGGTTCGAGCCGGCCCAGTAATCACCCAGGGGCTCGGGCGCATGGGGGCCGATAAAGATGGCCCCGGCGTTTTCGATGGCGTCGAGATGATCCCAGGGATCGGCTACCTGCAGCTCGAGGTGCTCGGGGGCCAGCTCGTTCACCGCCCGCCAGGCTTCTCCGAGATCTCCCACCAGCACCGCCGCCCCCTGCTCTTTCAGCGAACGCTCCGCAATCTCTTTCCGCGGCAGCGTTTCAAGCTGCTCCCGCAGCTCCCGCCGCACCTGCCGGGCAAGATCGGCGCAGGTGGTGATCAGGATGGGGCGGGCGAGGGTATCGTGCTCCGCCTGCGAGAGCAGATCGGCGGCAACGAAGGCAGGATCAGCCCCGCCGTCGGCGACGACGACGATCTCGCTCGGCCCCGCCAGGAGATCGATGCCGACACGGCCGTAGAGCTCACGCTTCGCCAGGGTCACGTAGATATTGCCCGGGCCCACAATCTTGTCGACAGCGGGGACGGTAGCGGTGCCGTAAGCTAGGGCGGCTATAGCCTGGGCCCCGCCGATCTTGAAGACGGCGGTAGCGCCGGCCTCGCGGGCCGCCAGCAGTGTCAGCGGAGGGACGGTGCCGTCTTTCGCTGGGGGGGTGCAGAGGTAGATCTCCTTTACCCCCGCTACCTGCGCCGGCAGCGCCGTCATCAGCACCGATGAGGGGTAGGCGGCTGTCCCGCCGGGGATATAGGCCCCCACGCGCTCCAGGGGCCGGACCCGCTCACCCACGAGGCGGCCGGGCCCGCTCTCCCACCAGGAGGAGGGTAGCTGGCGGCGGTGAAAACGCTCGATATTCTCTTTAGCCTCCCGCAGCGCTGCGGCCAGCGATGGCTCGACAGCCCCGGCGGCAGACTCCATCTCGGCCTCGCTCACCCGCAGCTCTTTTAGCACCGCCCCTTCAAAGCGGGCAGTGAGCTCTTTCAGCGCCCCATCGCCCCCTCGCCGCACAGCGTCAAGGATCTTGCGCACACTTTCCCTTTCGGCCCCATAATCGTCGAGACAGAAGGGTTCTCTTTCTTTCAAAAAGGAATCCAGTGAGTTGAAAAAAGGTAAGGGCATCGAGAACCAGCTCCCATCACGGTAATTTGTCCTGATTCAGGCGTATTTTAACATGTCCCCCCGCGGGAGGCAAGGAGAGGGAGCGCCCCGTTCCCAGCGTTCAAAAACAGATTATGCTATAATGAACCTGTCGCTGGCGGCGGCCCGGCTGGGCCGCCGGCGAAGATGATCAGAGATAACCGGAGAAAGGCTGGAACAAGCATGGAAGTATATGCCCTCGTCGGCCGCAGGGGCACCGGCAAAAGCCACCACGCCCAGCTGCTGGCTCACCATTACGGGATCAACTACCTACTGGATGACGGCCTGCTTATCAAGGGCAGCCAGATCCTTGCCGGACGCTCCGCTAAACGCGAAAACACGCGTTACGGGGCGATCAAGCGCGCCCTGCTCCACGATGACGAGCATGCCCGCCAGCTACGCGACAGACTGAAAGAACTGACGCCTTCAAAGCTGCTCATCCTGGCTACTTCGGAGCGGATGGCTGAGGTAATCGCCGGTCGCCTTGAAGTGCCCCCGCCGCACCGCTATATTCATATTGAAGATATCGCCAGCCCCGAGGCCATCGAGAAAGCCCGCCAGATGCGCAATGAGAAAAACCGCCATGTCATCCCCCTGCCCACCTTTTCGATCAAAAAAGAGTTTCCCGGCTACATCGTCGACCCGCTCCGCTCCTTTTTCAGGCTACCCTCGCCGCAGCGCAGCAATGTGGCTGTGGAGCGCTCCATCGTCCGCCCCGTTTACAGCAATCTGGGCAATTTCTATATCTCCGAGCACGTGGTCAGCGAATTGGTGGGCTATATTGCCGGAGCTGTCCCCGGCGTCCATAAGGCGGATCGCGTCGAGATCGCCACAGAAGAGGGAAAAATGATTCTCAATGTCGATCTCGTCTTCTCGCTGAAGAGCTTGCCCGCGAAAAATCTCCACCGCGCCGCCGCCGAAGTACAGCAGCGCCTCAAGGAGCAGCTCGAGCACCTCACCGGTTTCTACCTCGATCGGATCAACGTTACCGTTAAAAAGATCTTCCCGGGCGAACAATTAGAGGACTGAAGACTGCAAAGCTCTATATTTTATTCCCGGACCCTGTGGGGATGGCTGTAGATATTCATCCGGCCCTCGCGGACGAAACCGATGAGGGTGATATTTAGCGCCTCCGCTAGCTCGATACTGAGCGTGGTAGGAGCAGCCCGCGAGATCAACAGCGGCAGCTGCAGCTGCGCCGCCTTGAGCAGGATCTCCGAGCCCAGGCGGCCGCTGCATAGAAGAATCTTCTCCTTTAAGGAGATCCCCCGCAGAAGCGATTCCCCGACGATCTTGTCCACAGCGTTATGACGCCCGATATCCTCGTAGAAGATGATCAGTCCCTCCCGGTCGGCAAGGGCGGCGCTGTGCATCCCGCCGGTGGCCCTGAAGATGAGCGCACGTTCCTGCAGGTCGCGCATCAGCGCGCTGATGACGGCGGCGTTAATGGTGAAGCCGTCCGCCGGTACGGGCGGCAGGTGCCGCGCCTCCCGGGAATTGAGCAGGGCGGTCCCCCCGATGCCGCCGGAAGTGATAATGCGCCCGCTGCGGAGCGGCTCCGCCGGAGCATCCCTCCCCTTTAGTTCGATCTCCACAGCTTCGCCCTCCCGAGCCAGGCAGACCTTCTCCACTTCATCGAGGGAGCGGATCAGCCCCCCGGAGCGCAAAAAACCGAGGGCCAGGCTTTCCCTTTTCTCCGGCGTGCACAGGAGCGTGACCAGCTTTTGCCTATTAAGATAGATCTCCAGCGGCGCTTCCACGACCACCGTATCATCGCTGACGCGCCGCGTGCCTTCCCGGATCACAGTGACCTTCTTTCGGGCGAACGGCTCCGGCAATACCCCACCCCCTCTTTTCTATAATATTCCCTTCAGCCGGACTGAATCCTTTTCACCCCGCGGCAGGATCATTGTAACAGTTCGCGAAATTGATCGGGATGAGAAAGGAGGCCTTTCATGGATACAATACTGGAAGCAAAAGAACTAACCAAGCACTTCGGCCCGAAGAAAGCCGTTGACCGGATCTGTTTAAATGTCATCCGAGGCGAAGTTCTGGGGCTGCTGGGACCCAACGGGGCAGGCAAGACTACGGCTATCCGCATGATCATGGGCATCCTCCCCCCCGACGACGGCGAGATCCGTTTCTATTTCAACGGCCTTTCCCAGGCGCTCGATAAAAGCAAGATCGGCTATCTCCCTGAGGAAAGAGGCCTTTATGAAGATGTGCGGGTCTGCGACAGCCTCGTCTACCTGGCCGGCCTGAAGGGGATGGATACCCGCGTGGCGCGGCAAGAGGCGCTGCGCTGGCTCGAGAGGCTCGATCTGAAGGCCTATGCCGATCAGAAGCTGGAGAAACTCTCCAAGGGGATGCAGCAGAAGGTGCAGTTTATCGCCTCCATCCTGCACCGACCGCCGCTGGTCCTTTTTGACGAGCCTTTTTCAGGGCTGGACCCGGTAAACCAGGATTTCTTTAAGGAGATCATCCGCGAGCTTCAGAAGGAGGGCACCACCATCCTGCTCTCAGCCCACCAGATGAACCTCGTGGAAGAGCTTTGCGATTCCATCTTTATGATCAACCACGGGCGCGAGGTTCTCTCGGGAAAACTGCAGGAGATCAAGGATAGCTACG
>DUVX01000029.1 GCA_012840855.1 Bacillota bacterium | reverse complement strand
GTCATGCCCGGCGATGATATCAATATGGATATCGAGCTGATCACCCCGGTAGCGATCGAGCAGGGGCTCCGCTTCGCCATCCGCGAAGGCGGGCGCACCGTCGGCGCCGGCGTGGTTACGGAGGTCAGTAAATAAGGGGCATTTTATGGGATGTTGAGAAGGGGGCATTGAGATGGCCAACCAAAAAATCCGCATCAGGCTAAAGGGGTTTGATCATCAGCTGTTGGATCAGTCGGCCGGCAAAATTGTGGATACGGCAAAGCAGACCGGTGCAGAGGTCTCCGGACCGGTGCCGCTGCCCACGGAGAGAAGCCTTTATACTGTGATCCGGGCACCCCACAAATTCAAAGATTCCCGGGAGCAATTTGAGATGCGCACTCATAAGCGGCTCATCGACATTTTCGATCCTACATCGAAAACAATCGATGCCTTAATGAGGCTGGATCTCCCCGCCGGCGTTGACATTGAAATTAAGCTTTAGGTTGTTCAAGCAGGAGGTGTCGTCGTATCATGACCAAGGCTATATTAGCGCGTAAAATTGGGATGACGCAGGTCTATGACGAGCAGGGGCATGCTGTCCCGGTGACAGTATTGGAGGCCGGACCGTGCTATATAACCCAGATTAAAAGGGCGGCCTCGGACGGTTACAGCAGTATTCAGATTGGGTTTAAGGAAAGAAAAGAGCAGAAAGTGAACCAACCCCTGCGCGGGCATCTACGGCGAGCCGGGGTTAAGCCCTGCCGTTATTTAAGAGAGTTCAGGGCAAAAGAAGAGGAGCTGTCGGAATATGCACCGGGGCATGAGATCCGTGCTGATATATTTTCTGCCGGTGATCGCGTTGATGTCAGTGCCATCTCCAAAGGCAAGGGATTTGCCGGATCGATCAAGCGGCTCGGTTTTTCCCGGGGCCCACGGTCGCACGGTTCGCGTTACCACCGCGGCCCTGGCTCTCTTGGCGCCGTCGATCCAGGACGGGTATTCAAGGGGCGGCTTTTGCCCGGCAGAATGGGCGGCGTGAGACGGACCGTTCAGAACCTGCCCGTAGTCCAGGCGGACGGGGATAAAAACATCCTGCTGATCAGGGGTTCAATACCCGGTCCTCGGGGGGGCCTGGTTGAAGTGAAGACTACGACCAGGAAATAGTTTAACGAAGCGTTCATGAAAGGAGAAGCCCTGATATGCCCAAACTAACTTTATACAACCGGGACGGCGAACAGGTCAGCGAGGTAGAGCTCCTGGAGGGTCTCTTTGCAGCGCCGATCAAGGAGGGCGCCCTCTACCATACCGCTCTCGCCCAAAGGGCCAGCCGCCGGCAGGGTACGGCGGCGACGAAGGGGCGCAGTTTCATGCGCGGCGGCGGTGCCAAACCCTGGCCCCAGAAGGGGACGGGGAGGGCCCGTCACGGTAGCACCCGCTCACCCATCTGGGTGGGGGGCGCCGTTACTTTCGGTCCTCAGCCGCGCAATTTCGGCTACCGCGTTCCGAAGAAGATGCGGCGGGTAGCGCTGCGCTCGGCACTAAGCGCCAAGGTTCAGGAGAATAAGCTTGTCGTGGTCGATGGTTTTGAGATGGAAAAACCGCAGACCAGGGCGGTAGTTAATATGTTTGAAAAACTCGGTGTCTCCGGCAAGACGCTGATTGTCACCGCCGGGGTTGATGAGAATATGATCAAGTCGGCCCGCAACCTGCCCGGGGTGAAGACGATCACCGCGCCCCAGCTGAATGTGCTCGATATCCTCGATCACGATTACCTGGTGTTGTCGCGGGATGCTCTGGAGAAGGTGGAGGAGGTGTTCGGAGCATGAAGGATCCTCATGATATCATTGTGCGTCCCATCGTGACAGAAAAATCGATGCAGATGCTCGAAGAGAACAAGTACACCTTCGTTGTAAAGCGGGCTGCAAACAAGATCGAAATCAAGCGGGCGCTGGAAGATATATTTGGGGTTAAGGTTAAGGCAGTGAACACAGCCAATTTTAAAGGCAAAAAAAAGCGGCTCGGTCGTTATCCTTATGGCTACAAGCCGCGCTGGAAAAAGGCCATTGTCACCCTGACCGAAGATAGCAAGTCAATCGAGTTGTTCGAAGGCCGCTAAGGATAGGAGGAGGCGGAAAGATGGCTCTACGAAAATATAAACCAACCTCGCCGGGGCGGCGCTTCTTTACGGGAAGGACGTTCGAGGAGATTACCAAAAAAGAACCGGAGAAATCTCTTCTAACGCCCCTGAAAAAAAGTGCCGGCCGCAATGTTTACGGTAGAATTACGGCGCGACACCGCGGCGGAGGTCATAAGCGGAAATACCGGATCATCGATTTTAAAAGAGACAAGGATACCGTGCCGGCCCGGGTAGCGGGGATCGAGTATGATCCCAACCGCTCGGCGAATATCGCTCTTCTGCATTACGCCGATGGCGAAAAGCGCTATATTCTGGCGCCGTTGGGGTTACAGGAAGGCGATACTCTGGTCTCCGGGCCGCGGGCAGAGATACGCCCCGGCAATGCCATGGCGCTCAGCGCCATACCGGCAGGCACCTTTGTGCACAATATTGAGCTGAACCCCGGCGCCGGCGGGCAGCTGGCCCGCTCCGCGGGGACGGCGGCCCAGCTGGCAGCCAAGGAAGGGAAATATGCTCACCTCCGTCTTCCCTCCGGAGAGGTCCGCCTGGTTCCGCTCACCTGCCGGGCGACGATCGGGCAGTTGGGGAACCTGGAGCACGAAAATATCCGTGTGGGGAAGGCGGGCCGGAGCCGCTGGACCGGTCGCCGGCCCAAGGTTCGCGGTTCGGCCATGAACCCAGTGGATCACCCGCACGGCGGCGGCGAAGGAAAGGCTCCTATCGGGTTGAAAAGTCCGGTGACCCCTTGGGGGAAACCGACTTTGGGATATAAGACCCGCCGTAAGAAAAAACAATCCGATCACTATATTGTCCGCTCGCGCAAGGGCTAAGGTTTCATCTGCGCTGAAGGGAGGTTTTAGGATATGGCTCGTTCTCTAAAAAAAGGACCCTATGTGGAGGAACGGCTCATGAACAAGATTGAGAGCATGAACGAGAGAAGAGAAAAAAGAGTGATCAAGACATGGTCCCGCCGCTCCACCATTTTTCCGGAGATGGTCGGGCATACCATCGCCGTCCACGACGGCCGCAAGCATATCCCGATCTATATTAGCGAAGATATGGTGGGTCACAAGCTGGGTGAGTTTGCGCCGACCCGCACCTTCCGGGGGCACGGGCATCATACTGAGCGATCCACCGCGTTGAGGTAGGAAGAGGAGGTTGTTTGAGCATGGAAGCAAAGGCACAGGCCCGGTTTGTTCGCATTTCACCGCGTAAAGCGCGGGCTGTAGTCGATCTGGTGCGCCATAAAAATCTAGACGAAGCGCTGAGCATCCTGCGCTATACACCCCACCGGGCGGCCCGACTTGTCGCCAAGGTGGTTAATTCGGCTGCGGCCAATGCAGAGAACAATTACGACTTACGCTGGGGGAATCTTTACGTGGAGCGGATCTATGTTGATGAAGGGCCTGTCTTTAAACGGGTCCGACCGCGCGCCCGGGGGCGGCGCTACCTGATTCGCAAACCCACCAGTCATATCACAGTAGTTGTCAGGGAGAGAAGGGAGGGGTAAAAGTGGGACAAAAAGTAAGTCCAATCGGTTTTCGCATCGGGATTATTCGCGACTGGGATGCGCGCTGGTATGCCGATAAAAATTATACGAAGCTTCTCCATGAAGATCTGGCGATCAGACGGTTCATTCGCAAAAGGCTGGTCAACGCCGGGGTTTCCCGGGTGGAGACGGAGAGAGCCGCGAATAAGCTGCGGATCCATATTCATACCGCTAAGCCGGGTATGGTAATCGGACGGGGCGGCACGGAAGTGGAGAGCTTGCGGAAAGCCCTGGAGAAGAAAACGGGCAAAAAAATTCATCTTAACATTATCGAGATCAAGAACCCCGATCTTGATGCATACCTCGTTGCCGAAAGTATCGCCGGCCAGCTCAAGCGGCGGATCGCCTTTCGCCGGGCGATGAAGCAGTCTCTTTTCCGGACTATGCGCGCGGGGGCCAAGGGGGTCAAGATTGCCTGCCGGGGCCGTCTTGGCGGCTCCGAGATGGCGCGCAGCGAGAGCTATCGCGAGGGGACGGTACCGTTGCAGACCATGCGGGCCGATATAGATTACGGTTTTACTGAAGCGCATACCACTTATGGCCGCATCGGCATCAAGGTGTGGATCTATAAGGGTGAAATACTGCCGGATAAACCCGGCCGGAGCGAGCGCGCCGGAGGGGGGAGTTGAAACCATGTTAATGCCAAAACGGGTAAAATACCGTCGCCAGCACCGCGGGCGCATGAAGGGAAAGGCCAAAGGCGGCACGGAGATCCAGTTCGGCGAGTACGGCGTCCAGGCGCTGGAGCCGGCATGGATCGACAGCCGCCAGATCGAGGCCGCCCGTATTGCCATGACCCGTTATATTAAGCGTGGCGGCAAAGTCTGGATCCGCATATTTCCCCATAAACCGGTAACGGCAAAACCCGCAGAGACCAGGATGGGCAAGGGTAAGGGTTCGCCCGAGTTCTGGGTAGCAGTGGTCAAACCGGGCCGGATCATGTTCGAATTGGCCGGTGTACAGGAAGATGTAGCCAGGGAGGCGATCCGGCTGGCGTCAAACAAACTGCCCATAAAAACAAGATTCGTCAAAAGGGTTGATGCAGGTGGTGTTGCGGAATGAAAGTAAAAGAGTTTCGCGAGCTAAATGACGGTGAGCTGGAGGAGAAATTGAAGGAGCTGAAAGAGGAGCTGTTCAACCTCAGGTTTCAAGCAGCGACCGGTCAGCTCGAAAATGTGAGGCGCATTAAAGAGGTGCGCCGGGGGATTGCCCGGGTAAAGACTGTTCAGAGCGAACGGGCCCGAAGCTAAACCCAAGCAGTTGAAGGGAGGCGCATCGACTTGGCTATGACGAATAAAAGCAAATCATTTACCGGCAGGGTGGTCAGTGACAGGATGGATAAGACCAGGGTTGCGGCAGTAGTGCGAACAACCCGCCACCCTTTATACGGGAAAACCATTCGGCGAACGAAAAAATATCTCTTTCATGACGAGAACAATGAGAGCCGTATGGGCGACCTGGTAAGAATTGTGGAAACCAGGCCATTGAGCAAAAGGAAGAAATGGCGCCTAGCCGGGATTGTCAAACGATCGCAGCTATAGATTCTTGTCTGCGTTTTAAACGCAGGAGGGGGAAGGAGTGGCGAGGGTGATACAAAGCGAAACCATCTTAAATGTGGCCGACAATTCAGGGGCCAAAAAGGTTCTCTGTATCCGGGTTTTGGGCGGCTCCAGGCGCAAGGCGGGCCATATCGGAGATATCATTGTCGCTTCGGTAAAGGAAGCTGCTCCCGGCGGGGAGGTTAAAAAGGGTGAGGTGGTGCGGGCGGTCATTGTTCGCACCAGGAGTCGCCTTAACCGCAAAGACGGTTCGCATATCCATTTTGATGAGAATGCCGCCGTGATCATAAATGAACAGAACAACCCGCGGGGAACTAGGATCTTCGGTCCTGTTGCCCGGGAATTGCGCGAGAAGGAATTTATGAAGATAATTTCACTTGCGCCCGAAGTGATCTGACGGGGGTAGGGAGGTGGCGCGATGAGTAGGAAAAAGATGGCGATTCGCCGGGGCGACCGCGTAGTCGTCCTTTCCGGAAAGGACAAAGGGAAAAAGGGCAAGGTAATCCAGGCGTTGCCGCAACAGGGGCGAGTCAAGGTGGAAGGGGTAAATATAATTAAGAAACATGCCAAGCCCACCCAGAAAATACCCCAGGGTGGCATTAGAGAGATGGAGGCGCCTCTTTCGGTCTCGAAGGTAATGTTTCTCTGTCCGGCCTGCCACAAACCGACCCGTATTGCGAAGAAGCTATCCGCCGACGGCCGGTGGGTGCGCAGCTGTAAAAAATGCGGGGAAGTTGTGGATAGGGGGTAGATCGAGATGCCGCGTTTAAAGAAAAAGTACTTTGAGGAGATCAGACCGGCACTCCAGGAGCGGTTTGATTATAAAAATGTCTATGAGGTTCCCCGGCTGGTCAAGGTAGTGGTCAATATGGGAGTAGGTGAGGGGAAAGAGAACCCCAAGGTTCTCGATGCTGCCGTCGAAGATCTGATGCAGATCTGCGGACAGCGCCCGGTGATCACCAGGGCGCGCAAATCGGTAGCCAGTTTCAAGTTGCGCGAAGGGATGGCTATCGGATGCAAGGTGACGCTGCGGGGCGAAAGGATGTACGATTTTGTCGACAAGCTCTTCAACGTTGCCCTGCCGCGGGTTCGCGATTTCAGGGGGATCTCGCCGCGTTCCTTTGATGGACGGGGCAATTTCACCATCGGCCTGCGGGAGCAGTTGATTTTCCCGGAGATCGAATACAGCAAGGTGGAGAAGATCCTCGGCATGGATATCGTTATGGTGACGACAGCGAAGAGTGATGAAGAGGCCAAAGAGCTTTTGACTTTGATGGGCCTGCCCTTCAGGGCGGCCTGAGAAAAATAATAATGATGTAAGGAGGGTCAGGATGGCCAAAAAATCTTTAATTGCCAAGGCCGGGCGGGAACCGAAATTCGAGGTGCGCCGTTATAACCGCTGCCGCCTCTGCGGACGTTCGCGGGCGTATATGCGCAAGTTTGGCATGTGTCGCCTTTGCTTTCGTCAGCTTGCCAACCAGGGGAAAATTCCCGGCATAAAAAAAGCCAGTTGGTAACGATGGAAGGAAGAGAGGAGGTTTTTTGCGATGATGACCGATCCCATTGCCGATATGCTCACCCGGGTGCGGAATGCAAATATGGTGCGGCATATGTCGGTAGATATTCCTGCCTCCAGGCTGAAGCGTGCCCTGGCACAGATCATGAAAGAGGAAGGCTATATCAAGGATTTTGAGTATATTAAAAACAAGAAACAGGGCATTGTCCGGATCTATTTAAAATACGGCCCTGATTCGCGGCGCGCCATTACCGGGCTGAAAAGGATCAGCAAGCCGGGTCTGCGCGTTTACGCTAACAAGGATGAATTGCCCAAGGTGTTGGGCGGTCTCGGTGTAGCTGTTATCTCTACCTCCCGGGGTGTGATCAGCGATCGGGAAGCCCGCAAAATAGGTTGTGGCGGAGAAGTGATCTGTTACATCTGGTGACAGAGCGAGGAGGTTGACCATGTCTCGAATAGGTAAAAAACCGATCGCCATACCTGAACAGGTTCAGGTCAAGGTTGAAAATAGTACGATTACCGTGAAAGGGCCGAAGGGCCTGCTTGCCCAGGAGCTGCCCCCACCTATTACAGTGGAGCAGGAGCAGGGGCAACTGATGGTGAAGCGGCCCTCCGACATCGTGGAGCACAGAGCGCTGCACGGCTTGACCAGGACGCTGATCCAGAATATGATCACCGGGGTAACCGAGGGTTTTACCCGGCGGTTGGAGCTGGTCGGTGTGGGCTATCGGGCCAATCTGCAGGGCAAGAAGCTAACTTTAAATGTAGGGCTTTCGCATCCCGTTGTCTTCGAAGCTGAAGAGAATATCGAATTTGAGGTGCCCGGCCCTACTCAGATTATCGTCAAGGGAATCGACAAACAGCAGGTGGGCAACTTAGCTGCCGTCATACGGAAGGTTCATCCGCCTGAGCCCTACAAAGGCAAGGGGATCCGCTATGCTGGCGAGCAGGTCCGTCGAAAAGTAGGCAAGGCCGGAGCTTAGCGGCGGCCGGGAGGTGTAAATTATGATCAAAATAAAACCGCGTAATGAGCTGCGTAAACTGCGTCATCGGCGTGTGCGCAGCAAGCTTCAGGGCACTGCAGAGCGGCCGCGCCTCTGTGTTTTTCGGAGCAACAGGCATATCTACGCCCAGCTTATCGATGATCAAAGCGGCAGGACCCTGGCGGCTGCATCGAGCCTCGATCCCGGAATGGATAAGGGCAGCGATGCCGCTGCGGCGGGGAAAGTGGGAGCGCAACTGGCGCAACGTGCCCGGGACAGCGGTATTGAAAAGGTTGTCTTTGATCGCGGCGGTTACCGTTACCATGGCCGGGTGAAGGCCCTGGCCGATGCAGCGCGCCAGGGAGGGCTTAAGTTTTAGTGAGAGGGGGGATGGCAGGAGTGTCCAGAGTTGATTCAACCCAGGAGTTATCGGAAAAGGTAGTGAAGATCAACCGGGTGGCGAAAGTGGTCAAAGGGGGCCGCCGTTTCAGTTTCAGCGCCCTCGTGGTTGTAGGTGATGAAAAAGGTCGGGTCGGGACCGGATTGGGCAAGGCCGGAGAGGTACCGGAAGCTATCCGCAAAGGGATCGAGAGCGCCAAGAAAAATATGTTCCGCGTGCCGATGGTTGGAACGACCATCCCTCATTCCATCGAGGGACGCTTCGGCGCCGGGAAGGTGCTACTGAAGCCGGCTTCCGAAGGAACGGGTGTTATCGCTGGCGGTCCGGTCAGGGCGGTTCTGGAACTGGCCGGGGTCAGGGATATACTGACCAAGTCGCTCGGTTCGTCCAACGCCTTGAATATGATTAATGCTACCGTGCAGGGATTAAAATCGTTGAAGATGGCCGATGAAGTCAGTGCCCTTCGGGGTATTGACGAGGCTAAACTGCTCGGCTAAAGAGAGGGAGCGACGATGAAAAAGAGATTAAAAATCACACTGCTTCGCAGCCCTGTTGCCCGACAACCGGGGCAGCGTCGGACGTTACGGGCGTTGGGGTTAACGAAAATCGGGCAGACAGTGGAGCAGGAGGATACACCAACCCTGCGGGGTATGATCAAAGTGGTCGATTTTATGATTAAAGTTGAAGAGTGTGTCGAAGGAGGTGCTTCGGATGCGTCTGCATGAGTTGTCTCCTCCGCGAGGGTCCAGGCGTGCGGGCAAAAGAAAGGGCAGGGGTCCTGCTTCGGGCCTGGGCAAAACTGCCGGCCGGGGGCAGAAAGGGCAGGGCTCCCGTTCGGGATCGAAGACCCGTCCCGGTTTTGAGGGTGGACAGACCCCGCTGTTTCAGCGGTTGCCGAAACGGGGCTTTACAAATATCTTTAAGCAAAAATGGTCGGTGATCAACCTGGCGGCGCTGAATCGCTTTGACGATGGCGTCACCGTGACACCGCAGATGCTTAAAGAAGCCGGTCTGCTCAAGTCGCTGAAGAACCCCTTGAAAATACTGAGCGAGGGGGATCTGGAGCGCAAGCTCGTGGTGCAAGCCCATCGTTTCAGCCGGCAAGCGGTGAACAAGATCGAGGCGGCGGGTGGAAAAGCTGAGGTGATCTAATTTGTTTGAAACTATAGGCACGGCATGGCGGATCAAGGAGCTCAGAGAAAGAATTCTGTTTACCCTGGCCATGTTTGCAGTGTTTCGCGCCGGTTCGGCGATTCCTGTTCCGGGAGTCGATGCCAGCCAGCTGGCAAGATTTTTTCAAGAGGATACTATATTCGGTTTCTTGAATATTATCGGCGGCGGCAGCCTGGAAAAGTTTACTATATTCGCCCTGGGAATCATGCCCTATATCACCGCTTCGATCATCATGCAGCTGTTGACGATTGTTATCCCCCAATTCAAAGATTGGAGCCAGGATTCCGAGGGGAGAAAAAAGCTTTCCCAGTTTACCCGTTACGGCACTGTCTTTATCGCGGTAACGCAGGGGATCGGCT
Source organism: Bacillota bacterium (assembly GCA_012840855.1). Lineage (GTDB taxonomy): Bacteria > Bacillota > Dethiobacteria > DTU022 > DTU022 > JAAZPQ01. The sequence goes on along the minus strand of DUVX01000029.1, from coordinate 5,315 downwards.
ATTCTTTCATTATCTCCCAGGCGGTCCCTGAAAAGACCTTTCTCTCTTATTTTATTATCGTCATCTCACTTACCGCCGGAACCTCTTTTCTCATGTGGATGGGTGAGCTGATCACCGAGAGAGGTATTGGCAATGGGATCTCACTGCTGATCTTTGCCGGAATCGTGGCCGGTTTCCCCAGCGGGGTGTTTATTATCGTCGAGCAGGTGCAGACCCGACAGGTTCCTTTTTATCTAGTGCTGCTGACAGCGGCCGTTCTTCTGGTATTGATCGTCGGCATCGTCGGCATGGATCAGGGGCAGCGCCGCATCAGCGTGCAGTACAGCAAGCGGGTTGTTGGGCGAAAAATGTACGGCGGGCAGGCCACCCATATTCCAATGAAGGTAAATATGGCTGGGGTAATTCCGGTCATCTTCGCCTCGGTTCTGCTGACTTTTCCGCAGAGTATCGCCCAGTATATCAATCACCCCTGGGCGGAGGCCGTCGCCAACAGCCTGCGGTGGGGCAGACCGCTGTTCACGTCGCTCTATGTTTTGCTGATTATCGCCTTTAGCTATTTTTATACGGCAGTGCAGTTTGATCCCTTCCAGGTGGCGGGAAATATCCGCAAGTACGGCGGCTTTATCCCCGGCCTGCGCCCCGGCAGGCCCACGGCGGAGTATCTGGGGAAGGTAATTTCGCGATTGACCACGGTGGGCGCTTTTGCCCTCGCTTTCATCGCGGTCTTCCCAATTATCCTGCAGGGGTCTACGGGGGTGCAGCTTACCTTTACCGGGACCGGACTGATCATTGTTGTCGGCGTGGTTCTCGAGACGATGAAGCAGATCGAAAGCCATATGCTGATGCGCAGTTATCGCGGTTTTATGAAATAGGCGGGAGAGCAGATGATTAAACTAAAATCAAGACGAGAAATATCCCTGATGCGCGAATCGGGCAAAGTGGCCGCGGCGGTTTTGCAGGCTCTGGAGGAGGCTGCCCGGCCCGGTATGGCCACAGCCGAACTGGACCGGCTGGCGGAAAAAATGATCCGCAGGGCCGGCGGCGAGCCCGCCTTTTTGGGCTATCAGGGGTTTCCCGCTTCGATCTGTGCTTCGATTAACAGCGAGGTGGTTCACGGCATTCCGGGGTTGCGCCGGCTCAAAGAGGGAGATATAATTAGCATTGATCTGGGAGTAGTGTTAAAAGGTTATTACAGCGATACAGCGGTTACTTTCGGGGTTGGCAAGATTGACTCCCGGGCCCGGCGGTTGATCGATGTGACCAGGCGATCTCTGGAGAAGGGGATCGCCGCTATGGGCGTCGGGGGGCACCTCTCTGATATCTCCCATGCCGTCCAGAGCTATGTCGAATCCAAAGGATTTTCTGTGGTCAAAACTTATGCCGGGCACGGAATCGGTACCGAGATGCATGAAGAGCCGCAGGTGCCCAATTTTGGGCCTCCGGGGCGCGGTCCGAAACTGTATCCGGGTATGGTATTGGCCATCGAGCCGATGGTCAATGCGGGGAGCTCCGAGGTGGAGGTTGCTGAAGATGGTTGGACGGTGTTAACCAGGGATCGGAGCCTGTCGGCCCATTTTGAGCATAGTGTTGCTCTGGGCAAAGAGGGGCCGGAGATTTTGACCGTTCTTTGACCGGAGAAAGGGGGCGAAGTGATGGAGGAGCTAAGGCCCGGCCAGCTTGTTCGTTCCAGGGCAGGCCGGGATAAAGGGAGGCATTACCTCGTCATCAAGGCTCTCAGCCCGCGGGAGGTGCTTCTAACCGATGGGCGGAAGCGGCCTCTCTCACGGCCGAAAAAGAAAAACGTGATCCATCTGCAGCCCTATTCGCGCCGGGTGGAGATCGAAGAGACGATCAGAGCCCAAAAATTAACGGATAGCCAGGTGATAAAATATCTTTGTGAGCTGGCGCCGCAGGAAGAGGAGGTTTGAGCAACCGGTGACCAAGAAAAAAGACGTTGTTGAGATAGAGGGGACCGTCGTGGAGCCTCTTCCCAATGCCATGTTCAGGGTGGAACTGAAAAATGGTCTTAAGGTGCTCGCTCATGTTTCAGGCAAGATTCGCATGAATTTTATCAGGATTCTCCCCGGGGATCGGGTATTGGTGGAGCTGTCGCCCTACGATCTGACCCGGGGGCGGATTACTTACCGCTACAAGTAAGGAGGCTAACTAGGATGAAAGTAAGACCCTCGGTCAAGCCGATCTGTGAAAAATGTAAAGTAATCCGGCGCAAGGGTAAGGTAGTGGTGATCTGCCAGAATCCCAAGCATAAACAGAGGCAGGGTTAAGAGACGGTATAGAAGTATATAACGAAGGGAAATATAGCTTTGTTTAGCTTTTTTTACCCTGGGGGAGGTGTCGTGTAATGGCAAGAATTGCAGGTGTTGATTTACCGCGGGATAAACGGGTGGCTGTCGCCCTGAGCTATATCTATGGCATCGGCCAGAGTCAGGCGAACAAGATCTTATCCACCACCGGGGTCAATCCCGATACCCGGGTGCGCGATCTGACGGAAAATGAAGTTAACCGTTTGCGGGACTGTATCGATAAAAACTGCAAAGTCGAGGGAGATCTTCGCCGCGAGGTGGCGATGAATATCAAGCGTCTGGTTGAGATCGGTTGTTACCGGGGAATCCGCCACCGGCGGGGGCTACCTGTCCGGGGTCAGGCAACGAAAAACAATGCCCGTACCCGGAAGGGGCCGCGTAAAACCGTGGGAATCAGGCGCGGCAAGTAAGGTTATGGAGATCTGATGAAGGGAGGAGGAGAAGTTTGACGAAGAAAAAGACAACCCGGGCCCGGCGCCGCGAACGTAAGAATATTGAACATGGGATTGCGCATATCAGATCTACATTTAACAATACCATTATTTCGATCACCGATGTTCACGGAAACGGCGTCTCCTGGTCAAGTTCAGGCAATGTGGGTTTTAAGGGATCACGTAAATCAACCCCTTTCGCGGCACAGCTTGCCGCCGAGGCGGCGGCGAGGGCGGCGATGGAGCACGGTATGAGGCAGGTAGAGGTATTTGTGAAAGGGCCGGGCTCCGGCAGGGAAGCGGCGATCCGTTCGCTTCAGGCTGCCGGCCTGGAAGTAAATACAATCAAAGATGTCACTCCGATTCCGCATAACGGTTGCCGGCCGCCAAAAAGGCGGCGGGTTTAAGGGTAATATGGTTGATCTTTGTACAGTAAAAGTTTGAAAGAGGAGGTGCAGTTAAATTCTATGGCACGTTATAGAGATGCGGTATGCCGTTTATGCCGCCGTGAAAGAAATAAGCTCTACTTGAAAGGTGATCGTTGCTATACCGACAAGTGCAGTGTAACCCGCAAAGGCTACCCTCCGGGCGAGCACGGGCAATCTCGCCAAAAGTTTTCCGAGTATGGCCAGCAGCTCCGCGAAAAGCAGAAGGCGAAGCGGATCTACGGAATCCTGGAGCGCCAATTCCGCCGCTATTTCAAAGAAGCCGATCGGCGCAGGGGAGTTACCGGAGAGATTTTGCTGCAGCTGTTGGAAAGCAGAATTGACAATGTTGTCTACCGGATGGGCTTCGCCCGCTCCCGGGCGGAGGCACGCCAGCTGGTCAATCACGGCCACTTCCGGGTCAATGATCGCCGGGTTGATATCCCTTCATACCTCACCCGGCCCGGTGAGATCATCGCCGTGCGTGAAAAAAGCCGCAGCCTGCCGATCTTCAAGGAGATCCGCGAGGGTGCTGGCGGGCAGGGTGTAGTTGATTGGTTGGAAGTAGATCCGGAGAGGATGCAGGGCCGGGTAATCCGGCTGCCCCAGCGGGAAGAGATCGACGTACCCCTGGAAGAGCACTTAATCGTGGAGCTTTATTCCCGTTAAACAGGTTGCCCTCAATACTATCACTTGAGGAGGGTTAACAAAGGATGACCTTTGAGTTTGAGAAGCCGAGAATAGAATATGTTGAAGAAGACGGTCAGTTATCCTACGGTAAATTTGTTGTGGAACCGCTGGAAAGGGGCTATGGGATTACCCTGGGCAACGCCCTGCGGCGGGTACTTCTTTCATCGTTACCCGGCGCGGCAATAACGAGCGTTAAATTTGACGGGGTGCTCCATGAATTTTCCACCCTGCCCGGGGTGCTGGAGGATACGATCGAGATCATCCTCAACCTAAAATCCCTGTCGATGAGAATTCAGGATCCCGGGCCCCATGTTCTCATAATCGATGCCGACAGTCCCGGAGTGATCAGGGCCAAGGATATCCAGGCGCCGGCGGGGGTGGATATTTTGAACCCCCAGCTGCCGATCTGCACCCTGGCCGAGGATGCTCGCATCTACATGGAGATGACGGCAATGAAGGGTCGCGGCTATGTTCCCGCGGAGCGCAACAAGACGGCGGAGCAGCCCATTGGGGTGATCCCTGTCGATTCCATATTTTCACCGATCCGCAAGGCGAACTACAGGGTTGAAGATACCCGGGTCGGACAGGTTACTGATTTCGACAAGCTGACCCTGGAAGTATGGACTGACGGCAGTATCAAACCCGACGAGGCAGTAAGCCAGGCCGCGCGGATACTGAGCAAAAGGATCAACATTTTTATCGACCTTACCGAAGAGGTCGATGAGGTCGATCTGGAGGAAGAGAAAGAAGAAGAGGATCGGGAAAAGAAACTGGAGATGACGGTGGAGGATCTCGATCTTTCGGTGCGCTCCTACAACTGTCTCAAACGAGCGGGGATAAACACTGTTGGCGAGCTTGTCAGTAGGACAGAGGAAGAGCTTTTAAAAGTGCGCAACCTCGGTAAAAAGTCATTCGAAGAGGTGGAGCGCAAACTGGATGAATTGAATTTGAGCTTGCGCGTAAGCGGGGAGTAGTGCTGCAAGGAGGAAGGGAAATGGCCTATCAGAAAATTAGCCGGAAAAGCGGCCCCAGAAAGGCGCTGCTCCGCAGTCAAGTGACAGCGTTGCTGAAAAACGGACGGATTGAAACAACGGCGGCGAAAGCAAAAGCGATCCGGCCCGTTGCCGAAAAAATGATCACCCTGGCCAAGCAGGGAGATCTGCATGCGCGACGACAGGCTCTGGCTAATCTATATGACGAAACCGTAGTGAAGGATCTTTTTGAAAAAATCGGTCCCCGGTGTGAAGCAAGGGAGGGCGGCTATACCCGCATCATCCCCCTGGGGCCGCGCCGTGGTGACAGCGCCCCTATGGTCATCATCGAACTGATCGATTAACAACTTATTCCGGGGCTGCCGCCCCACCGGTTCAAGGCATGGAATTGAGAGGAGAAGGGAGCAGTCCGCCGTAGCCTGCCCCTGCGTTAGCCTCTCAATTTTGCTGTTT
>DUVX01000028.1 GCA_012840855.1 Bacillota bacterium | reverse complement strand
GCAACCTCGTTGAGACCTCCAGCCGTGAGATCTTCTGGGCTCACTGCCGTGTCGCCCTTTTTTCGGAAAAGATGGCCCGGCGGGGACTCCATGATGTTATCGATCTTTTCGAGCGGAACCGGCAGCTACGCCTGATCGCCAAACCGGCCGTCATTAAAGGGGACCTGCGCAAGATCCTGGAGGCGGACTTTCCGCTAGAGGAGACGGGTGCTCGGGGGCTGGACCGATTTATCGTCACCACCCGCTTTGAAAAGTCGATCTTCCCGGAGAAAAATTTCAACGAGATCATCGCCACCCTCTCCCAGCCCGGCAAAGAGATGCTTATCGGCCGGCTGGAGGTGCTCGAAAGTGAGGAAAAAGGGGACGAGGAGAGCAGCGGCAACACGCCGCCGGCGCGAATCGGCGGCGGCGCTCTTTTCCGCGGCGATCGCATGGTGGGATGGGCCTCGATGAAGCAGGTGCAGGGGTGGAGTTACGCTACCGGCCGCGCTTTCCGCTCCAATTTTGTACTGGAGTCCCCCGCTAAAAAAGGTAATTTTGTCAGCATCGGCGCCTTTGGCCACAGCGCTACCACCAGCCTGCGGGGCGATGAGAACAACTGGCGCATTGTAATAAAAGTGAGCATACACGGCCGTATTCAAGAGATCCACGGCCTGGCAAACCTGGATACCGAAAGTAAGCTGACCCGCTCCCTGGAAAGGCAGGCCGCCGCAACGGTGCGCAACCGCATTGAAGCAGCCTTCAGCCGCTCCCAGGAGCTAAAATCTGACGTTTTCGGTTTCGGCAACCTGATCTACCGAAAGAAACCACACCTTTGGGAGAAAATTAAAGACCGTTGGGTAGAAGAGATCTACCCGCAGCTGCAAATTGACCTCGAGATCGAGTTCAAGATTCTGCGCTCCGGCCTGATGAAAGATCCGCTGTAGGAGGAGAAAAAATTTGATCGTCTGGGCTGCCCTGGCCATGCTCCTGATCGTCTTGCTGCAGGTACCTTCGCTGATCAATCAAAAAAAATGGGAAGAGCTGGCCGGCTTCAGCGTCGTCTGGGCCGCCGCCACGCTCTACGCCCTTCTCGTCGCTGCTGAAGCTCCTCTGCCCAATGCCATCGAGCTGCTCCTATCTTTCTACAACTGGTTCTATCCCCTTATTGGCGTCAATTTTAATATCTAAAGCCCTGAGCCAAAGGATCGCAAGGGGCGGCCGGGTGTTCACCCCCACCCCGACCCTTCCCCATCAAGGGGGAGGGAGAAGATAGAATGAGTATAGGGGACGGACACCTTTACTCACTTACCAGGCCAGAATAATTTTAAGTCCCGACCAGAAGAAATAAAAAGAGAAAGCGACGAGGAATAGACCCAACCCGATGATGATCCATCGATATACCCGGTCGGTGAACCGCTTTCTCCCCGAGACTACAACCACGGCGAGAAGGGAGAACCAGAGAAAATCGGCGAGGATATGGCCGCCAAAAAAAGAGAGCACCCCTGGCAGACCGCGCTCGCTGGAGAGAGCGACGTAGCCCGCCCCGATGGTGGCCCACCAGAGAAACCAGTAGGGATTGGAAGCGGTGGCGATCATCCCGTCGCCCAGGGGAGAGCGCCCGCTCTGCTCTCTTTCCGGGCTGCTTTCCAGGGTAAGATCCCCCCCGGCGGCGCTCCTGATCATCCCGCAGCCCATCCAGGCCAGCACCACCCCGCCGGCCAGCCCGATGCTGCCGGCGACATAGGGCAAAGTGAGGTAATCGCCCAGGCCCACCAGCAGCAAGATCACTACCGCTATCTCCAGGAGGCCATGCCCCAGGGTAACCAGCGGCGCTGCGGCATAACCCCGGCGGAAGGTGTGCTCCAGCGTTACCGCAGTAAGCGGGCCCGGCATCATCGCCCCCGAAAGGCCGATAAAAAGAGCTGTGGTAAAGATCAATCCCAGTTCCAGCATCGCTTTTTCTCCACTCCTTCTCCATCAGTTTACCTTTACCGTTAATTCAGCAGCGGCGCTCTCTTCCCCTGCTCCGCAAATAAATGAGCCATTTGCGATCTTTAAAAAGGGCTGACACATAAGGGTTTTGGGGAGGTGTGAAAAACTTTTTACCCCAAAAAAGGTTCATAAATGATGTTTTTAGCTTCGATTTTGGAAAAACCCCAATATTG
>DUVX01000027.1 GCA_012840855.1 Bacillota bacterium | reverse complement strand
CGCCGCCAGACGATGCTTTCCGGTAAAGGGCTGCTTCTCAAGGTAGCTTCTTTGAGGATAAAGGCCGAAAGCACGGCTCTCCATGGAGATGGTCAGAGCGTCGACCTTGCTCAGAGCAGAGAGAACAAGGGGGACAAATAAGTAGCGGACCGTGAGCAAAAAATTTCTCAGTGAGAGTTTTTCTATATCGATCCCCTTGGCCATCTGGGCTCGGCGGACCTGCTCCAGCTCCAGGAAGAAAAGCGGAATAAAGCGCAGCGCTGTAATGAGCATGAAACCGTAACGGTAGGGCAGCCCCGCCTGCATCAGAGCATAACCGAGCCGGTTGGGATCGGTTGTGGCCACAAAAAGATAGCTGGAGCCGATGATATTGAAAAACCGCGACACCAGGAGCAGCCCATGATTCAGCCCTAAAGACCAGATCTTCAGGCGCAGGCCGAAAATATCTATCTGCCAGAGCAGAGCCCCCTCGCGAACAAAAACGAGGTGCACCAGCAGGATAAGGATGCTGAAAACAAAGATGAACCTGAGCTTTCGCCAGAAGAAGGTAAAACCCAGACTCGCTGTTCTGTACCCCACCATTAGAAGCGCAAAAAGAAAGAACCCACAGAGATAGTGCGAAAGGGTGAAGACCAGCACGCTGAAACAGAGCAGCATCTCCAGCTTGAGCAGCGGATGCAGCCGGTGCAGTAGCGTATCCGCCGGCGTATAGGTGAGCCCCGGCAGAAATGAACGCAGACTGAGGGCGGGAACGGAGGCTCCGTCCCGCTTTTTTTTACGCAGCTGCAGATTCTGGTCTAAAGGTTCAGGGCAACTGGCGATCTCTATACACCCCTTACCCAGCTTTTCCCCTGAGGGCGAGAGCTGGATAGATTATGATCTCTCCTGCCGGCAGCATTGAAGAGGCAGGTACTCGGTAAGGCCCCGCCGGGCCAGCTCTTCGAAGGCCGCCGCCGTGGCAGCATCGAACAAAAGGGCGCCCTCCTCTAGGAAAAGCACCCTTGTGCAGCAGGATCCCACTATACCGGGTTCATGGCAGGCCATGATCGTGATACCGCCCCGCCGGCTGTGTTCAGCAAGAGCTTCCATCAACAGATCTACCCGATCCTGATCCTGTCCCACGATCGGTTCGTCCAGAAGCAAGATAGACGGCCCGTAGGCCAGCACCGAAGCCAGAGTAAGGCGCTTCTTTTCGCCTAGGCTCAAAGAGAAGGGCAGCTTCTCCCGGTAACGTTCCAGGTCAAAACGGAGCAGCAGCTCATCTACAAGTGCTGAGCTGTCCCGTTCATCCCCCAAGAATTGAGCGGGCAACCCCGCCTCCCGGTATACCGTTTTCTCAAAAAGCTGGTGATTGGGGTTCTGGAAAGTCAGCCCCATCTCCCTTGCCCGCTGCGCCACCTTTTTGCCGGCAAGATCCGCCCCGCCAAAATAGATCCCGCCCTCATCAGGCTCCAGGATGCCCAGGAGCGCCAGAAGTAGGGTGCTTTTGCCGCTGCCGTTGTCTCCCATCAGGGCGACCGTTTCACCGTGGTGGAGGGTAAAAGATATATCTTTCAGCACCGCTTTTCGATCATAGCTCACGGTAAGGCCCTTTACCGAAAGTAGCGGCTCGCGGTCCCGCTGTAATTCCGGGATCCCCTTCCGCTCTATTTTTTTCGGCACTGGCGGCATAACATCTCCCCCGGCGCCAGACAATCTCTCCGGCGCTTCTCTGTGCTCCCAACCCCTTTCCCAGGCGGCGGGAGCCCCCCTCCCCGGCGGCTGGTCGGCAATGATGCGTCCGCTGTCCATAATGATTAGCCGGTCGGCTAAAGGCAGCAGGTGCCGCAAGCGGTGCTCGAATATGACGATAGCCGCATTCTGCTCGCAGCGCAGCCTCTCCACCACCGCCAGGACCTCGCGGCAGCCGCGGGGGTCAAGGTTGGCGGTGGGCTCATCGAGAATCAGCAGCTGTGGCTGCATGGCCAGCACGCTGGCGATGGCTACCCGCTGTTTCTCACCCCCCGATAGGGTGTGCAGCGATCTTTCCCGCAAGTGGGAAATCCCCGCTGCGGCCAGGGCCCAGTGAAGGCGCCTTCTGATCTCCGGCACCGGCAGCCCCAGGTTCTCGGGACCGAAGGCCACCTCTTCGCCCACATGCAGCGTGCAGAGCTGAGCCTCGGGATCCTGTTGCACCAGCCCGGCGATGCCGGCCAGTTCCCCCGCCTCAACAAAGCGGGTATTCCGCCCCCCGATAAGCGCCCGGCCTTCCATGACGCCGTCAAAGCTGTGGGGAATAAAACCGGTGAGGCAGAAAGAGAGGGTGGATTTTCCGCAGCCGCTGGGGCCGGTAACGGCCACAAATTCCCCTGGCCGCACTTTCAGGTTGATCCCCTTCAGCGCCGGCTCGCTAGAGCCGGCGTAGGTATAGGTAACCCCTTCCAGGCAGACTACCGGTTTCTGTTGCAACTCTTTTACCCCCTCTTGATCCTGCCGGGCTATTCCACCAGGAAACGGCTGACCAGTTTGACCCAGTAGCCGCCCTCGTAGTTGCCGGCAATCAGGCGTAGGCTGTCATCCTCCTGGATCAGAATCATCAGATCATCCTCCATGACCTCGGCAAGTTCGAAGGCCACTTCATAGCCGTCGGTGGCGATCACCTTAAGCACCGCCGCCTCCGACAGAGGTGCGGCCTCGCTGAGGATCTCCCTTACCGGCACGCCGGTATATTCCCGGGGCGGCTCATAGGTAACCTGACCCTTGAGCTCCGCCTCGATGGTCATCTCCCGGTCCGCAAATTTAGAGAGGGAGAAAGAGAGCTCCTGCTCCACCATCCCCTCCACCCGGCACTGCGGCCCGGCCCAGGGCGGTACGAAGATCGCCGCATAGTAGTAGATGGCCCCTGCGGAAAAGGCGATCACCAGGGCGGCAGTGATTACAATTTTCACCCAGGCCGGCCGGCCTTTGCGGGGTCTGCTTTTTGCCGATACGGCCCCGCCGCCCGCATTTAGACGCAGCAGCCCCGCCTCGCTCACCAGGTCAAGCACACTGGAACCGAAAAGACCGCCCAGGAGGCAGCCTGATATGGCGGCCAGGCCGCTGATAAAAAGGATATAGGTCAGCGGAGCCCCTGAAAAATAGAGGAGCTGAAATACGATCACATTGGAGGCGGCCGACAGCCCCCCGGCCACAGCATAGGCTGCTGGTACGTGACGCCGCGCCAGCAGAAGCACCAGATCGACAACCAGCCCCTGGACCAGCGAGACCAGTACGATGGCGATACCGTGAGTGCTGCCGGTGAGCAGCTCGACGACCCCCTTCAGTAGGCCGGCGATGGTAGCTGCTCCAGGCCGGCGGACCAGCCCGGCTGCCAGCAGGATCCAGAATACATGGAGCCCGGCCACGAACTGACCGGCGCCAAAAGGGACACCGAAGATGCGATTCAGCAGGTTCCCCAGGTAACCCACATAGGTGCTCAGCACACCGCCGATGCCGCTGAGCACAGCCATAACCAGCAGATCGCGGTTGGCAAAGTAAAATTGCCGCTTTCGTCGGCTACCGGGAGCCGCTTCGTGTTTCATGGTTCTACCGGCCTCCCCCCCTGAACAATCTCCAGCCGCACCACTGTCTTCACCCACCGGCCCCCAGCCGATTCATAGATATGCCAGCCCTGCCCCTCGGCGGAAGTATGGGCGCAGTCCTCGTTGTCATAAACCCCATCTTCGGGGAAGAAAGCGATCCGGTAGCCCTCACGCCATTCGGGAACTGTCTCACCATCAAAGGAGATCGCCAGGGCCATGGGCCCCTGCCGCTCCTCCCAGCCGCAGCTCTCGGGGTAAACATTTCCGTAAGCGTAAGCCTGCGCATAGCCGTCAAGGGCATAGACCATGAGGGTATCATCCGGCTCCATACCGCCCACTTTTTCCAGCAGATCGCTCACCGGCACCCCCCGGTAAATCCCCTTGCCGCCATAATTGTAAAGCCTGTTCTGGAAGCTTAGCTCCTGCTCGAGAACCGCCAGCTCATCGAGCTCTTCGGCTGTGAAAATCAGGTCGCCCTCGGATCCGCTGACCACGAGCTCATCGGAACGGGGAGGCGCCTCCACTTTTACCGCTTCCACCTCCAGCCCCTCCGGCCCTACCCGGCAAAGGGTGTAGTGATGAAATCCGCCCTCTTCGGCAGTAGCATAGAGCGCCGCACCGCCGCCGCCGCTGACAACATGATCGATGCCGGATACTTTACGGTGATGGAACAGATGGATATGCCCCGAGAAGACCCCCTGCACCCCTCTACCAGGTTCTGCAATTAGCTCGAGGAAAGCATCAGCGCCGGCAGGATCAAGGAAAGAATGATCATTTTCCCGGGGATCCAGCGGGGGCACATGGAGGAAGATGAATCCGGGCAGCTCTCCATCAAGAACTTCACTCAGCCAGCTCCGCTGTGATTCGGTAAAGTCCAGCGCGGCGCTGTCTGCAAAAACAAAACGGTAACCGCCATAATCGAAATGATAATCTACCGGTCCCAGCAGGCTGCTGTAATGATCGAAACCGCCCTCCCTGATGTCATGGTTACCGGGAACAGCATAGTAGGGGCACTCCAGCGCCTTCATCGTCTCCTGGAAGGCCGCATACTCCGCCTCGCTGCCCGAGGCCACCAGATCGCCCAGGCAGATCAGAAAGTCGACGCCGGTTTTATTGACCTCTTCGATGATCTCCGCCAGCACCTCATTATGACCCTGACTGTCCCCCACCAGAGCGAAGAAAGGCCCGTTGGAAAGACTTTCCTCAGCAGGGGAAAGCAGCAGCCGCTGCCGGCCGCTGCCCTCCACCGAAAGGGTAAGGCAGGCAGGCGCCGAAAAAGCCACGGTGGGGTCAGCCCACTCCTGCCCCCCCTCAGGGATAACCTCCACAGCGGTGGAGGCAGCCATATTCTCCACCACGATCTCCACCGGGGCGCCCCCTTCTTCCTCCCACTCGAGGAGAAGCTCCACATCAGGGCGGTAGGCCCGCAGCCGTATCTCCTGATCCAGCGCCGGGATCTCGAAAGCCCCCTTAGCCCTAACCGTCACCGCCGCAGCAGCGGGGGAGCAGGCCGACAGCCCTGCGCATAACAGCAGGACCAGCATCACCAGGAAAAAGAGAAATAAACTTTTTCTATTATGCGGGAAAGGCATCGAACAACCTCCTGTTCATGATATAAATCGGGTAGGAGGCTACCCATTAATTGGGTAGCCGACCTCCCACACCACCGTACGTACCGTTCGGTATACGGCGGTTCCAAAGGTTACACATCACTTTGCAGAATAACATTCAGCCAAGCTGAGG
>DUVX01000026.1 GCA_012840855.1 Bacillota bacterium | reverse complement strand
CGCTGGCCAACCAGGAGACCCTGGCTGCTCTGCTCGATCCCGCGGTTATTCAGGGCCTCACCCTGAAGGCCTTTTTCATGAACAACCTGATTCCTGTAACCATCGGTAACATTATCGGCGGAGCCGGTTTCGTGGCCGCCACGTACTGGGGCGCCTACCTGCGGCCCTTGCTTCCGAAGAAAGATCCGATTGCCAGCGGAAAAATGTAAAGCGACTTCAAGAAGAGGGGAAAGGGGTGACGCATGATGAAGAGGATGGTTCAATGTGTGCATTGGAAGGAATACCAGGGTCTGAACGGCTGGGTTATGTTCTGCAGCGCCGGGGCTTTCGCCAGGCAGCTGACCAGGGAAGAGGCCGAGCAGTGCGGTTGTACCATTGAACAGAGAGCTATCTGCAAACAGATCATGGAGAGCAACCTCGGTTACGGGCTCGTTCCCGAAATTATCGATGCCGAGGGAAAGGCGGCACCGCTGGTGGAGAAAGCCGCTTCAGAGTTGTAAACTTAGACTCCAGTGTGCCCGCAGTGGCCCCGGTGAATTTATCGGGGCCATTTTTTAATTATTTGCTTGTGAAAAAAGGAATTTGCTCGCCTGAAAGCGAAATGTAGACCCAATCAGGACTGTTGCACCGGACCAGGGAACAGCATAGAAGGGAGATGAGGGGGTCCCATGTAGAAGCCGGAAATTCCATTAAAGCAATAGCTACAGCACAAGTTGCAGTAAAAGGAGGTCCAGCAATGGCTGAACAGTGTCAATTTCTGAAGGTCTACAACACCGGCAATGGTTCTGTCAGTTACTGTGAATTGGCGGCATTCAATCAGCCTGTTAATCCTGATTTTCTGGAAAAGATCGGCTGTACCGCGGAAAGAAGAAAGGAATGTAGCGGCGGTAATGGGTTGAATATTAACAACCCCGGCCCCACTGCCGCTCCTGCGTCGCCCCCTCCGGTTACACCGGTGGTCTCCTTCAATCCCCCACCGCAGCTTGCCCGGACGATGGTCGGCGTAGCGGAAAGTAAAGCCGCCGTGACTATGCCCTCGCTGCTCTGGCTTGCAATTCTTGCCGGCGCTTATATCGCTCTCGGCGCCATCATGTTCACGATCATCACCAACGATCTTGCCTCTTTTATCGGTGACGGGCTCACCCGCATGATCGGGGGAATCGCTTTCTCCCTCGGCCTAATCCTTGTTGTCCTCGGCGGGGCGGAGCTTTTCACGGGTAACAATTTAATCTTCACCGGCTACCTGGAGAAAAAAGTCACCGGCAAACAGCTGCTGGGCAACTGGTTTTGGGTCTATCTCTTCAATTTTGTCGGCTCCCTGGTAGTCGTTTTTCTATTCTACTATTCGGGCATCTGGAAGGCCAACGGCGGCGCTATCGGTGTACGGGCGGTAAATATCGCTGCGGCCAAGGCTTCGCTGCCCTGGGCCGAGGCGCTATTCCGCGGCGTGCTCTGCAACTGGCTGGTCTGTCTGGCGGTCTGGCTGGCCAACGCAGGGCGGGATGTCGTCAGCAAGATCGCGGCGATCATGATCCCCATCGCCGCCTTCGTCGCCGCCGGCTTTGAGCATAGTGTGGCCAATATGTATTTTATCCCTCTGGGGCTGGCCCTGAAAAGCCACCCCTCCTTGCAGGCGCTGCTCGATCCGGCCCTTCTGGCGGGGTTGAACCTGAAAGGTTTTCTCCTGGGCAACCTCGTACCGGTGACGATCGGCAACCTCATCGGTGGCGCCCTCTTTGTCGCCGCTGTTTACTGGAGAGCCTACCTTGCTCCCCAAAAGAAGATGGCGATGAACGGCAGGAATTAACAATATAGATAATATAGGCAAAAAAGATAAACCTCACTGCCCCGGCTTTTAGCCGGGGCTTTACTTTTCAGGGTGATGAGAAAAAAGGATTTCCTGCTGTCTTCGCAGAAATATTAAGATATTAAACTCGAGAACGCAAATTTTGCCTTTTACTTCTTGCCCAACTTGAGGGAAGAGGTGAAACAGTTGTATATCAGCAAGTTTATGGCACCGGAGATTATCTTCGGAAAGGGTTCCTTGAATCAGGTGGGCGAGTGCTGCAGCCGCCTGGGCTCTTCCCGTGTCTTTCTTGTCGCTGATCGGGGGATCCTGGCGCACCGCTGGGGTGAGAAGGTGCTCCCTTTTCTCGATGAGGCGGGCCTGGAGTACCGGAGCTGGTCCGATTTTTCGGCTAACCCGCGCGACTACGAGGTAGAGGAGGGCTCCCGGCTTTATACGGAAAACAGCTGCGACGCCGTCCTCGCTATCGGCGGCGGTAGCACCATCGATGCCGCCAAGGCGGTGGCGACCCTCTCGACGAATGAGGGGCGGATCCAGGATTATGAGGGGATCGATCTGATCAACAATCCGCTACCGCCGCTCATCGTAGTTCCGTCGACGGCGGGCTCCGGCTCCGATGTCTCCCAATTTTCCATTATCGCCGACAGCGAGCGCAAGATCAAGATGACGATCATCTCGAAATCGCTTATCCCCGATATTTCGATTACCGATCCGCTCCTTCTTTCGACCATCGACAGCCGGGTTACCGCCCAGACGGGGATGGAGGCGTTGAGCCATGCCATCGAAGCCTATCTCTCGCTGGCGGCGACGGATATGACCGATATACATGCCCTTCATGCCATCGAGCTGATCTCACGCAATTTGCGCGCCTCCGTGGCAAGTCAGGTCAACGAAGAGGCCAAAGTGGCCATGGGGAAGGCGAGCATGCACGCGGGGATTGCTTTCTCCAACGCTGTCCTGGGGCTGGCCCATGCCATGACGCACCAGGTGGGGGGGATGCTCGATCTGCCCATCGGCGAGATCAGCGCCATCATCTTGCCGCATGTGATGCGCTTCAACTTGCTCTCCTCCATCGACAAGTATGTGCGCATCGCCGCGATCATGGGGGCGCGCGTGGAGCAGATGACTCCCCGCGAGGCGGCAGAAAAAGCGATCGCCATGGTCTGGGAGCTGGCCCAGGATGTGGGGATCCCCGCGGGCCTGGCGGAGCTGGGCCTGCCCGAAGAGGTCCTCCCGGAGCTGAGCGAAAATGCGATCAAAGATGCCTGCTTTATCACCAACCCAAGGGATGCCGATGTGGCCGACATCATTGAAATATTTCGGGCGGCACTTTAGAAATAAGGGGGAGCGGCGTGGTCATTAAAAACAAAAAAGCGCTCATCGAAAAACTGACGGGTATCCACAGCTCAAAAAAATCGTACTATGTCCAGCTGAAAAAGAAGATCGATGAGACCACGCGGCGCAATATCCAGCTGGAGATCATCAACCAGTTGGCCAAGGGGATCGGTATCGAGATGTCCTTCCAGGAGATCATCGAGAGCGTCATCCCCGAGCTGCAGGCGGTGGTCTCCTTTGACACCCTCAGCCTCTATGTTATCGACAAGGGGGCCATGGTTAGCCGGACCGTCTTTGTCTCCAACCACCATGCCCGGGCCGCCCCGGAGGAGGCTGCGCCCCTCCCGGGTGAGCAGAAAGATGAACAGGCAGCGGAAGCGCTCTGGCAGGTGCTCGCCGAAAAGCGAACTATCCTCATCGAGCATCGCACCGGCGAGAGCCCCGACGCCGGACTGCCCTCGGTGACGCTGATCCCCCTGCTGGTGAAAGAAAAAGTGATCGGGGTGCTCGAGGTGATCTCCGGGAGCGGTTTCGAGGACAGCGACCTCCATTTTTTGGAGCAGGTGGCCGATCAGCTGGCTGTGGGCCTGGAGAACGCCCGCCTTTACAACGAAGTCTGGCAGCACAAGCAGGAGTGGGAGATCACCTTCTCTGCGGTTACAGATCTGCTTCTCTTTATCAACCGCGACTGCCGCATCCAGAGGGTGAACCAGGCGGTGATCGACTTCTTTACCATGCCCGAGGAGGAGATCCTGGGGCAGAAATGCTACCGTCTTTTTTACGGGCGCGAATCGAAATGCAATCCCTGTCTCATGGAGCAGGTTGTGCGCACGCAGAAGACCGCTTATCTGCAGTCGCGGACGCGCTTCAACAGGGTGCTCGATATTTTTGCCTACCCCGCCTATACCGAAAAGAATGAGCCTTACGGCGTCACCTACTACGCCAAGGACGTGACCCGCTTTGTCGATTCGATCAAGTTTGTCTCCCTGGGCGAGATGTCCGCCGGGGTGGCTCACGAGCTGAACAGCCCGCTCACGGCCATCGTCGGAAATTCCCAGTTGCTGCTGCGGGAGACCAGCCCTGACGAGCCGCATTACCAGCTGATCAAGGATATCAAGAACAGCGGGATGCGCTGCCAGCGGATCATTCAAAACCTGCTCACCTTCTCGCGTCAGGAAGAATATACCTTTGAAGAGATCGACCTGAACAAGGTCGTCGAAAGCGCCCTGAGCCTGCTCTCGTACCAGATCGAGAAGAGCAATACGGAGCTGACGGTTAAACTCGCTTCGCCCATGCCCCTGCTTCTGGGTAACGAGCACGGGTTGGAGCAGATCATCATCAACCTGCTCCTCAACGCCAAGGATGCGATCAATTCCCGGATGGCAGCGGGAGAGACGAGGGAGAAAGGGCGCATCATTATCGAAACCTGCTTTACGGAGAAAGTTGTTGCCGTCCACGTGAGCGACAACGGCATCGGGATCGATTACGCTGACCTACCCCAGGTCTTCAACCCCTTCTTTACCACCAAGCGGGTGGGCCGGGGTACGGGGCTGGGCCTTTCGGTGAGCCTGGGGATTGCCCAGTCACACGGCGGGGTTATCGATGTGGAGAGCGTGGAAGGCGGAGGGAGCAGATTCAGCCTGATCTTGCCCCTGGATAAAGCTTATGAAAAGGAGTTGGCAGACTGTGCGCGCCAGTGAGCATGAGGCGGAGAAAACAGAGCAGCTGCCCTCACCGTCATGTTTTCTAATTGTCGATGACGAGCCTGAGGTCTGCAATTTTTTCTCCTACTTGCTGAAGCGAAAGGGGCACCGTGTCGTGGCGGCCTACAGCGGATCGCAGGCCATCGATCTGCTCAAGCAAAACCGTTTCAATGTGGCTGTCGTCGACCTGAAGCTTCCCGATCTCAACGGTCTGCAGGTGCTGCGGGAGATCAAAAAAGCGCAGCCCGCCTGCGAGGTAATTATCATCACCGGCTACTCCACGGTAAAGTCGGCGGTAGAGGCGATTCAATCCGGCGCCTTCGACTACGTGGAAAAGCCCTTTGGCGATATCGTGGAGATGGAGAACCTTCTGGAGCGGGCTCTGAACGTGCGCGCCGAGATGGAAAGACTCTCCCGTTCCCACAGGGAGCTGGGCTTCGTCGTCGGAAAAAATCAGAGAATGCTCAACCTCGTTGCCGCATCCCAAAAGATCGCGAAGAAGAATATCACCGTTCTGATCCAGGGGGAGACAGGGACGGGGAAGGAGGTCCTGGCGCGCTATATCCATTCCGTAAGCCACCGCAGCGACCGCCCCTTCATGGCTTTCAACTGCGGCGCTTTTACGGAGACGCTGCTGGAGAGCGAGCTTTTCGGGCATGAGAAGGGCTCCTTCACCGGGGCCGTGAGCCGCAAGAAGGGGATCTTCGAGATGGCCAACAAGGGGACGCTCTTCTTAGACGAGATCGATTCGGCCAGCCCGGCCATCCAGATCAAGCTGCTCCGCGTGCTCGAAACGGGTGAATTTTTACGGGTGGGGGGCGAAGAGATCTGCAAGGTGGATGTGCGGGTCATTGCCGCCACGAACGCCGATCTGGCGGCGCGGGTAGAGGAGAACCGGTTCCGCGAAGATCTTTTCTACCGCCTCGATGTGGCTTCGCTGACGATACCGCCGCTGCGCAAGAGAGCTGGGGATATCCCTATCTTTGTGAGCTATTTCCTGGAGAAAGAGACTGTGGAGAAGGGGGCGCCGGCGAAAAGGTTTTCCGATGAAGCGATGGAGCTCCTGCTACAGCATAGCTGGCCCGGCAATATCCGCGAGGTGGCCAATACCGTGGCCCAGGCGGTCCTTCTCAGCAAGG
>DUVX01000006.1 GCA_012840855.1 Bacillota bacterium | reverse complement strand
TTACTATAACCTGCTCACGGTGTTTTCCCTGGAAAGGCTGCTTTTTGATAAAAAGGAGGATGAAGGCTGGACCCTGGAAGATATTATCGCTGCACCGGGAGAAAGTCCAGAATCCGAACTGGTTAGAAAAGAGAGGCTCAACATGCTGGAGGCGGCGCTACAGAAGCTGCCGTCCCGTGAAAAGATGCTGCTTTCGCTCTACTACTATGAAGATCTAACCCAAAAGGAGATTGCTCATCTGATGAAAGTGTCCATCGCGAGAGTTTCTCAGATCCATGCCCAGGCGATCCGGCGCCTGCAGGGGATCATGGGAGAGCAGCTCTAAGGGGGTGAGCAGCGCTGAGTTATTTTATTGCGGATTATCCCCGGGGTGGCGGTGTTTCGCTTTGATCGGGAAGGGCTTTGCCGCTTCGGGAATCTCATTAACAGGGTTGCTGTAAGGAGGTTTTACTTATGCGGGGTCTCTACATGGCCGGGTCGGCCATGCTTACTCAGCAGGCGAAGTTAAATTTGATAAGCAATAATTTAGCCAACCAGAAAAGTGCCGGTTACAAAAGGGATGAAGCGGCTCAGATCAGCTTTGGCGAGTGGCTGATCCGGCAGCAGGGCGCCGGTGCCGCCGCCAGGGCGGTGGGGACGATACCGCACAGCGTGGCGGTATCCCGGATAGAGACAGAACTGGCTCCCGGAGCTATCGGGGAAACCGGCAGGGAGCTGGATTTTGCACTGAGCGAAGGCTATTTCACCGTGCAGAGCGGGGAAGGGCTGGTCTATACACGTAATGGGCGCTTTTTTCTGGACAGCTCCGGTTATCTGGTTACCGCTGACAACCTGCCTGTGCTGGGGGAAAGGGGGGCGATCTCTCTGGGCGCCGATTTTACAGTGGACCGGGGGGGGATAATTTACGAAAACGGCCGCCCGCTAGACCGGCTTCGGATTACACTCTTCGCCCCCGATGCGGAGCTGGAGAAGATGGGGAACAGCTATTTCCGGCTCTTGAACGGGGAGGCAGCGGTGGAAAGCGGCCCTTCCCGGGTCTACTGGCGCTGTTTGGAAAACAGCAATGTGGAGCTGACAGATGAGATGGTCGCCCTGCTGCAGGTGAGGCGCAGCTTTGAGGCCGCCCAGAAGATGCTCTCGACCCATGATCAGCTGCTCGAACGGGCGGCAAATGAGCTGGGCTCTTTAAGTTGATGGAGTTTATGCCGATAACAATAGTGAGGTGTGACTGAATGCTGCGTTCTATCTATAATAGCTGGTCGGGGATAAATGCCAGTGAACGTTCCCTGACCCAGGTGAGCCATAATCTTGCCAATGTGAGCACTACCGCCTACAAAAGATCGGAGCTCGCTTTTAGCGATATGCTTTACCGTACGCTTCAGGAGCGGCGCCTGCCTTCTTATTCCGCAGAGGGGCTTGCTGTCGGCCAGGGGACCGGTTTGCGGGCGCAGGCGTCCTTTTCGGGGCAGGGAACACTGCGGGAAACAGAACGTCCCTTCGATCTGGCCATCAGCGGCGAGGGGTATTTCAGATTCTTCACTGCTGATGGTGAAACAGTCTACAGCCGTGACGGCCATCTTATCCTGGACGCTGCAGGGAGGCTGGTCAACAGCGCCGGCGACTATCTTGATTTTCCCTTTATGCCCGGGGAAAGGGGAAGCACCCTCTCCATCAGCCCTGAAGGGGCGGCCGTCATAACCGGTAGTAGCGGGGAACCGGTGGAGCGGGGACAGATCAGGCTTTATCGTTTCAGCAACCCCGCCGGCCTGGCAAATGAGGGGGGCGGCCGTTATCTGGAGTCAGCCTTTTCGGGACCGCCGCTGGAGGGCTTGCCCGGCGATGCCGGTTTCGGGCGGATCCAGCAGTACTACCTGGAGCAGTCCAATACCGATACGGCGCTGGAGATGGTACAGCTGCTGCTGGATCAGAGAGCTTTGCAGGCCAATGTCCGCAGTCTCATAACTGCCGATGAACTGCAGGCTCTGGCGCTGCAGATCAGGCTATAACAGGGGGGAATTGATTTGACCGGGGATATCTTCACTCAATCTGAAGTCGACTCTTTGATCTCCGCTGTATCTGCGGGGGAGATAAAAGATACGATGCGGCCTGAAAAAAAGGAGTGCAAACCTTATGATTTCCGTCGCCCCACCAAATTTTCCAAAGAGCAGTTAAAAACAATGCATATCATGCATGAGAACTATTCCCGTATCACCGGCAATTTTTTAACCGCTTACTTGAGGGTGCCGGTTAAGTTGGAGGTGGTCTCGGTAGCACAGGTTACATATGAAGAATTCATCTATTCTTTGCCTGTCCCTACATTGATGGCCATCTTCAATATGTCCTCCGATCTCGGTGTGGCTATGCTCGAGATAAACCCCACTTTTGTCTTTACCGCCATCGATCTGCTCTTCGGGGGCGAAGGCAAACCGCCGCGTGAAATCAGGGAGCTCACCGAAATAGAGATCCAGGTGGTGCGGAAGATCATCGAGCGCCTTTTAACCAATATCGGTTATGTCTGGAAGGGTATCGCCACCCTGACGCCGCAGATTGAAAGCATCGATACAAATCCCCAGTTCAATCAGATCGTTTCCTCCAGCGAGATAGTGGCTCAGATCACCATGTCAGCGCAGGTAAATGAGGTCAGGGGGTTGCTCAACCTCTGTTTTCCCTATATGACCCTGGACAGAATACTGCCGAACCTGACGGCCCAGCACTGGTTTAACCAGTTTCAGCAGACACCGGAGCGAGTCCACAAGAGCGATATTGAAAAAAGTTTCTCCGGCGCCCCGGTGGAAGTTGCGGTACTGCTGGGGTCTGCGGCGATAGCACTCGATGACTTTTTGCAACTTCAGAAGGGCGATGTCCTTACATTGAGACGGCAGAAGGGTGAGCCGCTGGAGGTGCTGGTGGAAAATACACCGGTCTTTTTAGCCCAACCCGGCCTTAAAGGTAAGCATCTCGCTGTGCAGCTCACCGGCCGGATCGAAGAAGAGGGTATGGCCGGTGAGTAAAAAAACATTTTCAGAGCGGGGGCCGGAGACTTTGTTGAAGGATGATGATCAGGATCTGAAAATGCAGGTAGTCCTCGATTTTCCCCTGGAGGTGGCGGTATCCCTGGGAGCTGCGACAAAGACCATTGGGGAGCTGATGAAGCTGGTTGAGGGGGCGGTAATCGAACTGGATCGTGAGATCGATGAGCCGGCAGATCTGATCGTAAACGGGCAGGTCGTGGCCAGAGGAAAAATTGTAACCATTGAAGAGAATTTTGGGGTGTTGATCACCTCGATCCTGGATCCCGTGGAAAGAATTGAGCAGCTGCAGCAGGGGGAAGTGGTTAAATGAGCAATGTTCAGGACAACTGGGGCAAGCTGGATCTGGTGCGGGGGATCCCCCTGGAGGTTACCGTAATCATGGGAAAAACAAGGCTGCCGCTGGGCGCCCTTTTTTCCCTGGACCGAGGGAGTATCATTACTCTTGAGCAGGCTGCCGATGAACCTGCCGTAATCCTGATCAACGATCAACCGGTGGCCCGAGGAGATGTTGTTTTGGTAGACGATCAATTTGGAGTAAGGATTACGGAGCACCTTCTACACGGGGAACCGGTTGATAACAAATTCTTACGATAGCCCCGGGCGCGGTGGGTTCACCGCTTTGTTCGCAACAGGCGATAATACAGTTCAGGGGGGTGTGCCTATACCCATCAGCTTTTGTCTTAGTAGTGTTAAACAGAAAGAATATCATTTTACAGGGAGGAAAAGATGAATCATTCAACCAGAATCAAAGCAACGGTTATTGCGGTAGCAACTGTTTTATTGCTCGGTCTGCTGTGCGGTGCGGCTCTAGCGGAGGGAGCAGATATTCTGTACGTGGATGCAGGGGTGGCGAGCGACGGCGACGGTTCTGAGGACGCGCCTTTCAAGACGATCCAGGCTGCTGTTAACGCAGCTGCGGACCCCGCAACTATTTTAGTAGAAGCAGGGGAGTACGAAGAAACCGTTGTTGTGGACAGGCCGGGGCTTTTGCTGAAGGCCGCGCTGAATCATGAGGCTATCGTTAAGGGGCGGGTTGAGATCAAGGCCGACAGCGTAAGGCTGGAAGGATTCAGGATTGAGCGGCAGGAGGCCGGTGCCCCCGGTATTAAGGTTACGGAGTGTAAAGATATAACCATATACAACAACATCGTGGATGGGCTCAATGTGCCGGGCAGCGGCAAAAATAATGCCGGCATCCAGCTCGACTTCGGTGTTGGGGGCAACACGCTCATCGAAAATAACACCGTTAAGGATCACAGCGGGAACGGTATCTGGGTTGATCTGGGCGGCGCCCTGCGGGTGGAAGGAAACATCATTGAGGGCAACCTCACCGGCATTAACTTCAACAACTGCAGCAGCGCTGGGACAACGTATGAGATCAAAGATAATCAGTTTATTGGCAACAATAAACACGCAATCTCTATCGGCTCTTCCGGCGAGCTGAAATACAATGTTTTTACCATCACCGGTAACAGATTTGACGGTAACGCCGTCAGCCATTTTTCTGACCGCAGGTATGATGATAAAGAGGATAAAAGCCCGGCCCCCGGCCGCGAGGCTGTTGTGGCCGACAATGAGATAGCAGGCGGCTATCATTGGGTCTGGAACGAGACAAGATGGCTGATGCTGCCCGAAGCTGACTGGATCGTCGAAGAAGATACCGAGATCAAGTCTATCGATGAGGCAGGGGGAACGCTTGAATTTGACTGCGGTGTGGTGCTGATAACCGATCAGGAAACAGGAGCCGTAGCCGTTACGAAAGTCAGAGGGGTGGATCAGGGAGCCCCGGCGGAGATGGTCCCGGCGGGGATCTACCTGCGCCTGGAGCGCAGCGAGGATCTTGTGGGAACAGCCATCCGGATAGAGGTCGCCTATGATCCCGACGAGCTGCCTGAGGGTCTGGCTGAAGATGATCTGAAGCTTTACCGCTATAACGAGGAAACAGGGCAGTGGGATCTTATTGCCAACCAGGGTGTCGATAAAGAAGGCAAATTTCTCTGGGCCGATCTGGAAGAGTTCAGCCTTTTCGGCATCTTTGCCGATGCGCCCGAAGAACCGGCAGGGCCCGAAGAACCGGTAGATCCGGAGGAGCCGGAACTAGAGGAGCCGGAGCTTGAAGAACCGGAGACTGAAGAAAAGCCGGAAAAAGAGATGCCGCAAACTCACGGTGGGCTGCCATTCCACTTGTTCCTGGGCCTGCTTGCACTTGCGGCGGGAGCTTTGCTGATCCGGAAAAAGGTGATTCAGGGGTAATAGGACGGCTTAACGGCAACTCATAGATCGACTATCTGTTTGGGGGCGCCACCGGCGCCCCCAATTATTGCGGGTGTGTCGGATTCGGATTTCAAAATCAAGGAAGGGATCGCCACAACGCTTCCCCTGCTTTAAACACACAAATATGTAAAATAGTCTTGACATCCGAGAAGGCCCTTGCTATAATTGGTGTCAAAGGAGTTTGACATCAATACATAGGGAGGGTGCTTCAATGAAAGGGTTTTTCAAGAAACTTGGTTTTCGCCGTTCGGATGAGATGGAACTGGAGATCGCCCTAAAGTCCCTGCGCTGGTCTGCTCTCTATTCGTCTTTGGCGCTCTTTGCCCTGACAGTCTACGATACGGTTAGCACGGGTAATGTGGGCTGGGCCTTCTTTATCCTGATCACGCAGACCCTTGTTTTTTGGGTGGCGCACTTTGTTTTCACCAGAAGAGTGGGTGGCGGCCGAGATGAAGAATAGAATCAGGGAACTGCGCACTGAACGGGGATGGCGGCAGGAGGATCTGGCCAGGAAGGCCGGAGTGACACGTCAGACCATCAATGCCATCGAAAACGACAAGTACAATCCCACCCTGGTCCTGGCGATGAAGTTGGCCCGCCTGCTGAACATACCGGTGGAGGATCTGTTCCAGTTTAAGGGATGATCCGTTCCAGGACGATCCCGTTGTGCAATAGATTACCTTTGTCGAAGGGAAATCAAAGGGGGTGATGGAAATGCCGGCTCAAAAAAACAAGGATATCAAAAGCGCCTATGACCTGTTGCAGATCATCAGCCGGGATGAAAAGGCGAGAATGATCTATGAAGCCAGGCAAGCGGAGATCCACGATCAGTTGACCCGCCTTCATTCAGCTCATCAAAAAGGCAAGTTTGAGGGCAAGGCTGAGGGCTTGGAAGAAGCCAAAGTTAACTTTGCCAGACTGATGCTGTCGGAAGGTGAAGATATCGTCAAGATTGTTAATTACACCGGTCTGTCCAGGGAAGAAATAGAAAAGTTGTAGCCGCGCAGAGTAAAAAGCTGTTGCTGCAACTCGCATTATATACGGCCGGCGGCACATAGATAAGCAGTTGAAACCTGCCCTCGCCGCCGGCGAAGTTTTGACAGGGTTTGCCTTCGGGCAGCGAAGCTGCCTGCCCGAAGGGGTTTTAATGTTTAATCAATAGTTACTGTGTTTGACAATTGCGATTCTATGCTGCGTCCACCATACATTATTCTTACTATTGCAATGGTTTTTTCTTCCTCAATTACTGTATAAAACACAAGGTAGTTGTCTACTGGAAGAATCCTTAAACCCCTACTGTTCCAAGGTTCGTTTGGGTAAAGCTTAAACCGTAAGGGCATTTCGTCCAAGCCCTCAATTGCCTTCATGATCCTATCCGCTTGCTTTTTTGCAGTTTCTGGGACCAGCAAACTCATTGCAATGTACCTATAGATATTTATGAGATCCTGTTCTGATTCCTGAGTGTAAATAATCTTATAACTCATGCCCATGTTCCCTGCTGATCCGTTCGGCTACTTTATCCGCTGATACGACCCTGCCTTCCTTTAAATCGCCAAACCCTTTTTCAACTTCATTGTTTAACTCTTCCGAAGTTAAATCCCCAACTGCAAGAGGTCTACTGCTTGTAATATTTACTTCAAATGGCAGCCCATTTTTAAAAATAACCTGTCTTAAAAAAATATTAATGGCGTTTGACATAGGTATGCCAAGTTTATTTAACACCATTTCCGCTTGTTCTTTTATCTCCGGCTCAACACGAGCAAAAATGCTTGTGGTTTTAGACATGCATACCACCTCCTTTTTGGCGTTTATATTTTATCATATTGTATTGCGATATGCAATGGGTTTGCAGACTTGGTCAATGGCCACTAAAAACCAGCTTTTATTCATGCGGATAAAATCTTGGACTTAAAAGGAAACGGGATGGTGTCTGCATATCTTCTCAAGAAGAGTGAGAAGGCAGGTAAACTGGGAGAGTACGCTAAAGTTAAGCACTGATAGATAAGGCTTTGCCGCATATTGCTGTGGCCGATAGTTACCCATAGAAGTGTAGAAAACAGCTCCAATAACCTAAACAATGAAAGGAAGAGGTGGCCCCGAAAGGCCGTTACACATTTTCGAGTTTCCAGAGACACGACTGTAAATCAACTGATGCGATTTCCTGAATCGGGGGTGCGGACGAAAACCTAGACTTTTAGGGAGGT
>DUVX01000025.1 GCA_012840855.1 Bacillota bacterium | reverse complement strand
GTTCAGCATAGACGATCATGCTCATCTCTTTTTCAGGGTCGCGTGCCTCCACAACATTCATCACGTAGCCAATACCTGATTTATGGCCTTTCTTGCGGTAGGTGGCATCCGGTTCAGTGGGATTTTGCAGGCTGTCGGCAGCCAATTCTCCATTCCCTTTGGGAGTGGTACCGTCATCACCGATCTGCTCTTCTATGAGCCGAACCAGGATTTTAAATGCTTCGTCCTGCTCAAGTTCAGGCGGTACGGCCCGATAGAGCTCCAGGGATTCCTTTAGAAGCTGCTCTGTTTTGCTTGGAACATCTTCTTTCTTAAGGCGGTAAATCTGGTTGGCCTTGTCTTTTTCCACCAGGTAGTGCCGGCAGTTTTCGGGGATTGAAGCAGGGGCTTTATCGCTTAACAGTTTGACCACATTACGATTAACGGTATAGATCAACTCCAAGCGGCCCATTTGCTTGCAGTTGGCGCTGATCATCAAGGAATCTTGCCGGGCAAGCCTGGTATCCATCCCCGAGATATTGATTAACGCTTCGGTTAAGCGCGAGATTTCTTCGCCCAAAAGGTCTCGGCCCTGCGCTTCGGCATGTTCGTAGAGCCTGCTCCTGAAGTTGCCCAGTGTGTTGATGCAGATACGTTCGCGGTCAAAGTCGCTGATGCCCAGGGCATACTGGACCCGGTAATCGAAGTACAAAGCGGCAATCGTATCCTCATCGGTCCAGCCGTTTAGCTCTTTTAAAATTAGAAGACCGATGATTAGATTTACCGGTGCATTGGGGCGGCTGTAGTTTTTACTGTAGAGAACAGCAAAGCGATCTTCGTCAATCTGCGAAAATACTGAGCTGAAGAAGGGCTCTGCCCAGCTATTATGCAGCGCTTCTCGGATATATTTTGGAAAGTGAAGGTAGGGGTCAACGATGTTCAGCTGCTTCTCCGGTGGATTGCGCTTGTACATTATGCATCCCTCCGCAATCTGGCATAGATGATGATTTATTATGATTTAATTATACCAGATATTTGGCGTATTTGGAAGCTAACATGTGATAACGTTAGCATTTTAGATATCATTACGCAATGATGATTCGCCAAGGTCCGTTATTGTGTTTTACCTCTTTTCATGCTACTGGAAAGCTGTTGTTGACCCTTTTTGGGTTTGAATCAGTAATTACATCTTTAGGACAACTGTAAACAATAAAATAACATAGAAATAATAACATGTTTCGGTAAATGTTTCAATAGACTCCCGATTTAATTAAAATATGGAGGCCTGCTCAATTACCGGGACAGCTCCCGGAAAGCAGGAAGTTTTGAAGAGAAGGCGAATTGTAAATCATAGCGCAACTATCGGGATACTACGATGAGAAGGGTAGGATCATTCCATGTTTTCCCATATTGAGCTGGGCTACCTCTCCGGTAATAAAAGAGCCCTCTGCCATTTTACGGGGACGAAGAAGGATCAGTTTACAGCGGATCTGGAGATCGATGGCGCGGGGTTGCGCCTGGGCCGGCGTTTTTTTGTAGATCTGAAGACCCCCGCAGCGGTGGAGCTGCTGCATTTCAAGATTGAATTGAAACCCTCCCTCGCTGAAAGCAAAAGGATGATGGTTAACGGTTTTCAGTCCTGGAGCAACAGCGGGGAGATGTCGCCCGCCCATCGCCTGCCCCGGTTATTCTTGCCTGCGTATCCTTTTCTAGGGCCTTATGGCGACTACCGGTTGCACCGCTATTCCGGGCGCCGCGGGCATCTGCATTCCTGGACCTACACCTACTTTATCACCGGTGAGGGTGAGATCTTCCTGCTAGGTTCCCTGGATGAGGGAGCGGGTTACACCCTTTTTGATTACGATTACCGACGCGATCGCCTGATCATCTCCCGCGATTGTGAAGGGGCCCTTTGCAAAAAGAGCTATCCCCTGTTGCGACTCTATCTGGGCCGGGGAAAACCCCGGGCGGTGATGGATGAATATTTCAAAGCGATGGGGCTTCCCCAAAAACGTTCCCCCCGCGTAACGGGCTGGTGCAGCTGGTACAATTACTACACACATGTCACCGGGGACGACATCGAGCATAACCTGGAGGAGCTTTCTGCCTTGGGGCTCCCCTTTGACTACTTACAGATTGACGACGGCTGGCAGCAGGCGATCGGCGACTGGCTGGAGCCCAACGCAAAATTTCCTTCGGGGATGAAAAAAGTTGCTGACAGGATCAGCGCACGGGGTTTTCAACCGGGGCTTTGGCTGGCGCCACTG
Source organism: Bacillota bacterium (assembly GCA_012840855.1). Taxonomy (GTDB): domain Bacteria; phylum Bacillota; class Dethiobacteria; order DTU022; family DTU022; genus JAAZPQ01. Next base: position 7,032 of record DUVX01000025.1, on the reverse strand, counting down.
ATCTGTGAACGCCGTTCGCAGCTCTTTCGGGAGAAGAAGGAATGGTTGCTGCGCGACAGCCGGGGCCGGCCGGTGAAGGCAGGGTACAATCCTGGCTGGAGCGGTTGGTTTTACGCCCTCGATTTTTACGCGCCCGGCTTTCAGGACTATCTGCGCCGGGTGTTCCAGCGGCTTCGGGACGAGTGGGGCTATCGTCTTTTCAAGCTCGACTTTCTTTTTGCCGCTGCCCTGCTACCGCGGCGGGGAAGATCGCGCGGCGCAGTTATGACCGAGGTAATGGAATTTCTCCGCAAACAGGCCGGGGAAAGCAAGCTGTTAGGCTGCGGCGTTCCTTTGGGTCCGGCGATGGGCCGGGTCGACTACTGCCGCATCGGCGCCGATGTTTACGAATCCTGGGATCTTCCCCTGAAGGGCTTCTCTATCCGGGAACGGCTTTCCACAGGAAATTCGCTGCTCTCCACGATCGGGCGTCACCATCTCGATGGGCGGGCTTTTCGCAACGATCCCGATGTGTTTTTCCTGCGGGATGGACTTCCAGGGAAAAATCTAAACCGCCTGACTCATCATCAGCGGGGCTCCCTTTTCTTCCTCAATCAGCTTTTCGGTGGGCTTGTCTTTTTTTCGGATGATCCGGCGGAGTATACGGCGGAGCAGAGGCAGCAGCTTCGCAGCGCTTTCCCCGCTGTGGAAGCGCTAATTGACAGCGTTGAAAATCAGGATGGCTTCTACCGGATCGAATTTACGGCCCGGCGGCGGCGCTACCTTGCCCTGGCCAACCTGACAGGCCGCCCCCGCGATGCGGCCCTCGATGGCGGTCCCTACTTTCATCCCCGCCACTTTGTCCTGCCCCGCGGAGCCACGTTGGCGCTGGATCCCTACGAGACCCTCTGTCTTTATGCCATCGAACCGGGTGAAGAGAAGCCCTACCTGCTCGGCGCCACGGGACATATCTACCCCGGGGCGCAGATCGAAAAACTGATCCTGCGCCGGAACAGCGTTACCCTGCGCCTGCACGAGCAGTCCCGGGAGGACAGCAGGATCTTTCTTGCTGTTCCCCGGGATATGGTTAGCCTGCGCGTGAACGGGATCGAGCACCCCATTACCCTAAAAGAGGGTATCCATTTTGCTACCGTAGGGCCGCTGCGCTAGCAGAGCAGAAGAGCGCCTCCCGGCTCCCCCTTCCGCATGCGGCAGGTTTTAGGCTTTCTTCCGGCGAACTATTTTTTACAGCGCTACCAGTACAGTTTGCAGGAAGGAAGAAAGAGAATGGAACAAGCCGCTCCGATGAAAATACTGCACACCTCCGATCTGCACCTTTGTGAGGGCGCCGCTGAAAGATGGGCTGCGTTGGATGAGCTCACCGGGCTGGCCCGGCGGAGAGGCGCTTCGGTTCTGGCTATCGCCGGCGACCTTTTTGATCAGCATGCCGATGCGGCGCTGCTCCGGCCCCGGCTGCGCGATATTTTCAGCGGGGGTGGGTTCAGCACGGTGATCCTGCCGGGAAATCACGATTACCGCGCTTATCGCAGCGGTCTCTTCTTCGGAGAGGGGGTCAGGGTGATCCGCCACTGGCGGGAGCCGGTGGAGGCCGGCGGGATCAGGTTCTGGGGGATGCCCTATGAACCGCTGAGCAGCGCTGCGCTGGCCCTGAGGCTGCGGGAGCTCTCTACTCTCATACCGGAGGAGGGGATCGATATCCTCCTCTATCACGGGGAGCTGCTCGATGCTTTCTATGCGCGCGAGGATCTCGGCGGAGAAGGACCCGGGCGCTATATGCCGGCCAGGCTTGACTACTTTCGTGATCTCCCCGTGAGCGCTGTCCTAGCCGGCCACTTTCACAGCCGCTTTACCGCCTGGGAGCTCTCCCCGGGCCGCTTTTTTGTCTATCCCGGCTCGCCTGTCGCCGTGACACGCCGCGAGACGGGGCCGCGCAAGGTCCACCTCTGGCAGGTAGGCGCCTCTCCGGAAGAGATCGCCCTGGATACTTTTCACTTTGTGGAGGAAAGGCTGCACCTCGATCCCTTTGCTTCCCCCCAGACCGACCCCGTAGCATTGCTCCGGCGGCGGCTGGCCAACCTGCACCTCCAGGCGCGGCTCCTGCTTACCGTGGAGGGTTTTTACAACGGGCAGGAGGGCGGCAGTGAAGAGGAACTGGTGAAGTCGCTGCAGCAGGCGGCGGGCGAAAAACTTTACGGGGAGCCTGAATTCAGCTTTATGGATATCGGAGAGATCCTGGAGGATCCCCTTTTCCGGCTTTTTCACCGGAAGCTGGCGGCCACAGATTATCCTGGGGAACTGAAGGAACGGATCCAGAAGGCAGCGATCCGGGCGATGATGGAGGTGCGTTCATGAGGATCAGGGAGCTTGCCCTGCAGCGCTACGGCCCCCTCCCCGAAAGCGGGCGCCGCAGGCTAAGCGGCTTCAATCTTTTTTACGGTCCCAACGAAGCGGGGAAGAGCCTCACCATCGATGCGCTGGTGAAATTACTGCTGGGAAAGGAAGCGCGCTCATTCGAGGCTATCGACCGGGTGAAAGAGTCTCCTGAGGGCTTTCTTATCCTCGAGCATGAAGGGGAAGAATGGAAGCTGCCTGAGGCGGGCTTGCTGCCCCATCTCCTGCAGGTGAGCACCGAAGAATGCCGCAATATATTTGTGGTTCGTGACAGCGATTTGGCCGTGGATCAGGAGGGCGACTTTTACCGGGATATTACCCACCGCCTTACGGGGCTGCGTAGCGCTGGCCTGGGGAAGATCAGGGAAAAATTGCGTGAAAAGGGTCGGCTGACACCGGGGCTAGATTTTCAGGATACCGCTCCCCTAAAATTGAAAAGCAACCTGCGCAGGGCAGAGCAGCTTGTTGACAGGGCCCGCGAGCTGGCCGGGCGGTTAAGGAAAGAGGGCTATGACCGGGTAGAGCAGAAAGCAGCCCTCCTGGCGATGGAGCTGCGCGAGATAGAGCGGCGGCTGGAGCAGCTCGAGGCATCCCGCAAAGGGGAACTTTATGAGAAGGGCAGCGAGGCTCTGGATATTTTACAGAGCAAATTGAGGGAATCGGCGGCGGTGCAGAATTTTAACAGCGCCGTTGAAGCGGAATGGCAGCGCCTGCAGGATGATCTTCAAGCCGGCATAAAAAAAGAGAAGCAGCTACGCGATGCGCTCCACCAGGAAAAGCAGCTGGGCCGCCGGGCTGCCGATGCTTTCAAGGAGGCGGCGGAAGCGGTGGAGGAGCAGCGGCAAAGGAGGAGGCTTCTCGCGGAGAGGGTGGAGCCCCTGCTGCAGCGATGGCAGGCGCTGGACTGCTCTTTGAAGGGAAAGGAATCCGTAAGCAGGGAGCGATTTTTCACCTATGCGGCCTTTTTTTCAGCGCTCAGCTTTCTCCTCTCGCTGATAGGCCTGCTGGTCCGGCCGGCGTGGTGGCTTTACCTGCTCCTGGCTGCTGCCGGTGGCGTTCTGTTCACCGGCGCCTTCTGCAAATTAGCCCTGCTGCGTGGGCGGAGTGCCCTTGCAGCGCTCAACAGGGAGCTGCGCTTTGAAGCGGCTGGGCTGGGCTTCAGCGCCGCAGGGCCCCTGGAGCTGCAGAAGGAATTAGCAGAATTTCATCGCCGCCTGGCGGCGCTGGAAAGAGAAAGAGATGAAAGGGATAAAGAGGCAGCGGTCCGGAAAGATATTGGTGAGCGGATCAGCACTGAGATTGAAGAAATTTGTTTTGGGATCACTGCTGCCGGGGATCGGCTGCGCCAGCTAAAAGAGGGGCTCACGGTGGGGACGCTGGAAAGTTACCGGGAAAAGCTGCGTTTGAAGGAAACGCTGTCGGCAGAGATAGGGCAGCAGAGGGCGATTTTGGAGAGCCATTTTGGCGATGCCGGTGCCGGAAACGATCTGGCGGAGGCGCTCGCTATCTGGCGGGAAAGAATTTCAGGATACCTGCCCTTCCGCGGTAAAAACCGGGGCTGCCCCTACAGCGAGGCGCGGAGCGCTGGGTTGAAGAAGGAGCGGGAGGCAATCCTGGACGAAAGGGAGGATCTCGACAAACGCTGGGAAGAGTACCGCAGCGAGTTGCAGACCATCGAAAAGGAATTCAGCGAGCTCTTCGTCTCTTTCGGCAGGGGAATACTTCCCTGCCAGACGATCCCGGAGCTGGAAGAGGCGACGGCGGTGTTGAACGGCGAGATCGAAGCTGCGGAGAAGAATAAAGAGGCGGCGGCGGCGGCGATCGCAATATTCAGCGAGATCGAAGCAGAGGAAGAGACCAGGATCGAGGAGCTTTTCGGTGAAGAAAGCAACGTCAGCGCTTATTTTCACCGCATCACCGAAGGGCGTTACCGCGAGGTGATTTTTGACAGCGCTGCAAAGGAGATCAGGGTACGCTGCGCTGGCGGCTCTATGCTGGAGGGGTCAAGGCTGTCGGGGGGTGCAGCCGATCAGCTCTATTTTGCGATCCGCCTGGCGCTCGGTAAAAGGTTGCTGGGCGGCGGAACCGGCTTCTTCATCCTCGACGATCCCTTTGTCAAAGCCGACCCGTTCCGGCTGACGACCCTGCTGGGGATGCTCGAGCAGATCGTTTCGCAGGGCTGGCAGGTCCTTTATTTCAGCGCCAAGGGCGAAGTGAAGGCGGCGCTGCAGGAAGGGATCGAGTGCGGCCGGGTCAAACTTTTCACCATGGCGGGGGATACCGCCGGGGCGGTGCCGCCGGGGGGGAGAACAACCGCTTGAGGAGTGGAGAGAAGATGCAGGTTACAGCCATTTGGGCCGTTTTGGGGGCGCTCGCCCTGCTTTACTTTGGTGCTATCCTCTTCGCGATGCTTGCCCCCGCACCGGTGGGCGAGGCGGCATTTTATTTCGATGGTTCCTTTCTTTCCCGGGCCGCCGCTTACCAAAGAGCCGGGCTGGGCCTTTCCCTGCTGCAGCAGCTGCTCTCCCTGCTCATTCTCGCCGGCGTCGCTTTCGCCGCGCTGCGCTATTTTCAGGCGGCGCCGCGCCCCTCCCTGCCCGCCGCCGCGGGTTATATCGCCGCATTTTTGCTGTTCCAGCTCCTTGTGGGGCTGCCCCTTGCGTTCTATCGCGGCCATACCATTGAGCACCGCTTCGGCCTTTCCGCCCGGACAGCGGCGGGCTGGTTTGCCGATTACGGCAAAAGCGCCCTCATCAGCCTGCTCATTACCACGGCGGCGCTGCTCGGGCTCTACGTCCTGATCATCTGGCGGCAGGAGCACTGGTGGCTCCCGGCCGGCGCCGTTGTCGCTCTTTTCATGGTTCTCTCGGGTTACCTCTATCCCGTGCTCATCGATCCCCTTTTTTACCGCTTTAGCGAGTTGGAAAAGGGGGAGCTGCACGGAGAGATCATGGAGCTATCCAAAAAAGCGGGTATTGGGGTGGAGCGGATCCTCGTCGCCGATGCTAGCCGTCGCACCCGCAAGGCCAACGCCTATTTCAGCGGGCTCGGTGCAACGAAGCGGATCGTGCTTTACGATACGCTTCTGGAGAACTTTACCGCAGAAGAGGTGCTCGCCGTGGTGGCCCACGAGATGGGTCACTGGCGTCGTGGCCATCTCTGGAGAGGGCTGCTGCTCGGTGCTGCCGGCGCCTTTGTAGCTCTTTATGCGCTCTACCAGGTGCTGCTGAAGATGGGGGTCGCGGCTGACTTCCGGGCGCTGCCGCTGGCCCTGCTTTTCTTTGCTCTCCTCTCCACCGTTGTAGGCCCGGCCCAATGTACCCTTTCCCGGAGCTTTGAAGTGGAGGCGGACCGGACTGCCCTCTGCCTCACCGGTGATCCGGCGCCCTTTGTTTCGCTCTATCGGAAGCTGGCCCGGAGCAATCTCTCCGTGGTTCAGCCGCACCCCCTATTGAAGGTGCTGCTCTACACCCATCCGCCGCTGATGGAGCGCATCGAAGCGGCCCGGCGCCACGGGGAGGATGGGTAGTGAGGCCGGATCTTGGATGGATTTGCTACCCAGATCTAAATAAAGGAGAGTACAACGATGAAGATGAAACTTACCGTGCTCGGATGCTATGGACCCTACCCCGCAGCGGGAGGGGCTTGCTCGGGGTATCTTCTCGAAGCCGGGGACTGCCGCCTCCTGATCGACTGCGGCAACGGCGTCCTGAGCCGGCTACAGCGCCATCTCAAGCCCTGGGAGCTGGAGGCGGTGCTGCTTTCACACCTTCATTTCGATCACTGCGCCGATCTTCTGGTGCTGCGCTACGCCCTCGATCATGCCCGGGCTCGCGATCTGCGCCGGCGGCCGCTGCCGCTCCATGCTCCCCCGGAGCCGTCAGCGGAGCTCAAGCGGCTGCTCTACAAGGATCTTTTCGAAATAAAGCCGCTCAGTCCCGGCGAACCGCTCACCCTGGGCCCCTTTAATTTTTCCTTTATCGAGACTTTGCATTCCCTGCCCTGCCTGGCCATGCGTATTGAAACAGAGGACGGCCTATTTGTCTATTCCGGTGACACGGAATACTTTGACGGGTTGGCCGAATTTGCTGCCGGCGCCGATCTATTTCTCTGCGAAGCCAACCTCCTGGAGGGGGAGGGGGGCGGGACCCCGGCCAATCATCTCACCGCTGCTGCAGCGGCCCGCCTTGCCGCCGCCGCCGGGGTGAAGAGGCTTCTGCTGACCCACTTCCATCCGGAGCGCTCGCAAGCGCTTTCCCTGAAGGAGGCCCGGGTGCACTTTGCGGCGGTAGAGCAGGTGCGGGAGGGAGAAACTTATTTGATCACTCCTTAGGCGGACGCCCGCTCTCGCCCAGGTCAAAGTGCTGTCCCGGCGGGCTTTTTATGGAATAACAATGAGGTTTTTTAGATATATTAGAAAGTAAAGCAGGAATCGTTAAATATTTATAGAATAAGTTTATCTGACAAAAGAATAATAGTTTGGGAAATAGTCAAGGGAAGCCGGTGAGAATCAGGGCTGACGCATGAAATTGTTTTTTAGTCCCCGCCGGCTGAAATTTACGGTTTTTCCTGCCTTCGCCTGCTGTTCTGCTAATTCTCTTACCGCATTTAAGTCTTGCCAAACCAAATAACCTTGTTCTG
>DUVX01000005.1 GCA_012840855.1 Bacillota bacterium | reverse complement strand
TCGCGCAGATCAGCTCGCTGAAAGATGGCTGCGAATACGGCTCTGCAATGGAGCAAACGGGATATGTTCTTTCCAAAATGGTTTAAAAACATTTTCAAAAAGGAGGTAGTAGAATGCCGATCGACCCCAGGATCATCGGCAAGGAACTAAAACCCCTGGACTTCGTTTACCAGAATCGCGATCTTATCCTTTACGCGCTGGGCATCGGTGCCGGTGCAGGGAAAGATGAGCTTAAGTTCGTTTACGAGAGTGAGCTCCAGGCTCTGCCCACTTTCGGCGTCATCCCTCCCTTTCCGGCCTTGAGCGGATTCATCGACCTTAAGGGGGTGGAGATCAACCCGGCCATGCTGCTGCATGGCGAACAGTATCTTGAACTGTACCGGCCTATCCCCCCAGAGGGCAGGGTCACCTCTTATCCCCGGATATCAGCGCTCTATGACAAGGGCAAAGGCGCCCTTATTGAGATCGAGGCAACTACAAAGGATGAAAGGGGAGACGCGCTTTTTTTGAATAGATTCGGCGTCTTCATCCGCGGTGAAGGGGGCTTTGGCGGGGAAAAGGGGCCTGATCCGGGCCATTTTCCCCCGGAGCGGGAACCCGATCAGGTAGTCTCCCTTCCGACACTGCCTCAGCAGGCTTTGATCTACCGGTTATCCGGTGACTATAATCCGCTCCATGCCGATCCCGACTTCGCTGCTATGGGGGGTTTCCCCAGGCCGATCCTGCATGGGCTCTGCACCATGGGGTTCGCCTGCCGGGCGGTGCTTCGCGCATACGGCGAAAACAATCCGGCCAATTTCAAAGCTATGAAAGTGCGATTTTCGCGCCCAGTCTTCCCCGGAGAGGTTATCGTTACCGAGATGTGGCAAGAAAAAACCGGGGAAGTAATCATTCGATCCAAAACTGCCGAACGGGGCGAATACTGCCTGACCAACGCCGCGATCTGGCTAAATCCGTAAACAGGGGGTTTGATGCATGATCGGTATTATCTCTTATGCTGGATATATTCCCCGCTACCGGCTGGACCGGATGACTGTTTATAGTGCTATGGGTTGGTTAAATCCTGCCCTGATCGCGAATGCGGCGGGTGAGAAGGCGGTGGCCAACTTTGACGAAGATGCAGTCACCATGGCTGCAGCGGCGGGGAAGCGCTGCCTTGACGGATTTAACCCCAGTGCTCTCGGGGCGTTGTATTTTGCCACCACCACCGCCCCATACAGAGAGAGGCAGTGTGCCAACATTGTCGCCGGTGCGCTCTGCGCTCCCGAGGAGATTCGTTGCGCTGATTTCGGAGGCGGCCTCAAGGCAGGCAGCAGTGCGCTACTGGCCGCCCTTGATTTTTGCAAGGCCAACAGCGAGCAGCCCGCCCTTGTCTGCGCGGCCGATTGCCGTCTCAGTAAAATGGGTTCGTTGCAAGAGATGGTCTTCGGCGACGGTGCCGGAGCCATCCTCGTCGGCAATGAAAAACCGCTCGCCCTTTTCAAGGGAGCATATTCGCTATCCTGCGACTTTGTCGATCAACTGCGCGGCGCTGACACAGTCTACAACCGGCAGTGGGAGGATCGCTGGGTGC
>DUVX01000024.1 GCA_012840855.1 Bacillota bacterium | reverse complement strand
CCGTGCGCCTTGGTCACAGCCCCGGGCTTGGGCTGGGGGATGCCCGCCATCCCCAGCGGCCCGGCGCCCTGGTAGATGGGATCGTGAACGGTGCCGATGAGGGGATCGGCGATGCCGCGCTCATCGAAGCGAGCCGTGTTGGCGTCGAGCTCGGTGAAGCAGGCTTCCCTGCCGAAGGGGCTGAGCGGATTCCTCTTGGCCTCATCGAGGACCAGCCGGGCAGCGGCGGTTTTCCCGATACCCGGCGGGCCGTAAAGGAGCACATGCTGCGGATTGGGCCCGCAGAGGGCCGCCCGTAGCGCTTTCAACCCGTCTTTCTGGCCGATGATCTGATCAAAGCTCTGCGGGCGTGTTTTTTCGGAGAGCGGCTCCGTCAAGGAGATCCGGCGCAGCCTTTCCAGCTGGGCCATCTCCTTGCGCGATTCCCTGTCCACGGCTACCCGGCTGCTCTGCTGATTGCGCAAAAGGTTGAAAAAATAGATGCCGATGACGATGGCAAAAAATATCTGCACCAGGCCGATGATCCCGGCAAAGTTACCCATAAATACACCCCGCTTATCAGCCCGTATTATCCCCTTTTTGCCGCAAATCTATCCGGACGCTGCGCTGGCCTGATCCCAAAAAGGCCGCCCCTGCGGGGCAGCCTTTTTTGCTGATCACTTAAGCGGTCTTGCTAAGCGGTTACATCTTTTTTCTTCCGTTTATCCTGGGTGACGAGGATCGGCTTTTCACTTTTCAAGACCACATCGCTGGTGATGACACAGCAGCTCACATCTTCGCGGGAGGGTAGCTCGAACATAACGTCGAGCAAAACCTCCTCCATGATCGCCCGCAGTCCCCGCGCGCCGGTGCTGCGCTTGATCGCCTCGTCGGCCACGGCCTGCAGCGACTCCTCCTTGAACTCCAGGGAGACATCGTCGAGCTCGAACATCTTCTGGTACTGTTTCACCAGCGCATTGCGCGGTTCGGTGAGGATGCGTATAAGCGCTTCCTTGTCCAGTGATTCGAGCGTGGCGATGACGGGGATCCGTCCCACGAATTCGGGGATAAGCCCGTATTTAAGCAGGTCCTGGGGCAGGATCTGGGAAAGGATTGAGCCGATATTAACCTGATTGATGCTCTGAACATCGGCGCCAAAACCGATCCCCTTCTTGCTGACGCGGCTCTGGATAATCTTCTCCAGCCCGTCAAAAGCGCCACCGCAGATAAAGAGAATATCAGTGGTATCGATCTGCATAAACTCCTGATGCGGGTGCTTGCGTCCCCCCTGGGGAGGCACACTGGCCACGGTCCCCTCAAGGATTTTCAGCAGCGCCTGCTGGACCCCCTCCCCGGAGACATCGCGGGTGATAGAGGGATTGTCGGTCTTGCGGGCGATCTTGTCGATCTCATCGATATAGACGATCCCCTTCTCGGCCTTCTCAATATCGTAGTCGGCAGCCTGGATGAGCTTGAGCAGAATGTTTTCCACATCCTCGCCCACGTAGCCGGCCTCGGTTAGCGAGGTGGCATCGGCAATGGCAAAGGGGACGTTGAGAACCCGAGCCAGAGTCTGCGCCAGGAGGGTCTTCCCCGTGCCGGTAGGGCCGATGAGCACGATATTGCTCTTCTGCAGCTCCACATCTTCGAGCTTTTGCGCGGCGTTGATCCGCTTGTAATGATTGTAGACAGCCACGGAAAGGACCCTTTTTGCCTCTTCCTGGCCGATGACATACTGATCTAGTGAATCTTTAATCTCCTGCGGTTTCAGCAGATCGACAAAGCCGAGATCGCCCTCTTCGCCGATCTCCTCTTCGATAATTTCGTTGCACAGCTCGATACACTCGTCACAGATATAGACACCGGGTCCGGCGACAAGTTTGCGCACCTGCTCCTGGGTCTTTCCGCAAAACGAACATTTCAGCTGCCCTTTTTCATCAGTGAACTTGAACATAGATCGGTTTCACCCCGCTCAGAATTAAGGTCGGTGAACCAGGACTTCATCCACAAGCCCATATTCCCTCGCCTCTTCCGCCGAAATAAAGAAATCGCGGTCTGTATCCCGGGCGATGCGATCAACCGGCTGCCCGGTATGCTTCGACAGAATCTCATTAAGGGTCTCGCGCACCTTCAAGATCTCCTTGGCGTGGATCTCGATATCGACCGCCTGGCCGCGCGCCCCCCCGGCGGGCTGGTGGAGCATGATCCGGGAATTCGGCAGGGTCAACCGCTTGCCCTTGGCCCCGGCCGCTAAAAGCACCGCCCCGAAACTCGCCGCCAGACCGACGCAGATCGTCGAAACCGGCGGTTTGATATATTGCATGGTATCATAGATCGCCATCCCGGCATAGACCGAACCGCCCGGTGAATTGATATATAGATTGATATCCTTATCGGGATCTTCCGACTCCAAGAAAAGCAACTGGGCTACGATCAGGTTGGCCACGTGATCATCGATGGGGCTGCCCACAAAGATGATCCTGTCCCTGAGCAAGCGGGAGTAAATATCGTAGGCTCTCTCGCCGCGGCTGCTCTGCTCGACAACCATGGGAACAAGTATACTCATTCTTCAAAGGCCTCCTTTTTATTCCGCCTTCTTCACTTTTTCTATTTTAGCTTCCCGAACCAGCAGATCGATGGCTTTGCGTATGCGCAGCTCTTCTTTTAGCAGCGGGATACGCCCCTGCTTCTCAAATATATCTCTGATCCTCTCCGGATCATCTTGATGGCGTTCGGAGAGGGCGGCAATTTCAGCATCTATTTCGCTGTCATCTACAGTAAACCCTTCTTTTTTGACCACCGCGTCGAGGACCAGGTTGGCCTTGGTCCGCGTCTCTGCCTCCGCTTTTTTTTCTTCGCGAAGCTCTTCTACACTCTTTCCAGAAAGCTCGACAAACTTTTCGAGGGTCAGGCCCTGGTAGCGCAGGTACTGCTCCATCTCGCCGAGCATCCGGTCAATCTGCCGCTCTACGAGAACCGAAGGCAGCTCCACCTGCGAAGCGTCGGTCACCTTTTTCACGAGCGCCTCCTCGAGATCGGTTTTGGCTTTCGCCGCCGCCGCTTTTTCCAGACGTTCTCTTAAGTCGACCCTGAATTCGAAAAGAGTTTCAAAATCGCTGATCTCCTTGACGAAATCATCGTCTAAGGCCGGCAGTTTCTTTTGTTTGATCTCTTTCAAAGTTACCTTAAACAGGGCCTCTTTGCCGGCAAATTCCTCTTCATGATAATCTTCCGGGAAAGTGACGGTGATCTCTTTCTCTTCGCCTCTCTTCATTCCCACAACCTGCTCCTCGAAGCCGGGGATAAAAGTTTTGGAGCCCAGCTCCAGCGAGTAGTTCTCCGCCTCTCCCCCGGGAAAAGGCTCACCGCCGATGGATCCCTGGAAATCGATGAGCGCCAGATCACCCTCTCCGGCCCCCCGCTCCTCCTCTTCTACGGTAACAAGCCGGGCATGCTGCTCCTGTAAAGATTCCAGGTGACGCTCCAGGTCCTCTTCGGTGATCTCGTTTTCAGCCTGCTCCACCGCCACCCCTTTATATTCACCCAGCTCTACCGAGGGCATAACCTCCACCGTAGCCTCGAACTGAAAGGGTTCGCCCTGTTCCAGGGTTTCAAAATCAAATTGGGGATGGTCGATGGGCTCTTCGTCTACCTCAGAGATCGCTTTTTCGTAGGCGGAGGGGATGAGTAGCTCAAGAGCATCCTGATGCAAAACCCCCGGCCCAAAATGCGCCTCCAGAACACGCCGGGGCACCCGCCCCTTCCGGAATCCCGGTAGATTGACCTTCCGGACCACACTCCGGTACGCCCTCTCCAGCGCCTTGTCAACCTCCGATGCGTCCACTTCTATCTCCAACTTGATTTTATTGTGCTCTATTTTTTCCCACCTGGACAGCATTTATGCTCCTCCCTCTACAATCATATCATATGCCCGACCCCGGTAATGTAAGCGCAAACCGTGATAAAGTATCACCGGTAGCAGGATCCCGGGCGCTCCTGAAAGCCTATTCATTCTACCATAGTTAAAACGCCGGTGACAACTCATTTTGGCGGGGACGCCGGCCAGTGCCTGACAGGCTATCCGCCGGATCTGCCCGGGTTAAGGCTTCTCCCAGCCGGTCAGGACCAGTGGCAGTGATTAGTATTAATCTTTACCATTAGGGGAATCTTGATTCGTTTATTAATATTTATGAAAAGGCTTGATCTTTGTCTAAAGAAATTATAAAATAAAGAGGCGAAAGAACATTCATTCATTTTTAATGCCAATACACCTATGAGAAAAACTAGCCCGCTTGCGTCAGCACCCGATGGCCCCCCCGGAACGGACTACCGCGCCGGAAGGCCCGGATAACGATAGAGCTAACCGCAGCAGAGTACAGAAGACACCGGTGAAGTTATTCACAAGTCGCTATCTGCTCATTCTTGTAGAGCCTTTAAGGAGGTGAGGGAGAGAAGTTCAGGATCGGGGCTCGCTCACGACCCTTGACGACCCGCAACAAAGGGGTTGCAGTAGTTTATTCCCATTGGATTAGGATTATATTGTTAAAGCATGAGAGTAAAAAGGAGGTATTTTGATGGCCGTAAAGGAGATTAAAAAAGCTGCCGTGCTAGGCGCCGGCGTCATGGGCGCCACCATCGCCGCCCACCTGGCCAACGTGGGTCTCCCCGTTTACCTGCTGGACATTGTTCCCCGCGAACTAACTCCCGATGAAGAGAAAAAAGGATTGAGCCTGGACAGCCCCGCCGTGCGCAATCGCCTCTCCGATGCCGGAAAGGCAGCCCTGCTCAAGCAAAAGCTAAACCCGCTCTACCGCAAATCCAACGTGGAGCTAATCACTCCCGGTAACTTTGAAGACGATATGGCCAAACTCAAGGATTGCGACTGGATCATCGAAGTAATCGTTGAGAACATGGATATCAAGAAAAATGTCTTCAAGAATGTGGAGGCCCACTGGACCCCCGGCACCATCGTCAGCTCGAACACCTCGGGCCTTTCGATCAACGAGATGGTCTCGGAATGTTCCGCAGATTTTCGCCAGTATTTCTTGGGCACCCACTTCTTCAACCCTCCTCGCTACATGAAGCTCCTGGAGCTAATCCCCTGCAAAGAGACGTTACCTGAAGTGATGGAGTATATGCATCGCTTCTGCGAGAAGACCCTGGGCAAAGGGGTCGTCTTCGCCAAGGATACACCTAATTTTATCGCCAACCGCATCGGCACCTACGCCATGGTGCAGACGATAAAGCTGATGCTGCAGGAGAAGATGACCATCGAGCAGGTCGACGCCATCACCGGGCCGCCGATGGGCCATCCCAAGAGCGCTTCTTTCAGGACCATGGACATGGTCGGCTTGGATACTTTCCGCCATGTCGCCCAGACCTGCATCGACAAATCCGTCGATCCCGTGGAAAAAGAAGAGATGCAGCTTCCGGACCTGCTGAACCAGATGGTGGAAAAAAACCTGCTGGGCGATAAAACAAAGCAGGGCTTCTACAAGAAGGTCCGCGGCGAAGACGGCTCGCAGATCCTGGCCCTCGATTACGAAACGATGGAATACCGCCCCCGCGAAAAAGCGAGATACGATATCTTCAAGAAAACCAAGGAGGCCGGTCTCAAGGCGGGTCTGAAAATCCTGGTCAATTCCGATGACGAAGCGGGCAAATTTGCCTGGGCCCTGATGAAGAAGCTGTCCATCTACGCGGCCAATCGTATCCCCGAGATCGCCGACGATATTGTCAATGTCGACCGGGCGATGAGCTGGGGCTTCAACTGGAAGCTGGGCCCCTTCGCCAGCTGGGATGCCATCGGCCTGCGCGAAAGCGTAGAGCGGATGAAGGAAGAGGGCGAAAAGATCCCCGCTTTTGTCGAGGAGATGCTCGAGAAGGGCTTTGAGAGCTTCTATAAAGAGGATGAAGACGGCTCGGTTTCCTATTACGATCTCACCTCAAAAGACTACCAGCCGGTAGTGGAGAGCGCAGAGATCATCAATCTGGCCAATCTGAAAAAGCAGAACAAGCTCGTTGCCGGCAACGACGACGGCAGCCTTATCGATCTCGGCGACGGCGTTGTCTGCCTAGAGATGCACAGTCCTCAGCAGGCGATCTCGCCGCTATTTACCGAGTTTATTTTCGAAGCGATTGCAGAGACGGAGAAGAACTTTGCCGGGATGGTGATCAGCAACCAGGCAAACAATTTCTGCGTCGGCGCCAATGTCGCCCTGCTGTTGATGGCAGCCCAAGGCGGCGAGTGGGAGATGCTCGACAAGTCCGTTAAGGATTTCCAGGATGCGATGATGGCGATAAAATATGCCAATATCCCTGTCGTCGGCGCCCCCTTCCAGATGGCTCTGGGCGGCGGGATGGAGATCATCTTACACTGCGACCGGATCCACGCAGCCGCCGAGACCTATATGGGGCAGGTGGAGATGGGTGTGGGCCTTCTTCCCGGCGGCGGTGGCAACAAAGAGTTGCTCTACCGTTACCTCGAGGGGATTCCCGAGGGGCTGGATGTAGACCTGCTCCCCTACGTACAGAAAGCCTTCGAGGCCATCGCCATGGCCACGGTGGCGACTAGCGCCCGCCATGCTCAGGAACTCGGGTTCATGCGGCGCACGGATCGGGTCACGGTGAACCAGGATTTCCTGATTCACGACGCCAAGCAAACCGTCCTCGGCATGCTTACAGAAGGATATGAGCCGCCGCGGACGAAAGCAATCCCCGCCCTGGGCGATTACGGCATCGCCGCCTTCAAAGCGGGTGTGCAGAATATGCGCTGGGGCAACTATATCAGCGATCATGATATGAAGATCGCCCTCGAAATCGCCACCGTACTCTGCGGCGGCAATATCAGGCCGAAGACCATGGTCAGCGAACAGTATCTCCTCGATATTGAACGCGAAGCATTCCTGCGCCTCATCGGTGAGGAGAAGACTCAGGAACGGATCATGTCCCTGCTCACCACAGGCAAGGCAGTAAGGAACTAAGGAGGTAAATAAATGAAAGAAGCTGTTATTGTCTCTTGCGTTCGTACCGCCATCGGCAGGGCGCCGCGGGGTACGCTGCGCTACACCCGGCCCGATTATATGGCTTCCGTGGCGATCAAGGAAGCGATCGCCCGCGCCAAGGGGCTGGACCCCGCTGAAATAGATGATGTCATCCTCGGCTGCGCCTTCCCCGAGGGCGAACAGGGGATGAATATAGGCCGCCTGGCTGCTCTCGAAGCCGGGCTTCCCGACACGGTGCCTGGACAGACGGTAAACCGCTTTTGCTCCTCGGGACTGCAATCTATCGCCACCGCCGCTGAAAGGATCATGTGCGGCTTCGCCGACGTCATCGTCGCCGGCGGGGTGGAGAGCATGAGCATGGTCCCAATGGGGGGAAACAAGACCTCCCCGAGCCCGGCCCTGGCCGAGCGTCTCATCGAAGCCTACACCCCCATGGGCATCACCGCAGAAAATGTTGCCGAACGCTTCAATATCTCCCGTGAAGATCAGGATAAACTGGCCTACCGCAGCCATATGAATGCAGCGAAGGCGATCAAGGAGGGCTACTTCAAAAAGGAGATCGTCCCTCTCAAAGTAGTCCACCGTCTCCCCGGGCCGGACAACAAGGTCGTCGAAAAGGAATTTGTATTCGACACCGACGAAGGCGTCCGTCCCGACACCTCCCTGGAGGTGCTGGCAAAACTGCGGCCGGTCTTTAAAAAAGATGGCGTCGTCACCGCCGGCAACTCCTCGCAGACCAATGACGGAGCCGCTGCCGCCGTGGTCATGTCGGCAGAAAAGGCCGCCGCTCTGGGCCTTAAGCCGATGGCCGTTTTTCGCGGCTACGCCGTGGCCGGATGCCCGCCCGATATCATGGGCGTGGGACCCTCCATGGCCATCCCCAGGCTGATGAAGCTCACCGGGATGAAGATCGAGGATATCGACCTCTTCGAGCTGAACGAGGCCTTCGCCTCGCAGGCGCTCTACTGCATGCGTGAACTGGGCCTGGAAGAGGTCCTCGACGAAAAAGTCAACCTTTGCGGCGGAGCCATCGCCCTTGGTCACCCCCTGGGCTGCACCGGAGCGAAGCTCACCGCCACCTTGCTGCACGGACTGGAACGGCTCGACCGGCGCTTCGGCGTCGTCTCCATGTGCATTGGAGGCGGCATGGGCGCCGCCGGCCTCTTCGAGCGGGTCTAACGAACCGCCAGGCAAGCAAGCAAAAAGATCCACAAGATCGCAGGGGCGCCGGCCACACCGGCGCCCCCCTTATTGCAACTTTAGGGACGTACCTGTTTGTTGCATTTTTATTGATTATTTCGGCGTCAATCGGTTGCAATGTTCTGCCATTGGTGTATTATCAGAACAACACCCTTGGGGGGGGCGGATATCCATGCCAAGAACCCGCAGGATAATCAGCTCCAGTAAAATTTATCATACCATCAGCAGGGGAAACGAAAGAAAAGCAATTTTTTTGGATACAGACGATTACACTCGGTTCACCAATATCTTGAGAAAAATACAAAGCGCCAAGTCTTTTGCTATCTATGCCTATTGCTTGATGCCCAATCACTATCACCTGATCCTTAACGAAGGGGAAAACGTAATTTCATCCATTATGTCATCAATAAATACAACCTATGCTATATATTTTAACAAAAAATATGATCGTGTCGGCCACCTATTCCAAGGCAGGTTCAGAAGCGAAGCCATAGAAGACGAATCCTATTTTCTTACTGCAGTAAGGTATGTGCATAACAACCCCCTTTCAGCCGGCTTAGTAAACGATATCAGTCGCTATCCCTGGAGCAGCTACGGGGCGTATCTTCAAGCCGACGACGAAGACGAACTAATCGAGCGTCGGTTTCTTCTGGGCATGCTCACATCATCACCAGGGAGGGCGACTGAGGAATTTATTAATTTTTCAAGACAGAGCGATGAAAACATCTTTAGCAAACACCTGACGGGATTTGAAGAAGA
Source organism: Bacillota bacterium (assembly GCA_012840855.1). Taxonomy (GTDB): domain Bacteria; phylum Bacillota; class Dethiobacteria; order DTU022; family DTU022; genus JAAZPQ01. The sequence continues at coordinate 21,512 of DUVX01000024.1, read as the reverse complement.
CACAGCGATCATCGTAGAGAAGGCAAAAACATTCATCAACATCTACTTGCAAGAACAAAACATCAAACAGGAGGAGCTTAACCGCACGTCAAATAAAACAGCTAGAAATGAATTGATAAGATTGTTAAAGGATAAATCCGGGCTGACTCTAGAACAGATCGGGAAACTGCTAAAACTAAGCAAAAGTACGATCTCCCGGGTAAAATGAAACAGGAAGGTACGTCCCCAATGTTGCATCTATGTTGTAGAGGAGGCCGTTGACACAAATGGAACAGGTGAAAACACCGCGGGTGGAGCTGGAGAAGCGCTGGAAAAGACTGCAGGAGAAGATGCGGGAGAAAGGGATCGGTGGGGCGCTGATCGTACAGCGGGCCGATCTGTTCTATTACAGCGGTACCGGACAGGATGCTCATCTCTTTATCCCGGCAGAGGGGCTCCCGCAGCTCCTGGTGAGGCGCAATCTGCAGCGGGCACGCCTTGAGAGCAGCCTGCCGCAGATCGGGTCCCTGGGCGGCTGGGGCGATCTCGCCGGGCTGATCGCCGAAGAGGCTCCAAAGGATGCCCCCCTGGGGCTGGAGCTGGATGTACTCCCGGTGAATCTCTTTCACCGCTACAAAAAACTCTTTGCCCCGCTTGAGCTGACCGATATCTCGCCGCTGATCCGACGCCTCAGAGCAGTCAAGTCCGCCTACGAGCTGCGGCAACTCAAGGAAGCGGCAGCGCTGGCCGAAGCTGTTTTCGCCCTGGTGAAAAAGATCTATCGCACGGGTATGACAGAACTGGAACTGGCTGCAGAACTCGAAGCTTTCGCCCGCACCGGCGGGCACCAGGGTGCCATCCGTATGCGCGGTTTCAATCAGGAGATGTTTTACAGCCATACCCTGTCTGGTGAGAGCGCCACCGTCCCCAGTTTCTTTAACGGTGTCACCGGGGGCTATGGGCTGAATCCTTCCTTTCCCCAGGGGGCCAGCAATAAAAAGATCAAGCCCGGCGAGCTCCTCCTCATCGATTTTGTAACCGTTGTTAATGGCTACATGGTCGATCAGACGCGGATCTTCTGCCCGGGAGAACCTGCCCCGTCGCTGCTGAGGGCGCATGAGACAGCGCTGCAGATAAAAAGGGCTCTGGTGAAAAAGGGCCGGACCGGAGCCAACGGTGCCGATCTATACCGGGAGGCCGTTGGGATCGCCGCCGCTGCCGGGCTGGAGGATCATTTCATGGGGGCAGCGGAGAAGGTCGCCTTTGTCGGGCACGGGGTCGGCCTCGAGCTCGATGAGCTGCCGGTGATCGCCCGCAACTATGATATTACCCTCGCCAGCGGGATGGTTATCGCCCTGGAACCCAAATTTGTTTTCCCCGGGCAGGGCACTGTAGGCATCGAAGATACCTTCGTGGTCCGGGCGGGAGGGCTGGAGCAGCTCACCTCTTTCGACGAGGCCATCCAGGTGCTGTAACTCCGCAGTTCCGGGGGGCGTAAACTGTACTGTTGCTTTCTATCAAACAGTTACACGGAGGAGGCCCCCTATGAGCGCTATCTGCGGATTTGTCGCGGGTCCCAGAACAGCCCCCGCAGAAAGACGATCGGTGCTGGAGGCGATGGCCGGTACTTTGGAGCATCGGGGAGCAGGGGAAAATATATTCTACATCGATGATCAGGCCTCTCTCTGTCGCCGCCCCCGGGAAGAAGCCGAGCCCGGCCTTCCTGAAAAAGCCCTCACAGATGAGCAGGGGCGCTACCGGATCGTCTTCGACGGAGCCATCTACAACCATCATCAGCTGCGCCGGGAGCTGCAAAACCGGGGACACCGCTTCAAAACGAGAAAGGGATTCGAGGTAGTCCTGCACCTTTACGAGGAGATCGGCGGCCGGTGCCCCGAGAAGCTGCGCGGCCCCTTTGCTTTTGCCCTCTGGGACGGCAAAGAGAAACTGCTCTACCTGGCCCGCGACCGCTTCGGAATTAAACCGCTCTATTACACCCAGGCTGCCGATGGCGCCTTCGTCTTCGCCTCTGAAGCCAAAGCCCTGTTAAAATACCCGGCGATCACCGCCGCCGTCAACGAAGCCGCCCTGCCCCATTACCTCACCTTTCAATATTTCCCCGGCCCCGAGAGCGCCTTCAAAGGGATCTTCCGCCTCCCCCCAGCACACCACCTCACCTGGCGACTGGGGGAAAGCAGGATTCGCCGCTACTGGGAGATAAGGTTTCGGCCTGAAGCGAAACCGGCGAGCTATTTTATCGACAGGGCGGTACAGCTGTTGCGGGAATCGGTGCGCCTGCACTGTGGGGAAGGAACGCCGCCAGGCGCTTTTTTAAGCAGCGGCGTCGATTCCAGCTTCCTGACGGCGCTGCTCAGCCAGCGGGGGCAGGGTGAAGTGCGCAGCTTTTCCGTAGATTGTGCCGGTGGCAGCTACGATGAGCTGACCCCGGCAAGAAAAACAGCTCATCTACTGGGGGCGGCACACAGCGAGACCGCCATCGGCCCCCGCGATTTCTGGCACGCCCTGCCCCGCGCCCTCTGGCATCTCGACGAACCCCTCGCCGACCCCGCCGCTATCGCCCTTTACTTCGCCGCCGCCCTGGCGTCGGGCGAGGTCAAAGCGGTTCTTTCCGGGGAGGGTGCTGATGAGGTATTCGGCGGTTATGAGATCTACCGCGAACCGTCGGCGGTAGCGCCGTTGCAGTGGCTGCCCGGCCCCTTCAAAAAAACGCTTATCCAGATCTCCAGGCGGCTCCCTGCGGGGACGAGGGGCAAAAGCTATCTCAGGCGAGCAGCCACACCCCTGGAAAAACGCTACTACGGAAACGCCTTTATCTTTACCGAAACTGAAAAAAAAGCGCTGCTGAACGGGGAGCTGTTTCCCGACGGCTGGACGCCGCCCTGGGAGATCACTGCACCGTACTACCGAAAAAGCGCCGCCAGCGATGCAACAGCCAGGATGCAGCATCTCGATTTTTATACCTGGCTACCGGGCGACATCCTCACAAAGGCGGATCGGATCAGCGCCGCCCATTCCCTGGAGGTCCGGCTGCCCTATCTCGATCATATCCTGGTGGAATTTGCCGCCACCATTCCGCCCTCCCTTAAAATAGCGCGCGGGATGACTAAGTATATCCTCAGGGCGGCGGCGGCCCGCTATCTTCCTGGGGAAGTGTACCGCCGACCCAAACTCGGCTTTCCCGTTCCCCTGGCCGCCTGGATCAGAGAACACTATCAAAAGCCGCTCGCCGAGCTCTGGGAGAGCGAAGCGGCGCGCCTCTATTTCAACCCCGCTGTGCTCGGACAGTTGCTGGAGGGACACTGCCGGGGCGAATATGACTGCGCCCGCAAACTCTGGACCGCCGCCACCTTCCTGCTGTGGCATAATCTCTATATCGGTTAAAACCCCGCTTCGTGTGAACAGCCCCGTAGGAAATCAGCGGCGCCAGGGGTGAAGGGGCACACGAAATAGATTTTGTTAAGAGCTTATGTCGACCGGGCAGATGCGGGACAGGCCCCACAACCCCAACCAGTCAAGGAACCATGCTTTCTATTCCATTTATAGTAATTCACACTATCCACAGGGTTATACACAGGCAGAAGGTCTTTTTTTACCCGGAATAAGCAGCTTATGCACAGAATAAACAGGGAGTCTACATAAATATGAGCCAACATTTTTCGTTTAAAAAAGAGGAATAGACCCTTATTTAGCGAATTAGGTGGGGTAATAAAAAAGTTTGAGGAGGATCAAGATGGAGGTTAGAATCGACGACGAGTGCAGTGCCTGTGGTGTTTGTGAAGATATCTGTCCCGAAGTCTTTGAGCTGGGCGATGAAAAAGCCGAAGTAAAAGTGAACCCCATCCCTGAGGAATTCGAGGAGCAGGTTCGCGAAGCTGCCGAAGAGTGCCCCACCGAATCGATCAAGATTACCGAGTAGCGCAGGTTACCGGGGATAGACTTTAGTTAGCCATGAGAAGAACCCGCTGTAGCGGGTTCTTTGCCAAAAAAGACTGATTTGCCCGGCAGGGGCATACATTTTACGAAAACTACGCCGCGATACATGCATGAATCGTTTCTTACCGGGCAATAATTGAGTTTGCCGAATAACGGATCAGCCGGGGTTCAAAATTCCAGCAAAAAAGGCACCGCGTTGCCACCGGGTAGGGGGCGTCGTAGATGATCGCACTGCAAGAGCTGCTGAACAAGAGCAACCTTACTATACTGGAGGGAGACAGCAGGGTCAATCCGGTCATCTCCGGACTGGCCTACCACTCCGAAAAAGTGCTGCCGGGGATGCTCTTTGTCTGTATCAAAGGTTTTAAAACGGACGGCCATCGCTACCTGAAAAACGCAAAAGAGCAGGGTGCTGCGGCAGCGATAGTAGAAAAAGTTCAACCGCAGATAAAGCTGCCCCAGTTCCGGGTAGGGGACAGCCGCCGCGCTCTCGCCTCCCTGGCGAACTGCTTTTATGGACATCCCTCGCAAAAGCTGAAGATGATCGGCATCACCGCCAGCAATGGCAAGACCACAACGAGCTTTATGACCGACGCGATCCTGGTGGAGCAGGGCCTAAAAACCGGGCTCATCGGCACCGTTGTCGTCAAATCAGGAGATTCGATCCGCCCGTCTGTGCTGACAACTCCCGAATCGCTCGATCTGCACCGCCACCTTCACCAGATGGCGTCGCAGCAGATCTCACATGTAACCATGGAGGTCTCCTCCTCAGGCCTGGAACTGCAGCGAGTCGGCTCCGTGGAATACGACATCGTTGTCCTGAACAATATCAGCCGCGAGCATATCGATCTGCACGGTTCCTTTGAAAACTACTTGAGCGCTAAAGCTAGCCTGGTCCGGGAAGCCGGCCCGCAGCAATGGGCTGTCTTCAATATGGACTGCCCTTACAGCGCCTCGCTGAGCGGGGAGACCGCCGCCCGGACGCTGACCTATGGCTTCAAAAACAGCGAGGCTGACTGTGTGGTCCGGGATCTGGACCTGACCACGGGGCAAGCCCGATTTGTCGTGGAGTTCAAGAAAAAGGGGCTGGCCGATACCCTTGCCGGGGGGAAGTCCAGATTTACCGTGGAGCTGTCTGTTCTGGGGCTGCATAGCGTCTACAATGCCATGGCGGCGCTGCTCTGCGGCCTGCTTTGCGGGGTCCCCGTTCCCACAATCCAACGGGCACTGCATAATTTTAGGGGTGTAGAGCGCCGCTTTGAGCTCATTTTCGACGGCGATTTCAAGGTCATCGATGATCACTTCGCTAACAGCGGCAATATCGAGGTCACCCTGGAAACCTTAAAATTGATGAGGTACCGCCAACTGCACCTTGTTTACGCCATCCGCGGTAGCCGCGGCGTGACCGTAAACCGGGAAAACGCCGAAACCATGGCCGCATGGGCTCCCTCGCTGGGCATCAATAAAGTCATCGCCACCAGCAGCCGTAACCATGTTACCGAAAAGGATACCGTCACCGCCGAAGAGGAGCGCGTATTCTTTGAAGTGATGGAGACGGCAGGTATCAAGGTTGAGCACCACCGGGAGCTGCCCGAGGCGATCGCCGCCGGGCTTTCCGCTGTCGGCAAGGACGATGTGCTCCTGCTGCTGGGCTGCCAGGGGATGGATTACGGCGCTGGGATCTGCCTGGAGATGATCCACCGCCGCCACCCCCATCTCGATCGTGAGGAGGTTTTCCGAGCGTTAAAGAACCGGGTGGCAGGAATTTAAGGAAGGTTTGAAACAGTGGGGCGGGGATGGATCCCCGCCCCTTTATACCATTTGCAGTTTCTGTTTCACTCCATCATATTTTCAGATCTTTGTTAAGATGATCGCAGTTGCTAGCGATGGCATTCATGGCGGCCGCATTGATCGGATAGGCGATCGGTGAGGGCGAGACCAAAGGATGAGTCGCTGCCTGGAAGGTGTTCAATTCGGTGGCGGTGGTATCTTTCTGAATGGCCAGGCTGAGGATATTGATCATCTCACCGACGCTGTCCCCGCCGGAGATCTGCGCTCCCAGGATGATGCCCGAGCAGCGGGAAAAGATCATCTTGATGTAGATCTCCTGTGCGCCGGGAAGGGTAGCCGGATGGCGATCCATGGTCCTAAACTCACCCACCATGATGCAGAAACCTTCCTGGCGGGCCTGCATCTCCGTGAGCCCCGCCGCAGCATAGGTCTTCCCCGCTATCTTTGCCGAAAAAGTGCTCACTGTTCCCTTGTTGGCCCGGATCAACCTCAGATGAAAAGCGTTGCTGCCCGCAATCTTCGCCTCTGTTGCCGCTGTCGAAGCCAACAGCAGCGGCACATTTTTCCCGGTAAAGAAACACCTTTTTTCCGCGCAGTCGCCAACGGCAAAAATATCGGGATCGCTCGTCCGCATATACTGATCGACGACAACGGCCCCCCTGGCGTTCATCTCCAGACCGCATTCCTCAGCCAGCGATCCGTTGGGCCGCACTCCCAGCCCCAGGATAACCAGGTCGGCAGCTATCTTCCGGCCGTCCTCCAGCTCCAGCGCTTCCACATTTTTATCGCCCACGATCCTCTTAACCCTGGTGCCGGTCATCACATCTATCCCTTTCTCCTTCAAGCGGGATTCAATATCATCGCTGTAGGCCTTGTCGAAGGCCTGCCAAAGGCAAGAATCGGCAGCCTCGATGAGGGTGATGTTTTTCTCCAGCCGGCTGATCTGCTCGGCAAACTCAACCCCGATAAAGCCCCCCCCGATTACCGCTACATTCTCGGCCTGCTCCAGGCTTTTCATTATCTTGGCCAGATGCTCCTCGTTTTTCATCACGGGATAGATCTTGCCCAGATCGTGGCCGGGGATAAATGTGGGGATAATCGGCAGCGAGCCGGTGGCAATGATCAGTTTTTTGTAAGCGATCACCTCGCCTTTTGCGGTGGTCACTGTTTTTTTCTCGCGATCTATGGCCACAACACGGTCGATAACCAGATTGATCCCTGCCGCAGACAATAGTGTATCGGGGATCACGTTTTTGGCCAGATCTTGGAGGGTGCCGTAGATATAAGGGATCCCGCAGGGAACCATAACCCTTTCGGTTTCGCGGATCAGGGTAATATCGACATCCTCCCCGTAAGCTTTCCGCACCATCGTCGCAGAGAGAAGTCCCCCTGCACTGCCTCCGATAACAAGCAGATCCGTTTGCTTCATTTTTGCCTTCTCCTTTCTTGTTGTGGGCACCAACTGTTCATATATTACCACATTTCAATCTTCTTTCACAGGTAGCGCCCTTTGCGGAACGCTGAAACCCCGCTAACGCCGGGGCACGGCGCTTGAAAAAAGTGGCTCTCACCCCGCAGGCTATACCGGCATACCATACTTACATGTAACCTGAAACCCTGAAGAAAGGCGTGTAATACATTGAGCATCCAGTCGATGATCGACGCCGCTCCACCCGGCGGCACAGTCAATGTGGCACCGGGGATCTACCATGAACAGCTGGTGATCAACAAAGCGCTGACCCTGACCGGTCCTGATCCTTCAATGGGTGAAGCAATTGTCGATGCCGCCGGCGCAGCCGCCGCACCCACGCTGCTGATAACCTCCAGCCAGGTGACCGTGAAATTGCTCACCCTGCAGGAGGGGCCGGGGCGGGGAATCCAGATCGGGACGACCGGCTTTTTCAATCTCGAGGATATCGTCATCGAGCGCTGCACCATCCGGGAGCATGACCTCTCGGGAATTATTAATGTTACATCTTCTGCCATGGAGGTGGTGGGCTGCATTATCGAAAATAACGGCAAGATCCCCAGTTTCGAACGGGCCGGCATTCTTTTGCGCCCCCACGGGGTAACAACGATCACCGCCAACAACATCTACCAGAACAACGGCGATGGGATTTATGCCGAGGGCAGTAACAGCGGATTGCTGATCGAAAACAACACCATCGAGGATGAACTTGCCAGCGGTATCACCCTGGCCTGGGACGAACAGAACGTCACCATCAAGAACAACAGCATCAGAAACTGCGGCCTCGACGGCGATGAACTGAAGGGCGGCATCGTCATCATCCAATCCCTGGCCGAGATTATCACCGGCAACACCATCGAGGACTGCCGGGAAAGGGGCATCGTGTGGGTCTGGGTTCCCTCGGCGGGCCCGGAGCCTGCCGAGATCCTGATCACGAATAACCGGATCAGCGGCAGCTCGCATGACGCCATCTATCTCTTTTCTCAAGGCCCGGGAAGCTTCATTCCACCCGACCCCTATGCCCTAAAACCTCTGATCACCGGCAATCTGCTCAAAGAAAACAGCGGGGCCGGGGTCTTTGTCGCCAACGCCTTTTTGGGAAACCCCACCGGTACCGCCAATCCCCATCTAGAAGATAACAGCATTGAAGGAAACGGCTGGGGGGTGTACAACGAGACAGCTACTACAGTTGACGCGGTTAATAACTGGTGGGGAGAGAGCTCCGGACCCTTTCATCCCCTGCTCAATCCCGACGGTACCGGCAATCCCGTAAGCGACCGGGTAGACTTTATTCCCTGGAAAGAGCAACCGCCGCTACCCCCCTTTGCAGAAACCGTCTGCATTAAAGCCGATAAAGTGTACTGGAGATGTAAACATTACTCGGCAAGCGAGGAGGAGGTAGATCTTTCCGGTACCGCCCAGGGCGAGATTGTGGAGATACATTGCGCCGAGGTGAGCCTTTCCAGGCAGCATCCGGTGGCCGTGAAAAAAATAAAGAAGACAGAGCGGGTGCGAGTGAGTTTCTTTTACAGGTATACCCTCCGCTACCTAGATCGCTCCGGATGGAAAGTTTATGTGAGCCCCCCCATCCCCTATGTCAAGAATTTTAACGGGCCCCCTTTGGTCCGAGACCAGCGGATCAGGGCTGCGGTAGATATCTACCTGGACTGCCCTGAATGCTCTGTTTCCAGTGATCATCGCGTCACCTGCTGCATCAGCAAAACGATTATCATGCAATTGCTCTCTTCTGTTACGCTGCTTGTCCCCGCCTACGGATTTTGTCCCGAGCCGGAAAAATGCCGCGAAGGAAGCTGCCTCCCCACCCTTTACGGGTCGAAATCCCTTAAATAGGATTCGGTGAAGCCAGCGCGTGAATGAATTAGCCGCTAGTCATCCGCGGAAGCCAATACTATGCAACCAGTCCCACTAAATTTATGATATACTTAATAATAATATACCTGGTATCCATTACGGCTAATTATTTTTATTCGGCAGGAAACAAAACTGACCATGGTGAATATACTAGTATTTATTGAAAATTTGTTGCCGTTGGAGTTATGAACGATGGGACAGGCTCTGCTAAACATAGAAGATCTGAAAACATACTTTTATACCGACGCCGGCGTCGTAAAAGCCGTCGACGGTGTGGATCTGAGGATTAGGGCCGGCACTACCCTGGCCATCGTCGGGGAGTCGGGCTCCGGCAAGAGCATCCTCGCATCTTCGATCATGCAGCTAATCCCACAACCTCCTGGCAAAATCGTCTCCGGATCTATTCACTTCCAGAACCGCGATCTCCTTAATCTGCACCCAAAAGAGATCCGCCACGTCAGAGGCAACAAAATTGCAATGATTTTTCAGGAACCGATGACTTCGCTAAACCCGGTTTTTAGGATCGGACGGCAGATTGAAGAGGTCATCGTTGTTCATCAGCAGGTGGGCAAAGAAGAAGCCAGAGACAAGGCGATTGAACTTCTTGAACTGGTCGGGATCCCGGCGCCGGAGGAGCGGATCAAGAATTACCCCCACCAGCTTAGCGGTGGTATGCGCCAGCGGGTAATGATCGCCATCGCCCTGGCCTGTAGCCCTGAACTCCTGATCGCCGACGAACCTACCACCGCCCTCGATGTGACCATCCAGGCCCAGATACTGGATCTAATGAGAAAACTCCAGGGAGAGCTGGGCACAGCTATACTATTGATCACTCATGACCTGGGGGTTGTCGCAGAGATGGCTTCCGAGGTGGCAGTTATGTACGCCGGGCAGATTGTCGAGTATGCGGAGGTAGAGACGATCTTCGAACATCCCGGTCATCCCTACACCGCCGGGCTGCTCGAGTCCATACCGCGCCTCGATATAAAACAGGATAAACTAGCCGTTATCGACGGTATTGTTCCCGATCCCCTCTGTTTCCCCGCCGGATGCCGTTTTGCACCACGGTGTAGCAGGGCGACCCAGCGCTGTAGGGTGGAGCAGCCAGCCCTGCTGCCATCCAGCCCGCAGCATCTGATCAGGTGTCACCTCCCAGGAGGCAAATAAAGTGAATGAAAAGTATTATCTCGAAATAAACGACCTGAAAAAATATTTTCCCGCCAGACAGAATTTCTTCGGCAGGAGCCGTTCCTGGCTCAAAGCTGTTGATGGAGTGAGCTTTCGTCTCACCCGCGGTGAAACGATGGGCCTGGTGGGTGAAAGCGGCTGCGGTAAATCGACCCTGGGGAGGCTGATCATCAATCTGCTGACCCCGACGGGGGGAGAGGTGCTCTTCGAAAAACAGAACATATTTCAGTTTACCGGGGAGCAGAAAAAAGAGATGCGCCGTAAAATGCAGATCATATTTCAAGACCCCTATGGCTCCCTCAACCCGCGGATGAATATAGGTGAGATCATTGCCGAACCGCTCCATATTCACAACCTCGCCAGGGGAAATGGCGTCCACCGAAGGGTCCGTGAGCTGCTCGATCATGTGGGGCTAAACCCACAGCACGCCGATCGCTACCCTCATGAATTCAGCGGCGGCCAGCGCCAGCGCATCGGTATCGCCCGGGCTTTGGCAGTGGAGCCTGAGCTGATCATCTGCGATGAGCCTGTTTCGGCGCTGGATGTCTCGATCCAATCCCAGGTCCTGAACCTGCTCAAAGATCTACAGCAGGAGCTAGGGCTGACCTACCTCTTTATCGCCCATGGGTTAAATGTGGTCAAGCACGTCAGCACCACTGTGGGAGTGATGTACCTGGGCAAGCTGGTGGAGATAACGGGCGGCGATGAACTCTACAGAAATCCCCTGCATCCTTACACTAAAGCCCTGCTCTCCGCTATCCCCATTCCTGATCCGAGGCTTAAACGGGAGCGCGTTCTTTTAAGCGGCGATGTCCAGAGCCCCATCGATCCCCCCCCCGGCTGCCGCTTCTGCGCACGCTGCCCGGCGGCTGTGGAGATATGCTCCCGGGAGGAACCCATACTTCTGGAATATTCAAAAGGACACCATGTAGCCTGCCATTTGATAGGGGGGGATGCTCGCTAAATAATATGGCTGATGTTTCGAAGAAGGGGTTAAAAATCTAGAGAGAGGAATGAACAGTGTGAGAAAGCTATCGGTTTTGTTGATCCTGGGGCTGGCACTGCTGATTATCGCCGGCTGCGGCGGAGAGGCCGTGGATAAAGCCGACACCATAATTATTGGCCTCGAAGCGGAGCCCGTCACCCTTGATCCTGCGCAGATGACAGATTTCAATTCCAGCAGGGCCGGTATGGAGATCTACGACAGCCTGCTCCGTTTCAAAGACGGCAGCACCGAACTGGAACCGTGCCTGGCCACGGATTGGGAGGCCTCGGAAGACGGCCTGGAATACACCTTTACACTGCGTGAGGGAGTCACTTTCCATGACGGCACCCCTTTCAACGCAGAAGCGGTGAAGTTTAATTTTGAACGGCAGCTCGATCCGGAGCACCCCTACCACGATACCGGGGAATTCGGTTATGCCGATTTCACCCTGGGCATGGTGGAGGAAGTTGTGGTGGTAGATGAGGGGACAGTCAAAATTGTTTTAAGCGAACCCTTTGCCCCCTTCCTCGGCAATATCGCCATGCATGCAGCGGCCATAGTCAGCCCCGCCGCCATTGAGCAATATGGCAAGGATATCTCGATCAATCCTGTGGGAACCGGTCCCTATAAATTTGTGAGCTGGGATCCGGGGGTGGAAGTGATCCTGGAGAAAAACGAAGACTGTTGGCGGGGAGCACCGGAGGTGGATAGGCTAATCTTCCGCCCCATCGTTGAAGATCAGACCCGCCTGACGGAGCTGGAGTCCGGTAATGTTGATTTCATCGTGGGCATACCGCCCGACGATCTGCAACGTCTGAAAGATGAGGATAAGCTCCTTATCGTGGAACAGCCGAGTATGCACACCTGGTACCTGTCGTTGAACTGCCAGAAGCCCCCCTTCGATGATAAACTGGTGCGACAGGCAGCCAACTACGCGATCAACAAAAAAGCCATCGTCGACGATATTCTTAAAGGCACCGGGGTGCTGGCTAAAAACCTGCTGCCGCCCCTGATCTGGGGCTATACCGACGATGTCCAAGATTACAGCTACGATCCGGACAAGGCCCGGGCGCTCCTGAAGGAAGCCGGCTACGAAGAAGGGGAAATTGAATTCGACTTCCATGTACCCAAGTCCGGCTCGGGGATGCAACAGCCTGTGACCATGGCCGAAGCGATCCAGGCCGATCTTGAAGCAGTGGGATTCAAAGTGACGATCAAGCAGCTCGAATGGGGCACCTTCCTGGACGAGGCGGTAAAGCCGGTCGAGACCAATGAATTCCTTATGCACGAACTATCCTGGCTGGGCGACAATGGCGACCCAGACAACTTCCTCTATATCCTCCTCAGCGGGGAGCAGTGGCCCGAGGCGGGATTCAACGATGCTTTCTACAAAAACGACAGGGTGGACCAGCTGCTGAACGAAGCCAGGACCGTCTCTGACCATGATCGTAGGGTGGAGCTCTACGAAGAAGCGCAGAAACTGATCGCTGATGATTCCCCCGTTATTGTCGTGGATCACGAGATCCAAATCGTGGCCATGGATAAGAGGATCAAGGGCTTTGAACTACATCCGACCGGGGTATTTCGTTTTGATAAAGTAACAATCGAGTAAGCGAGACGCCGGGTGTGTGCATACACACCCGGCATAACTATGTAGTTACTCCAGGTGATCTGATATGCTTAAATATACAATTAAAAGGCTACTGGCTCTAATTCCCGTCTTGATCGGCGTCTCCATCCTGGTTTTTTTAATTCTTCACCTCACGCCGGGGGATCCGGCGCTGATCATGTTGGGGCCCAAGGCGACCAAGCCGGCCTTGGAAGCCCTGCGCCACCAGCTGGGGCTGGATCTACCGCTGTATAAACAATATTTTCAGTGGATCGCCAACATTTTAAAGGGGGACTGGGGCCGCTCCATCCAGCTCAAACGAGAAGTGCTGCCACTGGTTCTGACAAGATTCAAAGCCACGGCCATCCTCACCGTTTTTGCCGCCTTTGTCGCCGTTACCTTCGGGTTGCTGGCGGGGATTGTTTCAGCAACAAAGCAGTATTCGCTATGGGATCGCCTGCTCATGTTCCTGGCTCTGGTGGGCTTCTGCCTGCCCGTATTCTGGCTGGGATTGGTACTGCAGGTGTTCTTCGGCTTGAAGTTGGGCTGGCTGCCCGTATCGGGGATGAGCCCCCCCGGCCAGGCTGGTCTGGGCAGCGTTTTTAAATTTTTGATCCTGCCGGGTTTCAGCCTGGCCGTGGGCACCATGGCTGAGATCGCCCGGATGACCCGGTCGAGCATGCTTGAGGTAATCCGCCAAGATTATATCAGAACTGCCCGGGCCAAGGGGCTGACCGAAAGGGTCGTCACCTACAGTCACGCCCTTAGAAACGCCCTGATCCCAGTGGTCACCGTTGTGGGCATGCAGATCGGTTTCCTCCTTTCTGGAGCGGTGCTGGTGGAGATAATTTTTGCCTGGCCCGGTATCGGCTCCCTGATGGTCAACGGCATCCTCGCCCGGGATTTTCCTCTGGTACAGGGGACGATCCTTTTCGTGGCTACCATCTACGTTTTTGTCAACCTGGTCGTCGATCTTATCTATGCCCTGCTCGATCCACGCATCTCTTATAATTAGCCGGAGGCCTGACTAGAATGCAGACCGAAACAAACAAACCGCGCCAAGAAACTGTCACCGAAGATCTGGGGATAGAACCGGTAAGCCCAAAAAGGGAGATCTGGCGACGCCTGAAAAAAGACAAAGTAGCCGTCGCCGGCGGCTGTATCCTCATCATTGTTGTCCTTCTTTCAGTGCTGGCGCCGTTCTTGACCAGCTATGACCCCAATGCGGTAAACACCGCCGCCCGCCTGCAACCTCCGGGCTCACCGGGGCACCTCCTGGGAACGGATCACCTGGGACGGGATATGCTCACCCGCCTCCTCTACGGCGGCCGTATATCGGTGGCCATCGGTTTCGCCGCGGTAGCTATCGCCATGTTTTTTGGCATCCTCATCGGGCTGCTCACCGGATACTACAAGGGCCTGCTCGATGCCCTCTCGATGAGATTTATCGATATCCTGATGGCTTTTCCCTATGTGCTGCTGGCCATCGCCATCATCGCCGCATTGGGGCCGGGGCTGCTCAATGCGATGATCGCCATCTCCATCGTGGGGATCCCTTATTACGCCCGCATCGTCCGCGGCACAGTCTTATCGCTTAGAGAGCAGGAGTATATTGAAGCCCAAAAGGCTCTGGGATCGTCGGATCTGCGCATACTGTTCAAACATATCCTGCCCAACGCTCTCTCCCCAATCATCGTCGCCGCCACACTCGATGTGGGCTGGATGATTATTGCCGCCTCGGGGATGAGCTTCTTAGGCCTGGGGGCCCAGCCGCCGATGGCCGAATGGGGAGTCATGCTCAGCGGTGGAAAAGATTTTTTACGGGTTGCCCCCCATATCTCCCTGCTACCGGGCATGGCCATCTTCATCGTGGTCCTCTCCTTCAATTTGTTGGGGGACGGTCTGCGCGATGCCCTCGATCCCAGGTTGAAACAATAATCGCCGGGAGGTTAAAAGCATGAAAACTGGAATTCCGAAAGATCTTGTTGCTACCTTCTCCATCGTTGCCGCTGATCCCGCAGCAAAGGAGTTAGGCATAGCGGTACAGTCAAAGTTCATCGCTGTGGGCGCCGTGGTACCCTGGGCCAAAGCCGGTGTGGGCGCTGTGGCCACCCAGTCCTGGGCCAACACCAGTTTCGGTCCCCGGGGGATGGAGCTCCTGGAAAAGGGGCGCTCGCCCGGCGAAGCACTCGAGGAATTGCTCTCGGAAGATGAGATGAAAAACCTCCGACAGGTCGGTATGGTCGACGCCGCCGGCAACGCCGCCAGCTTTACCGGGGAAGAGTGTTTCTCCTGGGCCGGAGGTGTTACTGGCAGAAATTACGCCTGCCAGGGAAATATCCTGGTGAACAAAGAGACCGTCACCAGAATGGCCGAAGTCTTTGAAAGGTCCGAAGGGGATCTCGCCTCCCGGATGCTTGCAGCGCTCGACGCCGGCCAGGAGGCCGGCGGTGACAGCAGAGGCAAACAATCAGCGGCGCTTCTGGTGGTAAAGCCGGAGGGCGGCTACGGCGGTTTTAATGATCGCTACATCGACCTCCGCGTCGACGATCATCCCGATCCGATCAAAGAGCTGATCAGGCTGCACAGCCTCTACATGCTCTACTTCTCCAAAACGAAACCGGAAAATATCCTGAAAATAGAGGGGAAACGGGCCGAAAAGATCACCCGCGCCCTGAAGAAACTGGGCTATTTTCAGGGAGAATATCCGGGCGGCTGGAGCACCGCGCTTCAGGAGTCTCTGAAAAAATATTACCTCACTGAAAATTTCGATGAGCGGATCGCTGATGACGGCTATATCGACGGCGAGGTGTTCGATTTCATGATGGATCAGATGAAGCATCTGGAGAGCAAGGGTTAACATTATCGCTCCAACGATCCACCGCCCGTCCCGGCCACTTCAGGCCGGGACTTTTTATCGGGCCATCCCGGTCTGCTCCAGCAGCGCTGCAGCGAACTCCCAGTCCTGCAGAAAATATCTATAGAGCACAGGCCTTCTTCTCACCGCCAGAGGATGGTAGGAGGTGATCACCCGGTAATCCCTAACCTGGTGAACCCTGCCCCGTAGCTCCTTTACCGCGGCCTCTTCATCCCCAAAGAGCGACCGGCAGACCACATTGCCCAGGCCCATAACCAGAGTTGGCCCCTTCGCCTCGAGCTGACCCCATAAAAAAGGGATGCACGTCGCCCGTGCCCTCTCCTTGTCATAAGCCCGCCGGGGCCTGCATTTGAGCAGATAGCTTACATAAAGGGATTCAGGTTTGAGCCCCGCTTCGTAGGCCGCCTTCTGCATAGTCTCTCTGGTGCCGCACAAAAAAGGGGCGCCCGCTTTATCCTCCCTGGCACCGGGATTATCGAGAACTACGAAGAGCGGGGCCGCTGGATTGCCTTCACCCCAGATGAAACGGCTTCCATGACCGCCGAGCTCGCAGCGTTGACAGGGCTGATCCCCTTCCGGGGCCCTCTCCTCGGGTAAAATCGCCGGCGTCGGTTTCTCCATCCCTACCCCCCCGGTTAAATGTTTTAACCCTGCAGCTATTTTCCCCCACGCTCCTGAGATTAGCCGGGCCGGGAACCCGAGTTCACCGGGAGAGTAAACCAGATCCCTTCTTGCCCGGTTCAGGTTCTGTTTGCGAGCGGAGAAAATGGATGGTATATTCAAAAAGAGGATTCCGCTGGAGATGGAGACAGGGCTTAACCCGCCCCGGTCATAAATAGAAGGTGATGGCAATATCGATCAGAAAAATGGCGCCCCATGACAGGGAAGCGGTAAGACGGATCTGCTGGGAAACCGGTTACGGCGGGGATAACATTGCGCCTTACTTTGACGATCCTGCAC
Source organism: Bacillota bacterium (assembly GCA_012840855.1). GTDB lineage: Bacteria > Bacillota > Dethiobacteria > DTU022 > DTU022 > JAAZPQ01. The sequence continues at coordinate 4,828 of DUVX01000024.1, read as the reverse complement.
TTTTTACCGATTTTTTTTGCAGCTACTACACCGATATTGAACCCGGATCTTCCTTTGTCGCCACCGACGGCGACGCAGTTGTCGGCTACCTTTTCGGCTGTCCCGACACCCGACGCTACAACAGAGTCTTCTATAGTAAGATCATCCCCTCCATCCTCGGCCGCGCGCTGCGGGGACGCTACCGCATCGGACGCAAAACCCGGCGCTATATTGGCGGGATGATCGGACCCTTTTTGCTCGGAGGCTACAGGACCCCGCCGCTGGATCTTTATCCCGCCCACCTCCATATCAATATCATGGCAAGCTACCGCCGGGCTGGGCTGGGGCATCGGCTTATGGAAAGCTACTTCGAGCACCTGCGCACCCGCGGAGTTAAGGGCCTGCATCTGAGCACCTCCTCGCTGCACGCCACCGCCCTGCCTTTTTACAACAAGCTCGGTTTTCAGCTTTACTCGAAGAGCAAGCACCGCACCGGGAAAGAGCAGATCACCTCGCTGATCTATGTAAAAACACTGGAGTAACACAGCACCGGCGAGTGCGCCGGCGTTTTTGACTTTTAAGCGGGAGCATGTTAAAATAGTCAGCGCGAGGTGGGTGTAGCTCAGTTGGTTAGAGCGCCAGGTTGTGGCCCTGGAGGTCGTGGGTTCGAATCCCATCACTCACCCCATTTTTATTTCTGCTGGGGTGTAGCCAAGCGGCAAGGCACGGGACTTTGGATCCCGCATCGTAGGTTCGAATCCTACCGCCCCAGCCACTTTTTGCCATGAAACTTTAGGGACGTACCTTCCTGTTGCATTTTGTCTTGTAAATTGGAAAACATGCAACAACAAGGACCGTCCCCCCTGTTGCAGAATGATTTCATTCATCCCTCCAGCTCACCAAGCCAGCGGAAAAAAACAGTCCATACCTTCTCCGCATGATCGCTGAAACGGTGATCGGCCCCTTCGATCAAAGAGAGCTCTTTCGGTTCTCCTGCCGAGCTGTAAAGCAACCGTGCATCTTCCAGGGGCACCACTTCATCAGCGGTGCCGTGGATCAGCAGCAGCGGACGGGGCGAGATCCTGGCAGCGCAGCCGGGCAGATCGTAGCGCTGCAGATCCTGAAAAAAATGCCTCCGCAGCCCGCCGCTACCCGAAAGGGGAATACCTTCATCCGCCGGCCCCTTCAAGCCGATTTCCTCCGAAACAGAGCCGCTGAAAAGCTGCAGCGGTCTGGCCACGGCGGCCCAGGTGCAGACGGCGTCGATCCGGCTGTCTTCGGCTGCGTAAGCGAGAGCGGTGGCGCCGCCGAAGCTGCGCCCGTTGAGAACAATCCGCCGGTAACCCCTGTTTTGCGCCCACCCGACAACGGCATCGAGATCATCCACCTGCCGCGATAGAGTGATCCCGCCCCAACGCCCTTCGCTTTCACCACAACCCGTAAAATCGAAAAGCAGGGTGGAAAAACCGCGGCGGGCCAACTCATCGCCCATGGCCATCGCCCCGCCCCCGCCCTCCTTGGAACCGGTAAAGCCGTGGCAGACGATCACCAGGGGCGGCCCGCTGCCCGGTGAAACCGGGTCCGCTTCCCGCAGCAGCGCTGCCAGATTGAGGCCGCACCGGTTCCGGATGAGCTTTTTTTGCCAGAGCATCTCCACTCCACCGCCTCCTTATTATCCTTCATACAGCTATCGGCATCTGCAAGCTATTTCCACAAAAAACCCAGCAAATCCTGCCCTGCCGGTAACAGCAGAATGGGATTCACCACAGCGCGCTCTCTTACTCAGGGAAAGGGAAACAAATGGGCTGAGAAAAATGCAACAAACAGGTACGTCCCTATTTTCCCATTTCTAGGGCAGGCCCAGCAGGCGGGCGGTTGTGGCGACGATGAAGCAGATAAGCACGCCGGTTAATGTGGGTATGAGAAAGGCGGCGGCCGTCCATCCGAAATTGCGCGTCTCGCGATAGATCGTCAGCAGCGTCGTGCCGCAGGGAAAATGGTTCAGCGAGAAAAGGATCACGCAGATCGCCGTCAACCAGGTCCAGCCGTTATCCAGCAGCAGCGCCTGCAGCTGACCGAGGGAGCCCAGGTCGAGAAGCGAACCTGAGGCTAGATAGCTCATGATCATGAGCGGTATAACGATCTCGTTGGCCGGTAAACCGAGCAGAAAGGAGATGATGATATAGCCATCCATCCCCAGAAGTGCGCCGAAAGGCTCCAGAAAACGGGCACTGCCTTCCAGAGCGCTGAAGGCACCGATCTTGACATTGGCCATGAGCCAGATCACCAGACCCGCCGGCGCGGCAACGATCACCGCCCGGCCGAGGACAAAGAGAGTCCGGTCGATAAAAGAGCGCACCAGGATACGGCCGAGCTGCGGTCTCCGGTACGGGGGCAGCTCCAGGGCGAAGGTGGAGGGCAGCCCTTTTAGAAGGGTGCGGGAGAGTATCTTCGAGACAAGCAGGGTGATCATCACCCCGAGCACGACTACCAAAAGAATCACCGCCGCAGCGCTCAGGGAACGGAAAATACCGCCACGATATCCCAGAAAAATCGATGCTAACACAATCAGCAAGGGAAAACGGCCGTTGCAGGGCACAAAATTGTTTGTGAGCATGGCGATGAGCCGCTCGCGCGGCGAGTCAATGATCCGGCAGGCGATCACCCCGGCGGCGTTGCAGCCGAAGCCCATACACATGGTCAACGCCTGTTTGCCATGAGCTCCCGCTCTCCTGAAAAAACTGTCAAGGTTGAAGGCGACCCGCGGCAGGTAGCCTAGATCCTCTAAAAAAGTAAAGAGCGGAAAAAAGATCGCCATCGGCGGCAGCATCACCGACACTACCCAGGCCAGGGTCCGGTAAACGCCGTTCACGAAGAGCCCCTCCAACCAGGCCGGTGCCCCGACAGCCTTAAATAGAGCTTGGAGATGGCCTTCCACCCAGAACAGGGCCGTGGCAAGCAGCTCCGAAGGATAGTTTGCCCCGGTGATGGTGATCCAGAAAATCAACCCCAGCAGGGCCAGCATCACCGGGATGCCGAGCCTCCTGGAGGTGAAAATTCTGTCCAGGCGCCGATCCCACCCGTCCGCCCTCCCCGGCGATATTGTTATGACCTCACCGGCTATACTTTCAGCTCTTGCAAAGATGGCGCTGACGATGAGATCGGAGGCGCTTTTACCGCTTTTTTCCTCAAGAAAGCCGCTCGCCGCGGCCACCTTCCCTGCAAGGGCCTCACTCTGAGCGGGTGCTGCATTTAAAAATTTGCTGATGGAACGGTTAAACTTTTCTCCTCCGTCGAGCATCCGCAGAGAAACCCAGCGGCTGCTCAGATAATCCGGGGCCAGTTCTTGCACTGCCGGCTCGATCATCGCCACCGCTTTTTCCACGAGCTGGCTATAAGTCAGAATCGGAGGCTTCAGCACCAGCTCACCGCCGGCAACCCGGCGCACCGCCTCCTGCAACTGCCCTAGCCCGCGCCCTTTACGCGCATCAGTACCCACCACCGGAACACCGAGGGTCCGCGACAGCTCCGGCAAATCTAGCCCGATCCCCTTTCTTTCCGCCTCATCGATGAGATTAACACAAAGAACGACACGGGCTGTGATCTCGAGAATCTGCAGCACTAGGTTGAGGTTCCGCTCCAGGCAGGTAGCATCGGTCACCACCACAGTAACATGAGGTTGCCCAAAGCAGATAAAGTCCCGGGCGACCTCCTCTTCTGCGGAGGAGGCAAGCAGGGAATAGCTGCCCGGCAGGTCCACCAAGATGTAATCCTTTCCCCGGTAGCGATACCTGCCCCGGGCATAGGCCACCGTTTTTCCGGCCCAGTTGCCGGTATGCTGCTTCATCCCGGTGAGACCGTTGAAAAGTGTGCTCTTTCCGGTGTTGGGGTTTCCCGCTAGGGCCACCATAACCGGTCCCCCGGGGAGGGCACCTTCCCGAGAATCAATGCTGGACAAATCCGCCTCCCCAGGCCACCGCCCCACCGGATTTACGACCCTTTCAACCACTTTTTACCGGAGTGATCAGGATCTGCGAAGCGTCCTGTGAGCGAAGAGCGATGACTGCGCCACGGATGAAGTAGGCGGTGGGATCACCCGATGGGCTCTGCTGCAGTGCCACCACCTCCGTGTTGAAAGTCAGCCCCAGATCCAGCATTCTTCGCCTCGCTACATCGTTGATCCTCATTTCAAAAACCCTCCCGCAGCAGCCCACCGGCAACCGGTGCAGCGGGATCGGTTCGTCGCCCATTTTTCACACTCCCCCTAGAAGGTCTTATATCACCATCAGCAGCATAAGCTAGCCCCGGGAAAACCTTTTTCTTTAAGCTAATATATGCCGCTGTAGCGATAATGCTACCGGGGAACCACCGCTGAAATCACTTGAAAGGAGCAAGAAATAATGACCGGAGAGCGCGATTTTTACACCTTTCGCGGCTACCTGATGATGCCCGGTGAGCAGAAAATGACCCCGAGCATGGAGGACTATCTTGAAATGATCTACCGCCTTCATTCCCAGCAAACCCATGTCCGCACCACCCAGCTGGCAGAACGGCTCAACGTACGGGCTTCCTCAGTAACGAAAACTGTGCAAAAATTGGCCGGGTTAGGCCTGCTAAACTATGAAAAGTACGGCCTCATCTGTCTTACCAAAAAGGGAGAAAAACTGGGCAAGTTTCTATTAAAAAGACATATTACCATCGAAAGCTTCTTCAGATTGATCGGAGTAAAAGAATCAACAATCCTGCGCGACACCGAGATGATCGAGCACCATCTCAGCCCCAACGCCTTTAACCGGATCAAACTGCTCTACCAGTTTCTCAAGACCCACCCCGATGTACTCCGCAAATT
>DUVX01000023.1 GCA_012840855.1 Bacillota bacterium | reverse complement strand
CACAGCACCAGCCATGTCCTGGCGCAGGCGGTGAAAAGGCTTTACCCCGGAGCCCGGTTGGGGATCGGTCCGGCTATCGAGAAGGGTTTCTACTACGATTTTGAATTTGAGGAGCCCATTTCGTCGGAGGATCTCGGGAAAATAGAGCAGGAAATGAAAAAGATTATCGCTGAGAAGCTGCCGTTCAAGCGGCGCGAGTTCAGCCGGGAAGAGGCGCTCGCTTTTTATGAAGAAAGGGACGAGCCGTACAAGCGCGAGCTCATCGCCGACCTGCCGGAAGATGAGACCATCTCTTTTTACCAGCAGGGTGAATTTATCGATCTCTGCGCCGGGCCGCACATTTCTGACACCGGCGGGATTGGGGCCTTCGCTCTTACCGGGCTGGCTGGAGCTTACTGGCGTGGCGATGAGCGCAAGCCCATGCTGCAGCGGATCTACGGCACCAGTTTCCCCACCCGGGAGGAGCTCGCTGCGCATCTGGAGATGCTGGAAGAGGCGAAAAAAAGGGATCACCGCCGTCTCGGCCGCGAACTCGATCTTTTCAGCCTCCATGGGGAGGGCCCTGGTTTTCCTTTCTTTCACCATAACGGCATGATCGTTATCGAAGAGCTGCTCTCTTTCTGGCGTGAGCAGCATCGCCGTGCCGGCTACGAGGAGATCCGGACGCCGCTGATCCTGAACCGGGAGCTTTGGGAACAGTCCGGCCACTGGGAGCACTTTCGTGAGGATATGTATTTTACGCGCATCGATGGGGAGGACTTTGCCGTCAAACCGATGAATTGTCCTGGAGCGATGCTCGTGTACCGCTCGCGTATGCATAGCTATCGCGATCTGCCGCGGCGCATCGCCGAATTGGGCCTGGTCCACCGGCACGAGCTCTCCGGCACCTTGCAGGGACTGCTGCGCGTGCGCAGCTTCACCCAGGACGACGCCCATCTCTTTATGACTCCCCACCAGATCGAGTCCGAAGTCGCGGCGATCATCGATATGGTCGACTATTTTTACCGCATCTTCGGTTTCGGCTATCGTGTTGAGCTCAGCACCCGTCCAGAAAAGGCGATGGGCAGCGTGGAGATGTGGGACAGGGCTGAAGCGACTCTGGAGCGAGTTTTGCAGGAGAAGGGGCTTTCTTACCGGATCAATGAGGGTGACGGGGCTTTTTACGGACCGAAGATCGATTTTCATCTCGAGGATTGCCTCGGCCGCAGCTGGCAGTGCAGCACCATTCAGCTCGACTACCAGATGCCGGAGAAATTTGATCTCACCTATATCGGCGCCGATGGCGAGAAACATCGCCCCGTGGTGATTCACCGGGTCATCTTCGGCGCTATCGAGCGTTTCCTGGCCCTGCTCATCGAGCACTATGCTGGAGCTTTTCCCCTCTGGCTTGCCCCCCGGCAGGTTGTGGTTATCCCGATCACCGAGAAGCAGCACGATTACGCCGCGGATGTCTGCACAGCGCTGCGCGACGGCTCTTTCCGGGCCGATCTCGATGATCGCAACGAGAAGGTGGGCTACAAGATTCGTGAGGCGCAGTTGAAAAAGATTCCGTACATGCTCATCGTGGGCGCCCGCGAGGCCGAAAGCAATATGGTGGCGGTCCGCCACCGCGAAGAGGGCGATCTCGGCCCCCGGCCGCTGGCCGATTTCATCAAGCGGTTGAAGCAGGAAAGGAAAGAGAAAAAATAGTTTGACCGTGCCGTCTATTTTTGGTATGCTGTCTTTCAGACAGAGGTATTTTATTGAGTCAAGTAGAAGCCACTGCTTCTCACCCTGGGGCGCTGAAAACGAGTGATGTTGCTACCAGGGTTATCCAGTAAAATGGGGGTTTGATGAGCAGGTGGTTCCAGGCCTGCTCATATTATTTTGTCAAAAAATGTCGGGGGAATGCCATGGCAGGAGGTGAAAAAGATTACCAAAAATTTGTTCGTCAATGAGCAAATTAGAGCCCGGGAAGTGCTCGTGATCGATGCAGAGGGGAATCGGCTGGGCGTGATGCCGCTTGCCGATGCGCTCGATCAGGCGCGGCAAAAAAGGCTGGACCTGGTGAATGTGGCCCCACAGGCCCGTCCACCGGTATGCCGGATGATGGACTTCGGCAAGTACAAGTACGAGCAGAGCAAAAAAGAGCGCGAAGCCCGCAAAAAGCAGAAAGTGATCAATATTAAAGAGGTCAAGTTGCGCCCAAAAATTGAACAGCACGATTTTGAGGTCAAGGCGAGAAACAGCCGCCGTTTCCTCGAAAGCGGGGACAAGGTTAAAGTAACGGTTATGTTTCGCGGCCGTGAACTGGCCCACCCTGAAATAGCCTACGGTCTCTGCCGTCAGCTCGCTGAAGATTTGGATGACTGCGCTGTTGTTGAGCGTAAGGCCAGGCTGGAAGGACGCAACATGACCATGATTCTGTCTCCTAAAGTTTAGTTGAAAAGGGGGCCTGGATAGTGCCTAAAATGAAAACACACCGGGGGGCGGCCAAACGTTTTAAAAGAACCGGCGGCGGCAAGATCAAGCGCTTTCGCGCTTACGGGAGCCACCTCCTGACGAAGAAGAGCGCCGGACGTAAAAGAAGGCTGCGCCGTTCGACCACGGTGAGCGCTTCCGACTACAAGCGAATAGACCAATTACTGCCTTAATCGAGAAGGGAGGCCTTAATTATGCCTCGCGTAAAGAGAGGACCCGTTGCGCATCAAAGGCGCAAAAAAATAATGAAGCTGGCCAAAGGTTATTACGGCGGCAAGAGCAGATCATACCGGGTGGCAAACCAGCAGGTCATGAAATCGCTCTTCTATGCATACCGTGATCGTCGCCAAAAGAAAAGAGATTTTCGCAAGCTCTGGATCACCCGGATCAATGCCGCGGCCCGTTCCAACGGCCTTTCGTACAGCCGGTTCATCAACGGCCTGAAGAAGGCCGACGTGGAGATTAACCGGAAGATGCTTGCCGACATGGCTGTTCATGATCAGGATGGCTTCAGCCGGCTGGTGAAAGTGGCCAAAGAGCATAGCTGAAACCAGCGTCGCTATCCTGCTTTACGACTGCGGATAGCGGCGGCTTTTTTTAATACCGCGTGTACCGGCTCATACCTCGGAGGAGTGGTGGTCTGATTACAGGATACCGGGAGATCAGCAGCAGCAGTAATCCTTATTACAAGGAATACCGGCGCCTCGCCGGCAGCCGTAAGCACCGCCGCTCCGCCGGCAGGCTGGCGCTGGAAGGCCCCCGTCTGGTAAGGGAGGCCCTGGCCGCCGGTCTCTATCCTGAGGTGATCTTTGCCACCCGCCGCTTCCTTAAAGAGGGCGGTGAGAAAATTGAGCCGGTCCTGCCGGGAGAAACGAGACGTTACCTGCTACCGCCGTCGCTTTTTGCGGCGATGGCCGATACGGAGACGCCGCAGGAGATCGCGGCGATCTTTCCTTTTCGGGAGCCCGCACCCCACACATTTTCGCTGAAAACACTTTCCCTGGCCATTATTCTTGATGGGCTGCAGGATCCTGGCAATATGGGGACGATTATCCGCACCGCCGCCGCAGCCGGCGTGGAGGCGGTCTACTACGGGCCCGGCTCTGCGGATCCCTACAGCCCCAAGGCGCTGCGTTCTTCGGCGGGTGCTATTTTTCACCTGCCGCCGTCGGCGCTGGAGGATCCCCCAGCGCAGGTACGGCTATTGCAACGAAACGGATTTACCGTTGCCGCCGCTCTGCCGCGGGCCGATCACAGCTTTTGGGAGATCGACTACCGCCAAAAAGTAGCCATCCTTATCGGCAGCGAGAGCAGCGGCCTTTCTCAAGAACTTATTGCTGCCGCCGATTGCTCCATCTTCATCCCCCAGTATTCACCCCTCGACTCGCTCAATGCCGCTATCGCTACCGCCGTGATCGTCTACGAAGCGCGGCGCCAGCGCAGCAAGTAAGCGCAACAGGATTGCAACAGGAAGGTACGTCCCCGATGTTGCATGGGTAGATTGCAAGTTTAATTGCCCACCATTCCTTACCAGTTGTGTTTGCTGCTATCCTATGTGGATTCCCCCTTATGTAGAGTGGGAAGGTATTACGCTTCTCTAGGCTGTTGCCAAGTAGTGTCCGGTATACTGGTGTAAATTCAGGTGGCGGGTACAGGGGGGTAGCAGGAAAGGCCACCGTCCCTCTGGTAATATGGAGTTGAACAAACAACTTAACCGGAGGTATGACGATGGCCCAGTACAAGATTACCATAGACAAAGAAGATTTGCACCAACTGTTCAATCAGGATCAGGGGATGGCCAGGTTGGTAGAGAAAGTTCT
>DUVX01000177.1 GCA_012840855.1 Bacillota bacterium | reverse complement strand
GCGTGGAAGTAAACAAACCTGATGCCATCAAGGCCCTGCAGGCCCGTATCGCCAAAGAAAAAGGTTTTTCCGTGGTCTCCCTGGCGGTGAAGTACCCCCAGGGCTCAGAGAAGCAGCTGATCAAGGCTGCTCTGGACCGCGAGGTGCCCCCCGGCAAGCTGCCGCTGGAGGTCGGTGTGGTGGTGCAGAACGTCGCCACAGCGATCGCGGTTTACGAAGCCTGCCGCTGGAGCAAACCCCTGATCGAGCGTGTGCTCACCCTCAGCGGTGACGCCGCTGCCGGACCCGGCAACCTCAGGGTCAGGATCGGCACGCCGATCAGCCATGTGATCAGAGAGCGCGGCGGAGTCAAAGGCGCTCCTGAAGATGCGGAAAACGGTCTAGCCCCGGAGCTGCTCGGCAAGGTGATCATGGGCGGCCCGATGACTGGATGGGCCCAGTCACACCTGGATTCCCCGGTTGTGAAGGGAACCAGCGGTATCCTGCTCTTCAGCCCGGCCATGGTCGTCGAGACAGCCTGGTCCGACTGCGTCCGCTGCGGCAAATGCGTTGACCATTGCCCCATGCTCCTCTACCCCAATTATATCGGTTACTACGCCGAGCTGGGTGACTACGCGGAGGCTGCCGAATGGGGTGCCATAGATTGTTTTGAGTGCGGGATCTGCACCTATGTCTGCCCGTCCCACCGTCCCATGGTCCAGTTTGTCCGGCAGACCAAAAAAGAGATCGCTGCGGCCAAGGCGGCAGCTAAATAACCGGCAGCAGAGAGATCCGCTAATTTACAGTTTGCTTTAAGGAGGGAAAGGTAAAAGATGCCTGGACAAGATATGCGATTGACGATCAGCACATCGCCGCACCTCCATTCCGAGGAATCTGTGCCCGGGGCGATGAAAGACGTCCTGATCGCGCTTCTTCCCATAACTTTCTTTTCAATTTACATGTACAGGTTTTACGCCGTCTTCTTGATCGCTGTCTGCATGGTTTCGGCTGTCCTTTTTGAACTTCTCTTTCGCAAGATCATGAAGAAGCAGGCGACGCTTTATGATTGCAGTGCTCTGGTTACCGGCCTGCTGCTGGCTCTCTGCTTGCGGCCGGGGACCTCCTGGTGGACCGCTGTGCTTGCAGCGTTTTTCGCTGTCGGTATCGCCAAGGAGCTGATGGGTGGGCTGGGCTGGAACCGCTTCAACCCCGCTCTTTTCGGGCTGGTGGCAGTTACCCTGCTCGCACCCCTCTATGTGGGAATCAACCCATCCTTTGCTCTGGTGCGCCCGTTTTTCGGTAATCTCGATGTACTCACGCAGGCTACTCCTCTGGCCATGATGAAGCAGGGGGGCCTGGATCAACTGTGCCTCCTTCGGATGCTCATCGCCTCACCGGGCGGCGCCCTGGGCGAAACCTCCGCTCTGGCCCTGATTATCGGTGGGGTCTACCTGCTCTACAAGAAACATATTCGCTGGCATATTCCTGTTTCCATAATCGGCACCATCCTGGTAGTCTCCGCCATCTGGGGCAACCCATTGACCAATATCACCACGGGTATCCCCCTTTATCATCTCATGGCCGGCGGTGTCCTTCTGGGCGCCTTTTTCATGGCTACCGACTGGGTGACCAGCCCGATCACGACCAGAGGGCAGGTTCTTTTCGGTATCGCTATCGGAGTACTGGTAATGGTCTTCCGCAACGGCCTGGCCGCCACGGAGGGTGTGGCTTTCTCGATCCTGATCTTGAACGCCTTCGTGCCGGTGATCGACCGCTTTACCAGGAGAGCGAAATTTGGCGAGACTCCTGTTCTTAGAGAGACCGCTGTACCGGCGAAGCCATCAGTTTCGAAGAGCAATTAAAGATAAGGCTTACCTCTGCTATATCATAAGGAGGGTGGAATAAGCAATGCAGAAGGCTATGCTCGTTGATACTTCCAAGTGCACCGCCTGCCGGGCCTGCCAGGTCGCCTGTAAGCAGTGGAACCAGCTGCCGGCAGAGCAGACCGAATTCAAGGATACTTATGAAAACCCGGCCAATTTCTCCCCTGTCACCTGGACGAAGATCGTCTTCGGGAAGGAGATCCCCGACCCCGAAAACGGCAGGGTGCACTGGCCTTTTTCCAAGCAGGGCTGCATGCACTGTACCGATGCAGCCTGCATCAAGGTATGTCCGGCGAACGCGATCTACCGGACAGAACTGGGGACCGTCTATATCGATGAGGATCGCTGCATCGGCTGCAACTACTGCGCCGCCAATTGCACTTACAATGTCATCGGCTTCGACCGCGTCGCCAATGTGGCTCGCAAGTGCACCTTTTGCTTCGATCGCATCACCAACGGCGAAATCCCTGCATGCGTAAAAACGTGCCCCACGGGCGCTCTGCAGTTCGGCGACCGCGATGAGATGGTCGCCCTGGCCAAGAAAAGCCTGAAAAATCTTCAGGCCGCGGGCAATGAGAAGGCGAACATCTACGGCCTCACCGAGCTCGACGGCCTGGGCGTAATCTACGTGCTGGAGGACGGCCCCAAGACCTACGGGCTGCCCGAAGATCCGAAGATCAGGCTCTCCACTCATATCTGGGATATCATCTTTAAGCCAGTGCGGGTCCTGGTAGTCGCCGCCGCTGTCTTCGCCCTATGGATCAACCGCGGCGAATCGAAGAAAAAAGAGGGGCTCTGATCCGGATAACAGAGCCCGCTTAAAGTTAGATCTTATGAGGGCCGTCTCTCTGAAGTAATTTAGGGGGACGGCCCTTCCGGCATTTTTTCGACACGGGCGATGATCTCGCCGAAGACCTGCTGGACAGTCCCCTCCCTGAGATCGTCGGCAAATACTGCCACCGCCACCCTGGCTTTTTCCAGGGGGTAGAAACCGGCGATCCAGTGATTGGTCCTCTCCCGCCCCCGGTGCCGGCGGCCGCTTTCCGCGGTGCCTGTTTTAGCCGCCGCCGGTAGAGCCGTTCTGCCCGTAGCCTGTGCGGTTCCCCGGGCAACCACTTCATGCAGCATAAACTTCAGCTTGTTTACCGTGCCGGGGCTGAGGACCCGTTCCCCCCTGCTGCTCCAGAAGCGAGCCGTTTCCCCCCTCTGTTCCTCCGTCAGCGCCAGGACAAGCCTCGGCCGGGGCCGGTAGCCCCCATTGGCCACCGTAGCGACCAACACCGCCGCCTGAAGCGGCGTCACCATAACATCACCCTGCCCTAAAGCGGTGTTGGCTACAGCCTGTGGCGCTGCCAGTACCGCGGGCCCGGGGAGATAGCCGGCCTGCTCCGCCAAAGGCAGGCCGCATCCCTCGCCAAGGCCGAAACGGCGGGCATACTCAGCCAGTTTATCGGGACCTAACTCCAGCGCCAATTCGATAAAAACGCTGTTGCAGGAATGGGCGAAGGCTTCAGCCAGGGTTAACTTTTGCCGCGGATGCAGGTTGGAGCAGGGAAAATTGCGGCCTTCTACGGTGATACCGCCACTGCAGTGAAAGGTTTGGAAAAGCCCGGTGAGCCCCTCCTCCAGAGCCGCCGCGGCAACTACTATTTTGAAGACCGAGCCGGGCTGGTACGCACAGAGGGCATGATTGAGTAGGGCCTCGTTGTTTTTATCCAGGTAAGCGCTCAGCGTTGAAGGATGGAAGCCGGGCCGGCTGGCCATGGCAAGGATATCGCCGCTGGCGGGATCGAGCACCACCACCGCTCCGCTGCCGATGCGCCGATCCATGATCCTTTCCACCTCGCGCTGCAGTTCCCGGTCCAGTGAGAGAATCACATTCTTTGAAAGAGGTTGCGCTTCTCTTTCGCGATAGCCCAGCCCGGTGATCAGCCGACCCCGTCCATCGACGAGAGCGCCCACTGCCCTGGCCCCGCCGGGAGAGAGGGTCTGATCAAAAGCGAGCTCGATGCCGCTCACCCCCCGCCCCTCGCTCTCGTTGATGTAGCCCACCAGGTGGGAAGCGAGCGCTCCCGGCCCGTATCGCTCCCTGCTCTCGGCAGCTACGAAGCCGGGGTAAAGGGCAAGCCTGGCAGCCTGTTCCTCATCCAACGCGGTGCTGATCCAGAAGGGCAGCGCCTCATGGGGCGGTGCAGCAATCCGTTCAATCCCCTCGAGGGAAGAGAGGGAACCGATAATCTCCTTTTCCCAGCCGCGGTAGTGCGCAGGGAAAGCGAGCAGGCCCGGGCGACTTCTGCTGTCCAGCAACGAAAGGCCGTGGCGATCCTGGATATCACCGCGACCGTCGGAAAAACTGACGCACTGAAAGCGCTGCTGCACCGCCCGTCCTGCCAGCATTTTGCTCCGCCATATCTGCAGGTAGAACAACCGGCCGCCCAGAAGGGCAAAACATAGGCTCAGGACCATCAGCAGCCAGAGCGATCTTCTCCTACAGCCCTGCAGACCCATAACGTGACCCCCCGGTTAAATTTCCCACCGGGGGGTTATTTATGCATCGCGGCACTGCTACCCACTTCGCTGCAGGGATCAGGGCCAGTGAATCAAGTAGATCCCCTCTGCGTTAGGAATGCTGTTCACCAAGGTATTACCGTCCATATTCAGGGCGGGGCGATAACCGTAACCGTTAGATCGCGCCGGCGCATAGGTGCCGGCATCGGTGCTGAAATTCTTGTAGATCACCCCATCTGCGGTAACATACCAGACGTTGTTCTGGGGACTGCTGCCCTTGGGAGAGCGTGTCCAGTAGGGAACGGGGCTGCCCCCCAGCATCGCCCTTCTGCGCTCATCAGGAGCACCGTTGAAATAGCTGGTGGTGCTCCCGAAAGGTATGATCTGCGGATGTCCCCCCAGCTCCTGGACATTCAGAACAAACACCCGGTCGGCAGTAAAATAGGTGCTGCCAAGATGGTTTGCATTGATCAGATTTGTTGAAAGAACGGCATCTCTGAAATTCGCCGGAAGTCCGGCAAAAAAAGTGGAATTTAACCATGTGCGCGCCCCACCCGTATTCCAATTGTTGGTAGCGGAACTGTATGTCCCCTTGCCGATTAGTTCTTCGGATAGAAGGAGGACGCCCTGACCGGAGAAACCCTGGTAGCCGTAATGATCTTTATCCACCACAATCCAGACGATCGGTTTCACGTCACCGCTTCCGGTATAGCCCTCCCCCGTCCTGAATTCCCAGCTCCAACCGCTGTCCATAACCCTATCTCCGATATCCAGATCGTAGATCCTCTTCGTCTGGATGGGAATCTCAGCAGTAAAGATGCTCCCAGCGGGTGCAGCGCTGCCAGTAAACCACGAGAAGGTAGATCCGCCCATCATGAAGATCGACAGGACCACAGCAAGAACCAAAAGAACGGCTACCTTCTTCATATCAGATCACTTCCTTTACGCGCCGGTATCTTCACGATGAGCCCTAGTGCGATCATGAGGAGCCCGCTCAGGGCGATAAAAATAGTGAAACGCCCGCCAGCTGTACGTGGCAGATCAACGTGCCGGCTGTCAACGTCAAAGACGACCCGGAGATCGGCACTATATTCATCGCCGGGTGCCAGATTCGCCAAGTCAAAAATGCTCTCTGCAGGGCTCACCACGGGTGAGAAAACCACCTCCCTGTCGTCCCACTCCGCGATGAGGGCGTAGCTGCTCTTCAGGGATGCGCCCTGGCTTTCATTCCCCGTTTCCGGCCCTGGCAGCAACACGGTGAAATTGATCTTGACCTTTTTGCCGGGATAGATAGGCCCGGCAAGGTCACCTAGATTGATCGGGCCGACGAGAGCGCTCATGGGCCCGCTGTAGAGAATGCGGCCGCTGCAGGTAATTGTCTCGGTTAATGCATCATAAAGATTGCCGGGCTCGCCCGCTCCCGGGTCAGCCTCCAGGCATTCCTGCTTCAGCCAATAATCGGCCCGGGTCAGTTCCCGGGCATAGCTGTAGTAGGGCTGCAGCAACAGAAGCAGCCCGACCACAGCGATAGCGATACCGCCCGAAAGAAGCGCTCTTCCGGCTCTGCGCCGGCGGGCTCTTTCTTCCGGGCATGAAGTAAAAATTTTCAACAGCCACACTTCCTTCTCGACGGGGAGGGGAGGCGGATCATCTCCGCTGCCCCCCATATCCCCTTGAACTGGGTGCATACAACAGAGCAGGCAGTTCCTACAGAACTAGTTGTAATCGCCAAAGTCATCCCACTGCCATTCATCAGCATGGGAGGCCTGGATCGCCTGAAATCCGGCAGAGAGGGTATAGTCATGGCCCTGGTATTGATTGTCCGCCAGTTCTCCGTCGAGGTTCACTTCGAGGTGAAGCGTAGCCGTTTCCCCGGCTTCCAGGGTTTCCCAGTAGTAATAGTAACCATCAGCGCCCACATTCCAGCTCGGATCAGTTTTGTCAATTATGACGGCAGCATCGTCGCCGGTAAATTCAAAATCCCACTTTCCTTCAACAGCTCCCCGCAGGGCGATCGCCTTATTTCCGGTATTCTCGATCGTGAACACTTTCTCCACGCTGTCGCCGGGGTTCCAACGATCGATTTTCTCTGCGCCGGAGATAATTTCTCCATCGGCACTGATCTGCACGGTGCCGGCGGTAAATACATTATTTTCCACTGAATCTTCTGCGGTGAACCAGGCCAGAGTCCCGCCCACCGCCGCAACGACGGCCAAACCGATAAGCAACAGGCTGAGTAAAGTTTTTTTGTCCATGCTGTATTTCCCCCGATCTGATATTTTTCGAAAATCTCATGACATTACCCTTAATAAGGCATCCCGCTCCAACGCTTGAACAGTGCCTGTTCCATTATTTTTTCGGACATCCACTCCCCTTCAGCTCAGTTAAAGGATCAATTACGGCCCCATAGATGATAAAGCTCGCTAAGCGAGATAAGTATGCTGGGGATGAATACAAAGATGATCAGACCCGGCCTGGTACTGATGAACCCGAGGGGGTAACCAATAAAGGGGACGGCGCCGCAGACCCGGCCGATCAGGTTCTTAGCGGGGGTAGGATTGGGATCGTTAACTTTACAGGCGTCGCCACGGGTGATAAATTTCAGCCCATCTCCCTGCTCTATCCCTACCACACGATGCGTCGTAATCTTCTCGCTACCGTGAACGCTCCGGAAAGTGATGACATCTCCCAAAGCGATCGCCTCCGGGCCTGTCTGGCGGACCGCGATAAGGCTGCCGGTGTCGAAAGTTGGGCTCATGCTACCGCTGAGAACCACGTAAAAGCGGTAGCCAAAAACCGTGGAAACGCCCCCGGTGCATCTGCTCTGGATCAATAAAAAGGCTGCCGTCGCCATGAGCAGAAGCAGCAGTGCAAATACAACGTTTCCGGCCGTCCGAAGAGCGCACCGCAGGCGAGTTTCCCGTCTCCTTTCTTCACACGTTGAAGTAGGTGCTTTTCGCCCGAGGCCTGTTTTAAATAGCTGTAAAGTTCGCCCGATCATGATGCCCCATCTCCTCGCATCTTCCAGGTACACCGACGGATGCACTGGAAATGCTCTAAGTAAATTATGGCACCATTCGGTTTCGTTTCAATTGCAATGGTGGGATTTATTTACAGCTACTGCTGTCTGTATCGGAAGAAAGAGAGCGTATCCTGTGGGGGGACAGGGATGATATGGAGCCGGTATGAACGAGTTTCTGGCACCTCTTATGCAAAACAAGCCCCGGCAGGGAGCAGCCCTGCCTGAACAGTTTCTCCAGCCTTGAGAGCACTTTTTTCGCCGCACTGCGACCGGGGCCCGGCAAAAGCACCACGAATTGCGCCTCATGAAAACGGCAGAACAGATCACCCTTGCGCAGACCGCCGGATATAGTCTCCCTGAGGAGGCCCATGGCGATCTGTAGTTTTTCCCGAGGCAGTTGTTGATAATCCGGGCCGGTAAGGGTGATCAGGCCCAGGCAGATGCTCTGTCCACTCCGCTCGAGCCGTCTTCTTTCAATTTGGTATATATGGCGAAACAGCTCCAGATCGCATTCAAAGGCGCCCGTGACCCTTGCGGCTTCTGTCATGCTTTCCTCCACCAGCGCCAGATCATATTGCATGCTGTTACCATTTTCGAAACGAATCCGCCCGTAAAGACGGCGTAGCGCTGCGGATGGCTTTACCCCCATCTCGCGGTAAAAGGCAGCGGTGACCGTCTCATAATGTATAGACGCCTGCAGACTCTTCCCTTCCTCAAGAAGGGCCTCCAGGTAGTAAAGATGGATCTTCTCTTCATAGTATTCCAACTCCATGACGCTCCGGCACAGCTCGGCCAGCGGGGCGAAAAGCAGCTCCCTTTTCAGTAACTCCGCCAGCAACAGCATCCCTTTCAAGAAAATTTGGTGGTAATAGTTACAAACAGGCAAAACCCATTCACTGCCGGAGCACTCTGGCAGATAGTTCCCCACGTATAACCTTTTCGCTTTTTTGAGCAGCTCTATTGCCGCTCCGGGTTCTATCGCCTCCAGCACTTCCGCAGCAGCGATATATTTTTCAAACTCATCTACATCAAGACGACAGCGTGTTGTCTCACTCCACCGATAGCAGCCATGGGCAAATACAATATTTAACGCCAGCTCGGGTGCGGAAAGCTCAACGGCCAGAAGATGGCGCAACCGGTGAATCATAAGCCTTAACTGCTGTTTGGGATTGGGATAATGCTGGCCGGGCCAAAGCGTATCGAGAACTGTTTCCGGTGATGAGGGCCTTTCACGGGTAGTAAGCAGATATTTCAACAAAAGCCACGTTTTTGACGCACGGCTGGCGCTTTCGGAGATCACTGTCCCCCGCCAGCGTATCAAGAATCGTCCCAGAGTGTAGATCTCTAGGCTCCGGACCCCGTTCTGTATCTAAGTTGTCGTCTAATTTATGCATACAGGAAAATTAAGCTTAGTTGTCTAAAATCCTGCTTATTTTTATAAATTTATCATTAATTTTTTGCGGCATATCACCAGGATGGCTTTCGCGGCGAAACACGGCGGGGCTTGTCTGTCTGGCGGCGCTTTAGCTTCTTTTTTTGATATTTTCCATCATTTTGGCAGTGTTTTGCTCATGCTCCCGGGGGGTGCGGGAAAAGAAACTTTCACCGGAGCCGTCGCCCTTGGTGTTGAACCAGAGGTACTCAGTTTCAGGGGGATCTAAGGCGGCGCGGATGGACTCTTCTCCGGGGGCGGCGATCGGCCCGGGCGGCAAACCGTCGTGGAGATAGGTATTGTATGGTGAAGAGGCGGCGATATCGATCTTAGAGAGCACCTCTTTGTCTGTGTCGAGAAGATAGTTCACTGTGGGGCAGGAGCCCAGTTTCCAGCCCCGGCGGAGCCGGTTACTGAGAACGCCGGCGATCAATGTGCGATCCCCGGGGACGCCCGCCTCTTTTTCAATAATGGAGGCCAGAGTGAGAACCTGGTGCATACTCATGCCCCGCGCCTCTCCCCGTTGCTTCAGATCGCCATTGAAGACGGCCTCCATGCGCTGAAGCATCATTTCGAATATTGCCATCTCTCCGGCGCCGGCTGCGATCTCGTAAGTATCGGGAAAGAGATAGCCCTCGAGAAGAAGGGGCGGATGGCTTCTCGCCCAGCCTTCCCCGGCCCGGCGGGCTGGCGAAACCCTGTCGATCTCCCCGATAAAGGAAAAGCGCCGGCGAAGGTCCTGCGGGGGATCAGCCGCCATTTCCAAAAATAGATCCCGGTCAGCCAACCCCGCCTCTGCGAGGCGGTCGGCGATCTGCGCAATCGTATAGCCCTCGGGGATGGTAAACCAGTTAGTCTGCCGGTCTACTTCGCCGGAGGCGATCTTGGCGGCGATCTCGGAGAGGCTCATCGAGGGGCTCAGCTCGTAGGGCCCGGCCTTGAACTCCTTGTCCAGCTGGTGGCGTCGGGCATAGAGCTGAAAGGCCAATGCGCTGCGGATAAGGCCCTTCTCGGAAAGAGCTGATGAGATCTGCCCCGTCGTTGCACCGGGCTCTATGTCGATATGGATGGTTTTGCCGGTGGCGGCAACATCGATAGGGCGGAGCATAAGATTTATCACGGTAGCGCTTCCAAAGATGCAAAGGATCACTGCAACCAGAACTGCCCCAGCAATCAGTAAATATCGTCTTGCAGGCACATCTCATCCCCCGTTATCTCTAGATACTGGCTTATTTAAAAGTAGTCGTCCTGCTCCTCTTCTTCCATCTCTTCCACCCTGCTCTCCCAGGCCAAGGCTACCTTTCCCCATTCCTCCTCATCCTCCACCTCGTAAAAAAGCTCCTCACCGCTCTGCTCATCCAATTCCACGCGAAAGATATAGGCGTCCTCTTCAAAGTCCACCTCTATTTCGCCCTCTCCCTCATCCTCCACGCTGTCAAAAACGGGCAGCATGATCGCATAGCGCATCTCGTCGAGTTCCATCAGATCGATTACCGCAAAATCGTGTTCGTTGCCGTCATCATCGGTGAGTGTCACCAGGCTGTCTCTGCTCACAAAGTTATCTTCCATCGGCGGATTCAACTCCTTTTTAATTACTGATGCTCGCAGTCATCGGGGCAGCGCGGACTGCTGCGGAGAAAAGTCTCCAGAATTAAAACGGCGGCAAGTTTATCCCGCACTTCCCGGCGGGCTTTGCGCTTCATATTGGCACTGAGCAGCGTTCTTTCAGCCGCTTTCGTCGTCAAACGCTCGTCGACGAACTCCAGGGGAAGACCGGTGCGCTCTTCGATAGCACCGGCAAGTCGCTCCACTCCCTCCGCCGCTTCGCCCCTGCCGCCGTCGAGATGCAGCGGCAGCCCGGCGACAATGCGGGTCACGCCGTATTCGTGGCAAAGATCGGCCAACCGGTCGAGGGCTGCGCTGACGCTGTCAT
>DUVX01000022.1 GCA_012840855.1 Bacillota bacterium | reverse complement strand
TCGTCGCCGGCACGATCCTGAAGATAGATGTAATCAAAGCCCCCGCCGCCCTTTCTGCACGAATCGCGGTAAGCGGCAAGCGCTTCCTCCCGGCACGCTTCGCAGCTGTAGATGGGGATACTGTAGCAGAGCACCCGGTAGCGGCCTCCCGTAGCGCGCGCTCCCAGGGAGGCGATCTCCCGGTAAGAGCAGCAATCGTCGCAGAGGCGCTGCCTGACCTCCTGGTTTTCGCTGATATTATCCGTATCGTAGTGGATCCGCCTGCTGAGATTGTAAAATTGGCCGTATTTTTTCTTCCGCGCTGCCTGCTCCTCTTCGCGGCGGCAGAAATTATTGAGCTGGGTCTCGATAATTCTCTCCAGGCGAGCCCTGTTATCGGGGTTCTCCTTCAGCGCGCTGCTATCGTAATCGGGCTCTATCAGGTTGGAGTAATCGATCCCGGCCATGGCCATGATCAGCGCCAGGTTGATATAGGGCAGCGCTGTCTCCACGGAGTAGCCGCCTTCTAGAACGGCAATATCGGGTGCAAGCCTGCGGTTAAGCTCGGCATATCCGCGGGCGGTAAAAAGCATATTGGCCAGCGGATCGCTGTAGTGATTGTCCTGTCCCGCGGAGTTAACCACCAGCTCCGGTTTAAATTCTTCCAGAAGCGGCAGAATGAGACGATCGATGGTAAACAGAATCCCCTCATCGGTGGTATAGGGCGCCAGGGGAACATTGATGGTCGTCCCCCAGGCCGTCGGCCAGCCCAGCTCCTCGACAAAACCGCTGCCCGGGTAGAGCGTCCGCCCGTCCTGATGAAAAGAGATAAAAAGGATATCGGGATCATGGTAAAAAATCTCCTGGGTACCGTCGCCATGGTGCACATCTGTGTCAACGATGGCGACCCGCCGGATCCCATATTTGCGCCGCAGATATTCAACCATGATCGCCTCATTGTTGATATTGCAAAAACCGCGGTTGCCGTGGGCCACGGTCATGGCATGGTGGCCCGGCGGTCGGATGATCGCAAAGCCGTTTTTGATCTCTTTTTTCATATAGGCATCGCCGATGACGAGGGCCCCGCCAGCCGAGACCTGGTGAGCCTCAGTGGCGATGGCCGCCACATCGGGAACACAGAAATGAACCCGCGCAATATCCTGCTTCGAGGCCAGGCGGGGCTGGTATTCGCAGATCTGGGGCAGATCCATGATCCCCTCCTCGAAGATCTGATCCCTGGTGTAGAGCAGCCTTTCCTCCCGCTCCGGATGCGTCGGCGAGATAGCCCAGTCGAAAGCGGGAAAAAACAGCAATCCTGTCGGTTTCATCCGCTCACCCCCTTGAACTCATCGATAAGGCCGGGCGCAATCTGCGCCCTGACCTGGAATATCTTCCCGACCCTGCTCCAGCCGCGGATCATGTTGAACTGCTCGGCCAGGTCAATGCGCGCCTCTCGGGCATAAGCAGCGGCCCCCTTCTCTTCAGCCAGACGGGCCAGACACCGAAGAGCCAACGCTTCGGCCTCGGCCAGCTGGAAGGAGGCAGGCTTCTCGATAGCTCCCTCAAGCCCCTCCTGATCGATGGTGTAGCGCTTCCTCTGCGTGTCGGCGTAGAGATGCACCGCCAGGGTCGGCCGGGCGACGGCGGCGCCGAGAGCATTGGCCACCGGAGCGATCCGATGCACGGTACAGTCAACCCCCATCTTCTCCGCCAGCAGCGGCACGACCATCCCGGCTGCTGCACCGACACCGAGCAACCGGTCAAGCCTGAATTTGCGCCGGTGCACTACTTCCCAGACCTTGTAAGCCGGCTCTTCTTCCCACTGGCGGAACATCCCCTCGATGAGAAGCTGCAGGCGCTCCAGCACCCCCTCCACCACCGTGCCGGCCAGTTTTTGCGGTTCCATCCGGGCCGTCGCAGCAAGTGCGGTGATCTTCTTACTGCTGCGGGCCGCATCGCCGATCTCCAGATCTCTGTAGAGGTTGAAGGCATCGGTAACCGTCGCCGCGTTCCCGCCGAAGCAGGCTGCGGGGCCTTCTCTTGCCCCTATCTCAATATCGCCGTCAACAATTTTCAGGGCGCAGTCGCCGCCTAGAGCCATTGAACGCAGGGCAAGGGCAGGAATATGGGTGAGGTGTCCCTCGATGGAGGCCCCCTTCGAAGCGCGGAGCGGCTCCCCCTCAATGAACAGGGCGATATCCACGGTGGTCCCCCCCAGATCGATCATCACCGCATTTTCTTTTTGCACACCGAGCGCCATCGCCCCCATCGTGCTGGCCGCCGGCCCCGAATAGGCTGTCTCCAGAGGCCTTTGCTGCGATACCGCCAACGGCATCGTCCCTCCATCGGCTTTGAGAATCTCCACGGGGGTTTTGAGACCGCGCCGCTTTACTGCTGCAGCCGCCTGCCCGGCAAAATCATGCCATTGCGGCGCCGTCATGGCGCTGTAATATGCCGTCGCCGCCCGGCGGGGGAAGTTCAGCCGGTCCGCCATATCGCTGCCTAGGGTCACCGCAGCATCGGGATGGTGCCTGCGGATCAGTGCGGCGATCGATTGCTCCAGGCTGCGGTTGCGGTGGGAAAATTTCGTAGCCACGGCGATATGGCAAATTTCTTTTTTCCGAATATCCTTGATCACCGCAACAGCCTGCTCCTCGGAGAGCTCCTCCGTGATCGTGCCCCTGAAATCGACATCGCCCTGCAAGATATAGCTGTCGGGAGCAATCCGGTGAAAACTGTGCGGCAGCCCTCTTCCAGGAAGGAGCAGCAGCGCCGTCCTTGCGCCGCTGCGCGTGGCTAGAAGATTTGTCACCAGGGTGGTGCTGATCACCAGACGCTGCGCAGCACCGGGATCGCCCCCTTCCAGGAGCTCATCGAGCACCTCCAGTATTGTTTCCATCAGGGCCTCTTTACGGCTAGGCCTCTTTACCTCTTTTTCCAGATTCCCATTCCTGATCAGGACCCCGTCAGTGGAGGTCCCCCCCACATCGATTCCGAGAAGCATTACCGACCACCTTCCGTCAAAATATCTTCTCTGCCTATATTCTACCACATTTAGCGCTCTGTGGTATTTCAGGCCCCCGCTGCATCAGCGGACTGACGGGCAGGTGGAGAGAGGGGCGCATGAAAAAAGGATTCCCGGCGGCGGTTGCAGAAATAGAGGTGGACAGGGTAGCCTCTCGGGGCGAAACCGTCGATTTGGATGAAAAGGAATTGGAAGAATCAGTTTATTGATGACCAATCAGGAGCTACAGCAGGGTATAAAACAGGCTTTTCCCATTGTGATGGGGTATCTCCCCCTGGGGTTTGCTTTCGGCGTGCTGGCCAGGGATGCGGGACTTACCACATTCCAGGCCGTCTCCATGTCCGCCCTCTGCCTCACCGGCGCCGGTCAATTTGTCGCCATCGGGATGAGCAAGAGTAGCGGGGCGCTTGTTGCGATCATCCTCACCAATATCCTGATCAATCTGCGTTACGCCCTTTTTGCTGCCTCCACGGTTCCCCATCTCAAAGGGAAGATCTCTCCCGCCGCCGCCACTGCGCTCTCCTATGGTCTGACTGACGAGGTCTACGCCGTCTCTATGAATCACTACCGCAGCCATCAAGCCACCCTCTCCTATCTGGCCGGGCTGACTTTCACTGCCCACCTTTCCTGGGTAGGGAGCACTCTTTTCGGCGCACTCCTGGGACACTTTTTCGGCAACACCGAACAGCTGGGTATGAATTTTGCCCTGCCGGCCATGTATATATCGCTGCTGGTGATCCTAGTAAAGCGCAGAAGTGAGCTCTATACCGCCATCGCCGCCGCTTCCATCGCTCTACTGGTAAGCTATCTCTTTCCGGCAACCCTCTCGACCAATTTCAATATTGTGGCGGCCACGCTGATCGGAGCGACCCTGGGGGTGATTTTCCGTGAGTGATACTAAAATATGGTTGATGATTCTAGGTGTCGCAGCGGTAAGCATGGCGCCGCGGATCCTCCCGGTAGCCTTCTTTTCACGCCGGGAGATGCCTTCCTGGCTGAAAAAATGGCTTTCCTTCGTGGCGCCCGCGGTGCTGGGGGCACTCACCGCCGTCTCCATCCTGGCCCCGGCTGGCAAAATCGA
>DUVX01000176.1 GCA_012840855.1 Bacillota bacterium | reverse complement strand
GGCCGGTTGATCAGCTCGGAAGCGCTCATCGCCGATGCCTGGCATCATCGCAGCGATGCTTTCACCTCGGCTCTTGTGCTCATTGCTGTCAGCGGGGCCTACTTCCGCCTGAGCTGGCTTGATCCGGTCAGCGCCTTTGTTGTGGCCGGTTTCATTATCTATACCGGGGTGGAGATTGCCCGCCAGGCCTGCGACAAACTTATCGGCATCGCCCCTTCGGCGGAGCTGCTGGA
Organism: Bacillota bacterium; assembly: GCA_012840855.1. Lineage (GTDB taxonomy): Bacteria > Bacillota > Dethiobacteria > DTU022 > DTU022 > JAAZPQ01. The sequence continues at coordinate 8,379 of DUVX01000176.1, read as the reverse complement.
CAAATTTGAAAAAGAGGCGCTGGCCGTCGAAGGGGTTCTCGATATTCATGATCTAGAGGTCCATGATTACGGCAGCTACAAAGCGGTAACCCTGCATGTCAGGGTGGAGGATAGCACCAGCCTGCAACAGGCTCACGAGATCACCCACCGTGTTCAGGAGAGGCTGGAGGAAAAATTTCACTGTCAGGTGACGGTGCATCCGGATCCCACAAGCGGCTGACCGGTTGCCCGCCCCGCCCGCTCCTTTAAAGATCATCCTCGTTAAGGTATAATGCAGATGATCTTTCCACTAACGGATAAACAAGCATATGATGCTTCTGATTATTCATAAGAAGAGGAGGCGTAGATTATGGCTGCAGATGAGGCGATCGGGGAAAGGGAGATGGATGAGCTGGCTGAACTGGCCTGCCTTTACCTCGAGCCCGCAGAGAAGAAGATGCTCAACCGCCGGCTCAATGCGCTCATGGAGCTGCTCGGCAAGATCGGGGAGGTGGAGACAGGTGGAGTTGAGCCCGACATCCACCCCGGGATTCTGCCGCCCCGTTTTCGGGAAGATGAGGTGGAGCCTTCCCTGAGCCCAGGCCGTGTTTTTCAGAACAGCGCCCACCGCAGCGATTCCTTTTTCCGTGTGCCCAGCATTGCCGGGGAGGGACCCGGGGGGGCTTAACGCTGCCGCCGCAGATCAATGACGAAGGGAGCGGTTTGATGAAACTGTACGAGATGACAGCGCTGGAGCTGAGCCGGCTGCTGGGGAAAAAAGAAGTGAGCGCGGTAGAGGTGACGCAGAGTTTTCTGGAGCGCACCGGTTCGGTGGAGCCGCAGGTGCAGGCCTATATCACCCAGACTCCTGAGATCGCCCTCGCCGCCGCCGAGATGGTGGATAAACAGAGGGCGCGGGGTGAGGCGCTCTCTCCCCTGGCCGGGGTCCCTTTGGCGGTGAAGGATAATATCTGTACCGGCGGAGTGCGGACAACCTGCGCCTCCCGCTTTATGGAAGAATATATCCCCCCCACGGATGCTACCGTGGTTATGAAAGCCCGCCGGGCTGGGATGCCGCTCCTGGGAAAAACAAATCTTGATGAATTTGCCATGGGCTCTTCTACAGAGAACTCGGCTTTCTTTCCCACACGCAATCCCTGGGATCTGCAGCGGGTTCCCGGGGGCTCCAGCGGCGGCTCCGCCGCCGCCGTCGCTGCCGGGATGGCGCCGCTGGCGCTGGGTACCGACACGGGCGGTTCAGTGCGCCAGCCCGCCGCTTTTTGCGGCCTTGTGGGTCTGCGGCCCACCTACGGTCGGGTCTCCCGCGCAGGGTTGGTCCCCCTAGCTTCGTCGCTGGACCAGGCCGGCCCGCTGGCCCTGACCACCGCCGACGCCGCCCTGCTGCTGAGCCTTATTGCCGGAGAGGATCGCCTTGACCCCACCTCCTCAGCTGCGCCCGTTGACGATTACACCGGCGCCCTCTCGCAGGGTGTCAGGGGACTCAAGGTGGGGCTGCTTGCGGAGCATTTACCGCCGGAATTTGACAGCGAGATCATCGCCGCCGTACGGCGCGCTGCAGCAGCCCTGGAGAAAAATGGGGCCATTGTGGAAGAGCATGCAATGCCCCACATCTCTTCCAGCCTGGAAGTATATTACCTGCTTTGCGCCGCCGAGGCCTCCTCGAACCTGGGGCGTTTCGACGGGCTTCGCTACGGCCGCAGCGAAAGTGCTGAGAATGTAACCGCCATGTACAGCCGGGCGCGGGGAGAAGGTTTCGGCCCGGAAGTAAAACGACGCATTCTGCTCGGCACCGCCGTTTTGCGCGAGAGCCGTTACGAGCGCTACTTTCTGCAGGCCCAGCGCGTGCGCGCCCTTATCCGCCGTGATTTTGAGGACGCTTTCAGCCGTTTTGATCTTTTGCTGGGGGCGGTGACCCCGTCAACAGCTTTCAAGTTGGGCGAAAAGATAGAGGATCCTCTGGCGATCTACCGCGGCGACATCTGTATCCTGCCCGGACCTCTGGCTGGGGTTCCCTCCATCGCGCTACCTGCCGGGACCGTTTCCGGGGGGTTGCCGGTGGGCGTGCAGCTCACAGCGGCGCCTTTTAACGAAAGGGTTCTCTTCCGGGCGGCGCATCTGCTGGAGCAAGAGCGGGGGGGGCGGCCCTTGCGTCCGCAGCCTGCACCGCCGGCACTTTAGAAGGAGGTATCGCGATGGAATACGAAGCTGTTATCGGCCTGGAGATACATGTGGAGCTACAGACAGATTCCAAGATATTCTGCGGCTGCAGCACCGCCTTCGGTGCCGAGCCCAATACGAACTGCTGCCCGGGATGCCTCGGCTTACCCGGAACACTGCCGCTGCTGAACCGCCGCGCCGTGGAGTACGGCGTCCTGGCAGCGCTGGCGCTGAATTGCCAGGTGCAGGAGAAGAGTATTTTTGCCCGGAAAAACTATTTTTACCCCGATCTGCCGAAAGCCTACCAGATTTCGCAGGACGACTATCCGCTAGCTCGAGGTGGCTACTTAGAGATCGATCTGCCCGAAGGGAGCCGCCGGATCAACCTACAGCGGGCACACCTTGAAGAGGAAGCGGGCAAGCTCGTCCATGCCGGGGATTCGATCATGAGTGCCGCCTATTCCCTGGTGGACTACAACCGGGCGGGGGTTCCGCTACTGGAGATCGTCACCGAACCGGAGATCACTTCGGGAAGGGAAGCGCGGCTTTTTCTGGAAGAGCTGCGGCGGCTGCTGCGCTATACCGGCGTTTCCGATGTGAAGATGGAGGAGGGGTCTCTGCGCTGTGATGCCAACCTCTCCCTTCGGCCGGCAGGATCGTCGGAGCTGGGCACCCGCACAGAGGTTAAGAACCTGAATTCATTCCGGGCGGTGGAACAGGCCCTGAATTACGAGGCAGAACGCCAGGCCCGGATTCTTGCCGGCGGTGGTGAGGTGATCCAGGCCACCTGTCACTGGGACGACAGCTGCAAGGCCACCGTGGTGATGCGGATGAAGGAAGGAGCGGCGGATTACCGTTACTTCCCCGAGCCCGATCTACCCCCGCTTCTGCTGGAGCGCTCCTATATCGAGGCGCTTAAAGAGAAATTGCCCGAGCTACCCCGGCAGAAGAGGCAGCGCCTCCGGGAGCGCTACGGCCTGGACGATGAAGAGGCGGCGATCATAGCTGATACCAGGGAGATGGCCGATTTCTTTGAGTGCGCGGCGGAGAGCTACCAGGATCACCGCAACCTGGCCAACTGGGTCCAGGGCGATCTGATCTACCAGCTACGTGAGGCGGGGAAAGAGATCGAGCAGATCTCCCCGGCGCTGCTCGTGGAGCTGCTCGAGATGCTCGACAGAGGCGAGATCAATCGCCCTGTGGCCAAGGAGCTGCTCGAGGAGATGGTCAAAAGCGGCGCATCACCGCGTCGCCTCGTCAAGAAACGGGGCTTGGGCAAGATATCGGGGACAGAAGAGCTGGCGCCACTGGTGGAGCAGGTGATCACCGAAAATCCCGAGGCCGCCGAAAACTACCGCCGCGGCAAGAAAAAGGCGCTAGCCTTTCTTGTCGGCAAGGTGATGGCATTGACCAGAGGCCGCGCCGATCCGCAGGAGCTGAACCGCCTTTTTAAGGAGAAGCTCTAGGCCGCAGAATTGGCGTCTTCTTCCGTCCCTTCTCCCCTGATCACCCCCACCCCGGCCCTCCCCCCGGCATCTTCTCCGTTCCCTCTCCCCTGGCGGGAGAGGGACAGGGAGAGGGGGCCCTTCCCCTGGTGTTTTCTTTGTTCCCTCTCTCCCGGCATCTTCTTCGTTCCCTCTCCCCTGGTGGGAGAGGGACAGGGAGAGGGGCTCTTCCCCTGGTGTTTTCTTTGTTCCCTCTCCCCTGGCGGGAGAGGGACAGGGAGAGGGGGCCCTTCCCCTGGTGTTTTCTTTGTTCCCTCTCTCCTTTATTCTTCAGTGCTTTCCAATAAAGCTCTCCTGATCACTTCAAGTACAGCTTCTCGGTTCTGTAGTACTTCGTTATTCCAAAAGCGCAAGATCCTAAAACCCGCCTGACGGATGAATCTATCCCTGACTTTGTCCTTTTCTTTTTGGCGGGCATGTTGACCGCCATCTATTTCAATTACGAGCTTGTTGGAAAAAGAAATGAAATCCACAATATATCGCCCAAAGGGTTGCTCTCTTCTAAACTTAACACCCATCATTCTTTTGTTTCTCAGGTGACTCCAGATAATTCTTTCTGCATCGGTAGAGTTCTTTCTCAGCAAGCGGGAGCGCCTGACGGTAAGGGCGTTTTTATACTTAGGCAAAAGGAATCTCCCCCCTTTACAAAAGCGATATTTGTATTACGGATAGCTTGAGGTGGTTTTAATCACCCCCACCCCGGCCCTCCCCCTTCAAGGGGGAGGGGGAAAATAGGGAGGATCCTCCTCAAGGGGGAGGGGGAGAACAGGGAAGATCTTTCTCAAGGGGGAGGGGGAGAACAGGAAAGATCCTCCTCAAGGGAGAGGGGGAAATCTGGGGCTATTCCCCCGGCACCTTCTTTGTTTCCTCTCCCCCCGGCATCTTCTTCGTTCCCTCTCCCCTGGCGGGAGAGGGACAGGGAGAGGGGGCTCTTCCCCTGGTGTTTTCTTTGTTTCCTCTCCCCCCGGCATCTTCTTCGTTCCCTCTCCCCTGGCGGGAGAGGGACAGGGAGAGGGGCTCTTCCCCTGGTGTTTTTTTTGTTCCCTCTCCCCTGGCGGGAGAGGGACAGGGAGAGGGGGGCGGGCAGCTATCCTTCGAGCGCTTCGAGGCGTCGCCGGCGCTGCTCATCGACGGCCAGATCCTTGCGTAGGAACTTGCCGACCATGGTTTTAGGCAGCTCGCTGCGGAATTCGACCTGGCGGGGCACCTTATATTTGATCAGCCGGGGCCTGCAAAATTCAATAATCTCCTCGGGGGTGGCCTCCACCCCGTCTTTTAGGACGATGAAGGCTTTCACTACTTCGCCAAAATATTTCTCGGGGACACCGATGCAAACTGCCTCGGCTACCTTGGGATGCTCATAGAGGATCTCCTCTACCTCACGGGGGTAAATATTGTTACCGCCGTAGATGATCATATCTTTTTTTCGATCGACGATATAGAAATAGCCATCCTCGTCCATCCGGGCGATATCGCCGGTGTAGAGCCATCCATCGCGTAAAGCAACGGCGGTGTCGTTGGGCCTGTTCCAGTAACCGTTCATTACCTGCGGTCCCTTGATGATCAGTTCCCCCTCTTCTCCGGCAGGCAGCTCCTGATCGCCCTTTTCTGGATCGACGATCTTGCAGTCGGTATCGGGGTAGGGCATGCCGATACTGCCGGGCTTGCGCACCCCCAGGAGAGGGTTGCAATGAGTGATCGGCGAGGCTTCGGAGAGGCCGTAACCTTCCAGGATGCTGGCGCCGGTTTTCTGTTCGAACTGTTCCAACACCTCCACCGGCAGCGCCGCGGCGCCGCTGATGCAGATATCGATGGATCCAAGATTGTGGTTCTCCACCTCGGGGTGATTCATCAAGGCCATGAAGGCGGTGGGCACTCCGGGGAAGATGGCCGGCTGGTACTGCTGAATCAGGTAAAAAATCAGGTCGGCATTGAACTGCGGCACCAGGATCAGACCGGAGGGGATCGTCAGCGCTGTGGTAAGACAGCAGGTCATCCCGTAGGAATGGAAGAAAGGGAGCAGGCCCATACAGAATATTTCTCTACCGCCGAATTTTTTTAACCATTCTCGCATGACCTCCAGGGTCATCTCAGCGTTGGCGATAAGGTTAAAATGGGTAAGCATCACTCCCTTGGGAAAACCGGTGGTGCCGCCGGTATACTGAAGGACGGCCAGATCTTTTTTTGGATCGATCTCCACCTTGGGAGGGTTCGGTTCATGTTGCTGCAGGATATCGTCAAAGAGCATTGCGTCGACGCCGATATCCTGCCCGGTAAGGGGGACAACGACGAGGTTTTCGATATCCTGATCGAGCATGGCTTGTTCGATGGTTTGAAAAACAGCATCGGCGGCGATGAGCACCTTGGCATCGGAGTCCCGAACGATAAAACTCAGTTCCCGGGCGGTTAGGAGGGGGTTGAGCTGTGCGACAACCAGCCCCAGCTTCATGGCGGCATAGAAACTGTAGACGAAAGCAAAGCAGTTGGGAAGCATCAGGGCGATGCGATCGCCCTTGTTCAATCCCATGCTGTTGAAGGCTGTGGCCATACGATCTATGTTTTCCATCATCTCCCGGTAAGTGACCTGATCGGCAACGAATATGAGCGCAGTGCGGTCGGGATATTCGTCGGCTACCTTTTTCAGGTAGTGGTAAAGCGATATATTGGGGTATTCCAGCGTCGAGCGGGTGGGATAGTTATTCAGCCAGGGACGAGAATTCATAAGGGCTCCTCCTCTATAAAACGGAATAGTGACAAACTATTAACTATTTCCATAAAAGTGGCATTATTCCTGCAACATGTCCGGGAATCTGAAAATAATTTTACATGGAAGGGCGGAAATTTTATCGTACAGGGTGGATAGAGAGGTTTTTTAGCAGCTCCAGAGCAGCTTTCGTCGGATCGGGACGTTTCCGATCCTTGGAGTTAATCTGCCAGCAGTCTCCGGCGCTGCTCCTCAATAATCAGTTTATGGCGCAGAACCTTACCTGCAACTGACCTTGGCAGCTCGCTACGAAATTCAACATGGCGGGGCACTTTGAATTTTTCCAGCCTGGCACGGCAAAAGTCTTTAACATCTTCCGCCGTCGCTTCAGCCCCATCCCTGAGCACAACGAAGGTTTTGACTACTTCGCCAAAATATTTTTCAGGCACACCGATGCAGACCGCTTCAGCGACATCAGGGTGCTCCAGGATGACTCCTTCTATCTCACGGGGAAATATTTTGTTGCCGGCATAATTGATGATATTCACCTTGCGATCGACTATGTAGAAGTAACCGTCTTCATCCATCCAGGCGATGTCACCGGTATAAAGCCAGCCGTCGCGCAGGGCCTGAGCGGTTTTGTTAGGGAGGTTCCAGTAGCCTTTCATCACCTGGGGTCCTTTGACAACCAGTTCACCTTTTTCGCCGGGAGGCAGCCGGCGCTCTCCTGTTTCCAGATCTACTATTTTACAGTCGGTGCCGGGGTAAGGTATGCCCACGCTGCCCGGTTTGCGCAGTCCCAGAAAAGGGTTGCAGTGGGTGATCGGCGATGCCTCAGTGAGGCCGTAGCCCTCCAGAATGCTCGATCCGGTTTTCTCTTCAAACTGCTCCAGCGCCTCCACCGCCATGGGGGAATCACCGCTGATACATATCCTGATCGAATCAAGGCTGTGCTGCCCGGTTTTCGGATGCTGCATCAGCTCTGTGTAAAGGCCCGGTACTCCTGGGACAATAGCCGGCCTGTACTGATGGATCAGCTCGAGGACCAGGTCGATATCGATAAGGGGCACCAGGATCTGCCCCGAGGGGATTGTCAACCCTGCGATGAGGGAGCAGATGATGGAATAGGCGCCGAAGAAAGGCAGCAGAGCTATCGACAGGATATCTTCGCCCGCGAAGCGCTCTTTCCACTCGCCGAGGATCTTTCTGGTCGCCCAGGCGTTGGCAATTATGTTTCCATGGGTGAGCATGCATCCCTTCGGGAAACCGGTGGTGCCGCTGGTGTAGAGCAGCAGGGCGTAATCTTCTTCGGGATCAATGATTACATCGGGCGGCTCTGGCCAGCTTTGCTGCATAATTTCCTCGAAGTAGCGGGCGCCGGGCGTGTCGGCCTCTCCGAACAGGGAAAAGATGACTATATTTTCAACTTCCTGCTCGAGCATGGCTTCTTCAACAAGTGAAAAGAGGGCATCGACGACAATAAGGATCTTCGCCCTGGTGTCGCGAACGATAAAGCCCATCTCGCGGGAGGTCAGAAGGGGATCGATCGGTACGACCATGAGCCCCTGGCGCAGGGCGCCGTAAAAACTGTAGACATATGCCGGGGTATTGGGGAGTAGCAGGGCAACCCGGTCTCCTTTTTTTAGTCCCATAGCGGCGAAAAAAGCGGCGAGATGATCTATTCTGCTCATCATCTCCCGGTAGGTTATGCGCTCGTTATTGTAGATCAGCGCCGTCTTCCCGGGATACTGATCTGCGGTATGTTTCAGGTAATGAAAAAGCGACAGCCCGGGGTAGTCGAGATCACACCGGGTAGGGTATTGCTTTAGCCAGGGGCGGAGCTCCATCACGCTAAGACCTCCTCAATTGTACTGAATGACGAAGTAATGATTAGAACCCAAAAACTTATGTTTATCGGCTAGCAGTAACACGCCATTGCCCAGCTAGATTGATAATGTTGGCTAAGCAGGCGCAAAAAATAAGCCAGCGAAAGGATGTTTGCCCTCATTCTTT
>DUVX01000175.1 GCA_012840855.1 Bacillota bacterium | reverse complement strand
TAGCGAGACATCCTCCAGAATTACCTCCGCCCCAAACGATTTGCTGATTTCAGTAAGTGTTAATAAAGCCATAACCGCTCCTTTTTAATTCAATAACCTGCCCCCCGCTATGCCATTATATCAACCTGTGCTATAATTTGAAAAACCGATGTCATACTGCCGGAAAGGAGAGCAGCCGTGTTAGAGTTGAAGGATCTGGAGCTCAAGTTTTTTACAGAAGATAAAGAGATAATTGTATTGAAGAAGATCAACCTTGTTTTCGAAAAGGGGATAATATATGCCCTCACCGGCCCTAACGGAAGCGGCAAATCTTCCCTGGCGCGGATGATCATGGGGATCCACCGACCCACCACCGGGCAGATTATCTATAAGGGCGAAGAGATCACTCCTCTGGGGATCACCGAGCGGGCCCGTAGAGGGATCGGCTATGCCTTCCAGCATCCCGCCCGATTCAAGGGGCTGCGGGTCACCGATATTCTGGAGATCGCCATGGAGCACCCCGACAATCATGAATGCCCCTACCTGCGGGAGATGGGCCTCTGCCCCGACGATTACCTCGATCGTCCTCTCGACGACAGCCTCTCCGGTGGGGAGATCAAGCGTATCGAAGTAGCTACTCTGCTAGCCCAGGATCCCGATCTGCGCATCCTCGATGAACCCGAAGCGGGTATTGACCTTTGGAGTTTCGAGCAGCTCACCGCTGTTATCGCCAGGAGCCACCGCCCTGACTGCACCACTATCATCATCTCCCACCAGGAGAGAATCCTGAATATGGTCGATGAGATCATCTTGTTGGAAGAGGGGACGGTGGCGATGCACGGCGCTCGCGACAGGGTATGGCCGCTGATCAGAGAGAGCACCCGTTGCACCTGCAGCAGAGATTGTCCCGAAAGGGGGAATTTTTATGCTGACTGCCCTCGATAAAGCGATGCTCGAACAGGTCGCCGATCTCAAAGGAATCCCTGCCGGCGCCTACAATATCCGCAAGGACGGCCGAGGTATCGAAAGGCGCTCCGCTCCGGGGATCGAGATCAGGCCGAAAAAAGATCAGCCGGGGATCGATGTGATCGTGGAACCGGGCATAGAAGGCACGGTGCATATTCCTGTCATCATCACCGCCACCGGGCTTTCTGACAAAGTATACAATACCATCGAGATCGGGTCGAGTGCTGACATCTTGCTCATAGCAGGCTGCGGCATTCACAACCCCGGCCACGCGGAAGCGCGTCACGATGGCATTCACGAGATCGCTGTCCGGCGCGGTGCCACGCTACGCTACCAGGAGAAACATTACGGCGAGGGAGAGGGCGAGGGCCGGCGGATTCTCAATCCGGAGACAATCCTTCTGGTGGAGGAAGATGCTTACGCCGAGCTGGAGCTGATCCAGATCCGGGGCGTGGACGATACCATCCGCAATACGAAGGCCCGCGTCGAGGCAGGCGGTCGCCTGGCTATGTTTGAGCGCCTCCTCACTGACGGCGGGCAGAAAGCGCGTAGTGATGTAGTGGTGGAGCTCATCGGGTCTGAGAGCACCGCCCGGATCGTCTCCCGCTCCGTGGCCCAGGGGAGCTCCAAACAAATCTTTCAGCCCCGCTTGATCGCGCAGGGGCGGGGTCGCGGCCATATCGAGTGCGATTCCATCATCATGGATCAGGCAGTAGTCCGTTCAGTTCCCGAGATCTGGGCGGAAAGCGCCGAAGCGGAGCTGGTCCATGAAGCCACCATCGGGCGGATCGCCGGTGAGCAGCTGATCAAGCTGATGACCCTGGGGCTGTCGGAAGAGGAAGCCGAAGAGAGAATCATCAGCGGCTTCCTCAAGTAGAACAGCTTTGCTACATGGGACGGGAAGGTACGTCCCTGGTGTCCCACGGCACGGGGATCTTTCTTTTTAGAGGCGATAGGCTACATGGAAAGCCTCGTGAATCGCCTCAGAGGCCCTGCGGGGACGGTCGCAATCGCCCACGGCGTAGACCTCCTCCATCATCGGCTTGAGGATCCCTTCCAGCGGATTGTAGGGTTGCGCCCCGGCGGCGATGACGATGGTATCGAGATCCTCCAGCGCTATCTCGCGGCCATCGCTCACCGCTCGTAGCGATCGCTCCCCTACAGCGGTAACCGCCGTCCCTGTCCTGATCTCGACGGCAGGATGGCGATGCAGCCACTGGATCAGCTCCTCCCGCATTGAAGGGCTTTGCCCTTCGGCAAGTTCCCCCTCCATCTCCAGGATCACGATCTGGTGATCGCGTTCCGCCAGATAAGCGGCGGTCTCGCAGCCCACGAGGCCGCCGCCGATGATCGCCACTTTGTGTCCGGGCTTAACCTTCTCTTCGAGGATATCCCAGGCAGTGATCACATTTTTGGGATCGATGCCCGACAGGGAGGGGATTGCCGGGACCGCCCCGGTAGCGAGAATAACCACATCGGGTTTTTCCTGCATAATTATCTCCCCGGTAGCCGTGGTCTCCAGGCGAATATCGACCTGCAGCGACTGGACGCGGTGAATCAGGTAACGGAGGATCTCACCGAAACGATCCTTGTGCGGCGTCTTCCGGGCCAGGCGACCCTGCCCGCCCAGCTCGCCGGAGCGCTCGAACAGGACGACCCGATGGCCCCGCTCACGCGCTACCCGGGCCGCCTCCAGGCCGCCCGGCCCGCCACCCACTACAACAACCCGGGCCCGACGGCGCGCTTTGACGAAAGGGAATTCAGACTCCTTGCCGGCCCGGGCATTGTAGATACAGCCCACCGGTGCATCGTCGAACAGCAGCGGGTCCGCGCAGAGCTGATTGCACTCGATACAGCGGCGGATATTGTCAACCTGATTCAACTCGATCTTTTTAGCAAAGTGTGAATCGGTGATCAGTGCCCTTCCCAGGGAGACAAAATCGGCCTCGCCCTCAGCAATGAGCTGCTCACCGAAGGCGGGTTCATGAATCTTTCCCACGGCGATGACCGGCACCTCTACCTCCGCCTTGATGGCAGCGGCGTAGCCGGACAGGGGCAGGGGCGGGTCGTACATCGTGGGGATGATCGCCAGCGGTGAGCCATAAACCCCACCAGAGACATGAAGCGCATCTACGCCCACCTGATCCAGCATGGCCGCAAATTTGCGCCCCTCTTCCGGGGTGATCCCGCCCTCCACGTGTTCATCGGCGTTTATCCGGTAAAGAACGGGGTAATCCTCGCCCACAGCCTTGCGGACAGCTTCGTAAACCTCTAAGGGAAAACGCCGGCGCCCTTCAGCAGAACTGCCGTACTCATCGCTGCGCTGATTGCTGTAAGGCGATAGGAACTGATTGATCAGATAACCGTGAGTGCCGTGTATCTCCACGGCATCAAAACCGGCCTCACGGGCCCGGCGGGCGCCGTGCCCGAAAGCTCCCACGAGGCCCTTAATCTCCTCTATGTTGAGCGCCCGGGGTACATCCCGACATACGGGGCAGGGGATCTCCGAGGGGGCCACCGGTTGAAACCCCGTCGTCCCGGCCGTCGTCTGCCGCCCGGCATGATGCAGCTGGATCGCCGCCCGCGCTCCATGCTTTTTGATCGCTTCGGCCAGGCAGCGCAGTCCGGGGATAAATTTGTCGGCCCAGAGGCCGATCTGATGCGAGATCGCCTTCCCCTCAGGAGCCACCGCCGCCACCTCGACAATGATCAGGCCGGTGCCTCCCTCGGCACGCGCTTCATAGTAGCGGAGCAGCCTCTCAGTAACAAAACCATCATCAGCAGCGTAATTTGTGCCCATGGGGGGCATGACCATGCGGTTGCGGATCTTTAGCTTACCGATCATCCCCGGCGAAAGCAGATGCCTGTATCCTGTAGCGGAACCGTCGCCCTTTTCCTGCTCTTTTGTTTTTACCGCTTCTAGAACGCTCTCTTTGATCGCCATCTTCTCCTTTGGTACGGTATTTACCCTTTCCTTATTTTTTCTAATTGCAGAAGGGTTATACCCGTGTGAAAAAGGAGTACCGCGATGAAATTGCCCGGGATTACTCTCCGAAGCACTGGCAACAGGATTTTAAAAGCTCGCGGATAGGGAGATCGTAGGGGCATTTTTCTTCACATTCGCCGCATTCGAGGCAATCGCCCGCTTTGGCCTGCTGGAGCCGGTAGCGTTCCAGGGCCCAATCGTGCAGGTCATAGCGCTCGGAGTAGCGCTGCAGCGTCAGTAGCGAAGGGATATCGATCCCCTGCGGGCAGGGCTGGCAGTAGTCGCAGCGTCGGCAGAAACGAGGGCCGAGAAGTTCTTTCTCTTCACGCAGCTTCCCCTCTTCCCATTCGCCGAGCGCGGCTCCGGAGGCGGCGGCATTTTCACGAACCTCCGCAAGGCTTTTCATTCCTGGGATGGCGGTGGAAAATTGATGCTGCAGGATATATTTTAGCGCGGTGGCAGGACGGCCCAGAACGCCGCCAGCCAGCGGTTTCATGACAATAGTTCCAATATCGTGTTCCTGAGCGTAGGGAAGCAGCTCAGGCAGCGCTTCCTGCTCCACGGTGTTGAAAGGAAATTGCACCGTATCGAAACTTTTCTCTTGCAGCAGCTCCAGCAGCTGGGAGGGAATGTGACCCGTTATACCGACGAAGCGGACCCGGCCCTCCTCTTGTGCCTCTTTGAGCCCCTCCCAGGCGCCCCCAGGAGCAAAAATCCGGGCGATCTTCTCTTCACCGCGCATATTATGGAGCTGGTAGAGGTCGATGTAATCCGTTTCAAATTTGCGCAGGCTAATCTCCACATCCCGCTTCATCTCTTCTTTCGTAAGCACTCCCGACTTCGTCGCCAGGATTACCTCACGGCGGGCGATCATCCCCCGCATAGCGCGGCCGAGCTTCTCTTCGCTGTCAGTGTAACCCCGTGCGGAATCAAAAAAATTGATCCCCAGACGGAGCGCCTCCCGAACCACCGACACCGCCTCTTCGGGAGTGATCCGCTGAAGCGGAATCCCCCCAAAGCCTATTTCAGATACGAGCAGTCCTGTCTTCCCCAGTTTACGGTAGTTCATCTCCTCGTCCCCCTAAGCTGTCTCTAGTTCTGCTGCAAACGGAAATGCAGGAATCAATTGGCGACTATCCGCTGCTATTATCTTAGCACAAGCTGTTGGGCGGCGCCAAAATAGCCGCTGCCCTTTACAGCCAGCCCCGGTAGCGCATCGCCTCAGCCAACCGCTGCACGGCAAAGCCGTACGCCGCTTCCCGGATGGAGTCGCCGCCGCATTTTTCGCGGCCGAACTGGTAAACAGCATGGAACGCTTCCACCATCATTTTTTCGAGGCGCCGGTTCACCTGCTCCAGATCCCAGTAATAGCCCTGCCTGTTCTGCACCCATTCGAAGTATGATGCCAGCACACCACCGCTGTTCGCCAGGATATCGGGGACCAGGACGGCTCCCCTCTCCCCCAGGATCTGCTCCGCCCGAGGGGTAGTGGGCCCGTTCGCCGCCTCTACCACAAAGCGGGCTTTAATCTCCGCCGCATTGGCCGCAGTGAGCTGATTTTCCAGGGCGGCAGGGATAAGGATGTCGCAATCGAGGGTGAGCAGCTCTTCGCTGGAGATCTTCTCTCCCCCCGAAAACCCTTCGATCAGGCCTGTCTTCCGGACATGCTCCAGCAGCGCCGGGATATCGAGCCCATCAGGATGATAAAGGCCGCCGCTGATATCGCAGATTGCGGTAACCCTGTAGCCCTGCTTATGGAAAATCCTGGCGACCTGGCCGCCCACATTACCGCATCCCTGGATGACGATACGGGCCTCCTCGAGCGGAAAATTATACAGCTTGGCGGTCTCCCGCGTGACATAAAAACAGCCCCGGGAGGTGGCTTCCCTGCGGCCCAGGCTTCCACCCACCTCTACCGGTTTTCCCGTGAGCACACCGGGCGTATACTGCCGCGCCAGCTGGCCATACTCATCGGCCATCCAGGCCATTACCTGGGCGTCGGTAAAAAGATCGGGCGCGGGGATATCAACATCGGGTCCCAGCAAGAAACCGAGGGACCGGATATAGCCGCGGCTGAGCCTTTCTTTCTCCAATAGGGACAGTTTGTGTGGATCACAGACTACCCCGCCTTTGCCCCCCCCAAAAGGAACCCCGATGAGAGCGCATTTTAGCGTCATCAGCTGCGAAAGTGCGGTCACGCTTTCGGCAGTGACAGCGGGGTGAAAACGGATCCCCCCCTTGAAGGGACCGAGCACATTATTGTGCTGCACCCGGTATCCCCTGAACAGCTCGACCCCGCCGTGGTCCATCTTCACCGGTATGGAGATCTCCACGGAGCGCATCGGCCGGTTAAGATGCTCATAGACAACGGAGGAAAGGCGGAGTCTTTCGACAGATCTCCGGATCCATTGATCCGCCACCCCGAAACTGTTCTCTTTTTTCTTCACTGCAAGCTGATCCTTTTCCATAATGATCCTCCCATGCTCTCATTCTGACTTTCTCTATAGATTAAACCCCGCCGGCGGCGGAGTCAATAATATTTTTTTAAATGATGTTTAATCAGGGGTGTGAGAACGCCGTATGACGCCGGATGAGGAAGCCCGGGCCTTACCCGGGCTTGATTTCAGCAAGAGCAAGGACTTCCTCTTTGAGAGAACTCAGTGTCGAGTCCGCCACCGCAGCGCTCCCGCCACAGACGGAAAAATAGATTTTGATCTTCGGCTCCGTCCCCGAAGGGCGTATACAGAACCAGGCCCCGTTCTCCAGCCGGTAGTAGAGCACCTTCGATCGCGGCAGCTCCAAGGCCTGCTCCTTTCCGCTGATGAGATCCCAACTCTTGCGCTTTTCGTAATCTCTTTTTTCAACAACCTTTTTTCCCGCGACAACAGGCGGTATCCGGTTGAAGGAGCCCATGATCGCCTCCGATTCTGCCCGGTCGGTTAACTTAACAGAGAGAAGATCTTCTCGATAATAGCCGTGCCTGCGGAAGAGCGCTTCCAGGGCTTGCAGCAGATCACAACCCTTTTCCCTATGATAGGCGGCCATCTCGGCAATAAGGAAGGCCGCGAGAACGGCATCCTTGTCCCGCCCAAAAGTGCCGGCCAGAAACCCGTAGCTCTCCTCGTAGCCGAAAATGAAATTGTGCTCGCCGCTTTCCGCAAACTGGGTCATCTTCTCGCCGATATATTTAAACCCCGTCAGGGTCTCCATGGTCTCAACACCGTAGCTCCCGGCAACCTTGCGGCCCAGATCACCCGTGACGATGGTCTTGATCATCACCGCATTTTCCGGCAGACTCCCCCTCTCTGCCAGCCTTCCAAGAATATAATCGAGCAGCAGGGCGCCGATCTCGTTGCCATTGAGGTGACGAAAGCGCCCTTTATGATCGCGCACAGCGCAGCCGACCCGGTCGGCATCGGGATCGGTGGCGAGAACGAGGTCTGCTTCCTCACGGCGGGCCAGCTCCAGGGCCAGCTTAAAGGAGGCAGGCTCCTCGGGGTTGGGCGCCTTCACGGTGCTGAAATGCGGATCCGGGAGCACCTGCTCCTCCACGGGGTAGAGCTCGATGAAAGGGCGCTCGCGGAGCAGGGCGGGTATATGGATCGCCCCGGTGCCATGCAGGGGCGTAAAGACTACCTTCAACCTCTTTGAAGGCCGGGTAAGGGAAAGGGAGCGGATCGCCTGGCGGTAGGCTTCATCGATCTCCGGGCCGATGAAACAAAGCAGGCCCTTTGCCTCCGCCTCTTCCCGGGAGATAGTCCGGACATCATCGAAGATAGCCAACCCGCCGATAGCATCGGTAACTTCATCGATGAGCGGTGAGACTGCCTGGCCTCCATCCGATCCGTAAACCTTGTAGCCATTGTACTGGTGCGGGTTATGGCTCGCCGTGATCACGATCCCGGCAGCGCAGCCCAGCTGGCGTACGGCAAAGGAGAGCTCCGGCGTGGGGCGAACATCATCGAAGATCAGAGCGGTGATCCCGTTGGCCGCCAGAGTCAGGGCGGCGTCGATAGAAAATTCACGCGAAAAGCGGCGGGTATCATAAGCGATCGCCACTTTCCTCTCTGCGGGGGCCCCCTGCCGGCTGTTGATATAGTCGGCCAGCCCCTGCGTTGCCCGGCGCACAATATAGCGGTTGATCCGGCTCAGGCCCGGCCCGATAATACCGCGCATCCCCCCGGTGCCGAAAGTCAGCTCCGTGCCGAAGCAATCCTCAATCTCCTTCTCATCGCCGGCCATCGATTCCAGCAGACGCCTGGTTTCAGCATCGAGATCGGGCCGAGCCAACCAGCGCTGATAGTGCTGCCGGGGAGAAAGCGGCGCCGCTGCCGCCGCCCGACCGAAATCATCGTCGTAGCGAATAATATCATCCTCACCGAGGTAGCTGCCGCTCTGCACCTCGATCACCTCTAGCGGTTCCCCGCTGCTGTTCTCGAGGCGATGCTTCGCCCCTACAGGGATAAAGACGCTTTCACCTTTTTGCCGCGTTAGCTGCTTCTCCCCCACGGTGATCAGCGCCGTGCCGCACACAATGATCCAGTTTTCGGCGCGATAGCGATGGCTCTGCAGGCTCAGCCTTTTTCCAGGATCAACGGTGATCCGCTTGACCTGGTAACCCTCCCCCAGCTCCAGCAGGGTAAAGCTGCCCCAGGGGCGCCGGACAGTAGTGTGACTGTAATACTCTTTCGCGCCTTTCTTTTCGAGCCCGTCGGCCAGCGCTCTCACCTCCTGAGAACGCTCCAACGGACAGACCAACAGGGCGTCGGGCGTCTCCACAATAGCAGTCCCTTCCAGACCCACGGCACCGACGAGGCGTGAACGCGCCATAACCAGGCTTTCGCGGCTATCAAGCAATAGGGTGCGCCCTTCGCAGTAGTTGCCCTGCTCATCCTTCGGCAAAAGCCGGTGGATGGCGGCGAAGTTACCGAGATCGCTCCAGGATATTTCTGCAGGGATCACCACCACCCCATCAGCCTTCTCCATAATCCCATAGTCGATGGAGACGGCAGTTATTTCCCGGTAGGCCGCCTCGAGGGAGCGCTCATCGTCATAATCGATCACCTCCAGGGCCGCTGCCATCTCCGGCAGGTAACGGCGGTAGGCCTCCTGAAGGGCACCGATCTGAAAGACGAAGATACCGCTGTTCCAAAAATAGCGGCCGTCTTCAAGATAGCTCCTCGCCTTTTTTTCATCGGGCTTCTCCACAAAGCGCTTCACCCGGAAGAGAGATCGAGCCAGCTCTTCGCCGCGACAGATGTAACCGTAACCTGTCTCGGGATAGGTAGGCTTGATCCCGAAAGTAACCAGACCGTGCTCCCGAGCAGCACTCTCAGCCCTGCTTAGAAGCGCGTCAAATTTTTCGCCGCCGGCGATGCAGTGATCGGAGGGAAAAACGGCCATAATTGCGTCGGGGCTGGTGCGGCGCCGCAGATACCAGGCCCCCAGCCCGATGGCCGGTGCTGTATTGCGAGGCTGAGGCTCGCTTAGAAGGGTGATCGCCTCCGGATCATATTCCAGCGCTGCCAGCTGGCGTTTGATCTCCTCCGCCTGATCGCGGTGCGTCACCACAATAATTTTATCCAGCGCTATCCGCGGCGTCAACCTGGCTACAGTTTTCTGCAGAAGGCTCCTTTCGTCGGAACCGAAAGAGAGATACTGTTTGGGATACTGCTCCCGGCTGAGCGGCCACAGCCGCGTGCCGCTCCCGCCGGCCAATATGAGGGCATACATTGAATGTTCACTCCCCTGGAGATCGAGCTTTTCGATCCAGTTTATTAGATCCCTTATTATGTATCTTCACGGGGCGGCGAAGCTGTTCCAGCAATCTCGCTTACCCCCGTATAGCTCTGGTGCGAAGCCAGATGCATCCGGTGCAGAGCCAGCAGCAGGGAAAGCGTTGACTCGCCCCCCTGATTTAAGTTCACCCCGCCCGGCATGAGACCGTCGTAACAGCCTCCGCTGCTGAAATCATAAAGGGGCAGATGCATATCGTTATTCCCGAAGAACCAGTTGAAAGACCAGTCCATAGCGATCTGCCAGCGGTGTTCACCGGTGGCCTGGTAGGCCTGGTAACAGGCGTCGACCATCGCCGCCGCCTCCAGCGGCTGCTGGTCAAATGAAGCCTTCTCGCCGCCGCGGCGATACCAGCCGTCGTTGCCGACGAGAGAGAGCTGGCCGCCTCCGGCATCGGTCTGGATCGAGATCAGCCAGCGGAGCGCGCGAAGACCCGTCTGCAAAAACCGCTTTTCCTGCAGGCTGTCCCCGGCTGCAATGAGAGCCTGGGGAATGCGGGCATTGTCGTAGGCGACGATCTCCTCGAGCCAGAACCATTCTTCGGTTGCCTCCCGGGAAAACTGCTGAAAGAGCCGCCCGCTCAGGGTATTCACCAGTTTACGCACTTCGGGATCGCCGCCGAAACGTTTCAGGTAATAGAGCGATCCGAGGAGCGCAAAGGCCCAGGCGCGCGGTGAAGTGAACGACCCCACCGGTGGGAGGAGCTCCTTGAAAAAATTAGTGATCAGACCCAGCAGCGGCTCCTCTGGGGAGTGGGCGACAGTGTAGCCGAGGGCCCAGATACTGCGGCCATGGCTGTCCTCAGATCCCGCCTCCTCGAGCCAGCGGCGCTGGTAGGAAAGAAAATTGCGCATCCGCCCTCCCTCACTGTTGAAGGCATCGAGAAGAAAGCTGAGGTAGGTCCGAAAAAGCGGTCCGATCTGCTCATCCTTAAACAGGCGCCAGTTCATCACCGTTACAAGCAGAGCCCGGGCGTTGTCGTCGGTACAATAACCCTCGCTGCGGTTGGGCACCGTATAAAGAGCATGTTGAAAGAGCCCGGTATCGTCTGTAAGCGCGCGCAGGTGATCGAGCCTGATCTCGGGCAGAACGGCGCTTTCGGTAACCGCCAGGCTCTGCATCGATTTACGGGCCTCCTTGCTGTAGCCAAACCTCGCCTTTTCAAAGGCCGAGGCGTAGCGACGCGCCACCTCACGCCAGATCATCTTGCGCCCGTACTGGTAAGAGCGTTTGCGCATGCTGCTGCGCAGCGCCTCATCGCCTAACAGCTCGATAAGTTTCTTGCTCAGGGAGTCGCTGTCGCAAAAAGGGACCAGACAGCCGCGATCTTCGGCCAGAAGCTCCTGGGCATACCAATAGGGAGTGGAGACGATAACCTTGCCGCAGGCAAGGGCGTAGGCGAGCGTACCCGAGGTGATCTGATCTTTGTTCACATAGGGGGTAAGATAGATATCGGCGGCGACCAGAAAATCGATGAGCCGCTCCAGGGAAACATACTGGTTGTAGAAGACAACCTTATCCTGAAGTCCCTTCTCCCGAACCAGCTGCTCCAGCCGGTGACGGTACTGTTCGCCGTAACGGCGCTTCACCTCGGGGTGAGTAGCCCCGAGAATGATATAGAGCACCTCCGGGTATTTTTCCGCCACCTTTTCCATGGCGGCGATGGCATATTCGATCCCCTTGCTCGGTCCGAGCAGGCCGAAAGTGAGCAGAAGAATCCTCCCTTCGGCCTGGAAGCGCTCTTTGTAAAAGAGCGGATCGAGAAAGGGAACATCAGGCGCTCCATGGGGAATCATCATAATTTTATCTTCCGGGACGCTGTAGATCTTTTTTAACAGGCGCACCGCCATCTTAGCCTGCACTACCACCCGGGTAGAGAGCTCGCAGATGCGGCTCATCGTTTTTTTCTGGCCCGGGGTGGGCTCAGCAAGGATGGTGTGAAAAGTGGTCACCACCGGTTTTTTTAGCCCGCGGAGCAGGGAAATGATATAGCTGCCGTCTTCACCGCCGAAAATGCCGAATTCATGCTGCAGGCAGACCACATCGATGGGCGAAACATTGATAAAATCGGCCGCTCTCTGGTAATCGCCGCGATGCTGATCTCGGATATGAAAGCTGACCTCGCTGCTGTATGGATAACCCTGCGGCCTATTGTTCAAAGCGATCACTTCAAAACAATCCTTTTCACCTTGGGGATGGCCTTCATGGTAGATCTTCCGGAAATTATCCGTCAAGTCGGCGGTGTAGGTGGCGATACCGCAGCGGCGCGGCGGATAAGTGGAGATAAACGCAACTTTTAACGGCTTAAAGAGATTGCCGATAAGCATGGTCACACCCCTTTATAATTAATTCCTTTTCTTCTATCCTTAACCTTTCCCTATTTCCCTTTTAAAAATAATCTGCCGGTAGAGCTCGAGATAGCGCTTCACCATCGTCTCAACGCTAAAATTATCCCTCACATGGGCGCGGCAGCGGCGCCGATCGATATCCTTAAGCAGCGCAAGAGCCGCCTTTGCCTCTTCAGGGTGCTCCAGCAGAATGCCGGTCTCTTTATCGAGGATCAGCTCCGGCATGGAACCGCGGTTGCAGGCGATAACAGGCGTGCCGCAGGCCATCGCCTCCACTACGCTCAGACCGAAGGGTTCATCAAAATTGATCAGATGCAGTAGAGCCCGGGCGCCTCCCAGAAGGGCGCCTTTCTCCGCGGGGCCTACCGATCCAATATATTTAATCCTGTCGTTGTCGAGATAGGGAGCGACGGCGCGATCATAATAAGCGCGATCCTGGATGATCCCGGCGATGATCAGCGGCAGATCGGCCTGACGAGCAAGCTGAACCGCCTCAGCGGCCCCCTTATCGGGATGAATCCGCCCAAAAAAAAGGAGATAGCGCCCCGGATCGCCACAAAAAGGGAACTCCTCCACGGGGATCCCATGATGAATCGTGGCGCTGTAGTCGAGCCCGGGATGGCGATCGGCATCGCTGATGGAGACATAGTGCACCCGGCGATTGTATTTGCGGTAGACGGGGATGATCCGGGGTGAAGAAAACCCGTGGATCGTGGTCACTACCGGAGTATCCACCAGCTTTGTATAGGTAAGCGGCAGAAAATCGTAGTGGTTGTGGATGAGGTCATAAGAGCCCGCTTCTTCAAAAAGGGCGGCAATATGCAGGGACTCCCACACCTTTGGATCGAGGGAGCGATCTTCGGCATAGGGCCGCGGCGCCACCGCCCGGAGGCGGGCTCCGGTCTGCGAATCGGCGGTGGCATAAAGGGTGACATCGACGCCCTCCCGCACAAGGCCCTCGGTGATCCAGGCAGCCACCTGCTCCCAGGGGCCGTAATGACGCGGCGGAGTGCGCCAGGCGATGGGAGACAAGATCGCTATTCTCATGCCGCCGTCAAGCATCTCCTTTTTCCGAAGGGCATTCATGCAGGAGATAATTTAGAAGGTCGTTAAGATTGGCGGTGGCCAGGCAGACGCTGCTGTCGGCAGCCCCATAATACATCCGCAGCTCGCCGGTGGACTCGTTCACCACCGTCCCCGTGGGGAAGGTCACCCCGGGGACATCGCCGACCCTTTCATAGGGCTCGCGCGGCCCGAAAACCCATTCCTCACTGCGCCGGATTGTTTTCCAGGGCTGCTCCAGATCCAGCAGAGCCAGGCCGACGCGGTAAAGAGCGCCCGAAACGGTCATACGCACCCCGTGGTAGATGATCAGCCAGCCCTCGCTCGTTTCAATCGGCGGCGGCCCCAGGCCCACACGGGTGCTGTCCCAGCGGCCGGGGCGCACGGGGATAAGGATCTTGTGGTCACCCCAGTATTTTAGATCAGGTGAAAAGGAGATCCAGATATGTGCCTCACCGCGGATAATCGGGCGGTGAATGAGCACATAGCGATCGTTGATCAAGCGCGGAAAAAGAGAGGCGTCTTTATCCTCCGGCGGCAGCATCGCCCCTTTGCGCACAAAGCTGCGCAGGTTTTTTGAGAGGGCCAAAGAGACCATGGGACCGTCCTTGGAAAATGAAACGTAGGTTACGGCATACTCCTCCCGCTCCGGCAGCCAGACAATGCGGGGATCCTCGATCCCCCACTGCTCTTCGTTGTAGGCGGGGTCGGGCTCAAGGGTTGGCTTTTCATCGATTTGCCAGTTGGTAATGCCGTCCCTGCTGCGAGCGAAGGTAAGGTGAGAGTAACCGCGCATATCCTCGATGCGGACGAGCAGGCAGGTTTCCCCGTTATGCTGCACCGCACCGGGATTGAAAGTCGAATTGGCAGGATAAGGCCAGCGTTCAGCGGAAAGGATGGGGTTGCCCCCAAAACGGGTGAAAAGACGCCGCTGATATTCAATCTTGGTCATCGCCGGGATGCTCCTTTTTCGTAAATTTTAAACTGGTGTGGTGTAGGCTTGCCTAAATAGCGTGATTAGGGTGGTTGGCCAGACCCAAAATTAATAATTCGGGTTGCCGTTGTGCTATTAATATTTCTCCTTTTTACTGTCAAAACCCTTCTTTTTCTGGCGGGGAAGGGCGGCTTCGCGCTGCTCTTCTTCCCGTCGCCTCCCCAGGCGGGCTAGCCAGTGGGGCTGATTTTCCAGAGAACACCGCTCTTGGGAATAGCATTGGGCGCCATGCCGGTAAATTCTACTACCCCAAAGTCGAGCACATAAAGAGCGCCGCCGTCGGGTTCGAACTCAAGATCGATGATCCGCTTGAAGCCGCCGCCGCTGCGCCCGAAGCGGGGCTTCTCCCGGTTCTTGACGAACCAGCTGTATTTGCCTGTCTGGGGATCTATACTGATCACCCCTGTGGGGACCAGGTCCTTCAAGTTCTCGGTGAGCGGCTGCGCATCGCCGAAAACAGCCACAAAAAGCCCCTTATCCGGAAAGCGTTCCGGGGCGTAGGCCAGTTTCATCGGAGAATAATGGGGCGGCAGCGTAGCTAGTGGCGGCTCTACCGGCGGCGGATCGACAATGAGGGGGCGGCGATTCATCCCCCTTTCCGAGGCGAAGAGCGGCTCGGTCAGGGGCAGCCCCCCCGCAAAATCGGGCCAGCCGTACCAGGCACCCGGTTTTAGCTTTACCACCCAGTCGGGCGAATGCTTAACCGCTCTGACGCCGCGGTCATCGTAGCCCAAGTTCGTTGCGTAAAGTTTCCCCCCGCCATCCATCGCCAGCCCGTAGGGATTGCGCAGACCGTCGGCATAGACAGTCAGCTTTTTGCTTTTCAGATCGAGGCGGTGAACCGCCCCGCTAGCCGGCACCGTCGCCTGCAGCCTTTCTCCCCTGGAACGTATCATGCCGTAGGGAGCAAAGGCGCCGGTGCTCTTTTTATCCGCCGGCTCGGCTGTGCTCAGATCGAGAGCCTCGTAATTTTCCCCCGTGAGGGTGAAGTTGCGGGAGGGAAAATCATGAAAGCGGGGGTAGCGCTCCGCCCAATCATAAACAAAATTATCGGGACCCACCACCCCGGCATTAGTGGCGGTACCCTGTCCGAAATAGAGCGCACCGTCGGGACCAAAAAGAAGATCATTGTTCTGGTGATCCCCCAACGAAGGCAGCCCGCTGACGAGATCCTCCCGCTCATCGCTTTCAAGATCGAGGGCGGTGATCTTGCCGCGGTGGGAAAGGAACAGCGAGCCCTCTTTTAGAGCGATACCGTTGATCGGGCCGTTGAAACCGTTGGCAACTTCTTCGACAGAGCCGGCCGGCGAGATCCGCAACACTCTAGCTTCTGTCTCTTTCGGGCCGTAGGCATACCCCGATTCGGCCACATAGATCTCCCCAGCGGGGGCTATCGCCAGGGAAGTAGGAAAGGTCAGCCCCTTGGCCACCACCTCCGCCTTGTAGCCAGGCGGAATCTTTAGGGCCCCGGGGGAGGTGCTTACCGCTGCCCGGAGCAGAAAGGGCGTCAGTACCCCCGCCGCCAGTAGAAGGGCGGCGGCGTAGCGGGTCCGCGCCGGGGACTGCACCCCGCTGAAGCGGCTGTAAAGCAGGGCTGTGATGATACCATGGAGAGTAAAAGCCAGCAAAGGCATCCAGTTATCCAAGGGGCCGGCGGTGAGGGGCGGAAAACCCAGAAGCACCGGAACCAGGAGGAGCGGCCCCGCCGCCCAGAGCAGAAAACCGAGGATCGCCCCTGCCAGCACGGCGGCATAGAGCCTCAACGGGCGACGGCCGACGATGGCGGAGTAGAGCAGACCGCCCAGCGCCCCGATAATAAGCAGCACGAAAAAACCATGAACAAGGCCGGCTTTTGTGAGCAGTAAACCGAGAACAGGTAGCTGCCAAGCCCCCCACAGGATCAGAGAGCCTGCCAGCGCCCCGATCAGACCCGCCAGGATACCCTGCAGTAGATAAAGGTAGCGCTTCATCTTCCCGTCCCCTTTGTCTTCCTGTTATAGCTTTATTTTTTTCCAAAGGAAAATATTTATCCCGGGGGCGGGAAGTACCGGATCAGCCGAAGAAGAGGCGCTGGATCATCTCAAAATTGCGGCGAATGTTCTCCGCACCCCGCACCGGGCCCATATGGCCGGGCAGCAGGAGCTCCAGATCTTCCAGCCGGGAAAGGGCGGCCACACTGTTGCCCAGTGCTTCGAAGTCCCCTCCTGGGAGATCGGATCTGCCGATGCTGCCGTCAAATACCGTATCACCGGTAATCAGGGCCCCCTCTTCGGGAAAGTGGAAACAGAGCGAACCAGGCGAATGACCCGGTGTCTCGAGCACTCGGATCTCATCGCCCCCCTCTCCCGCACCGGAGCCAGCGTCAAGTTCACCGGTGGAAAGGAAAAAGTCCGGGGTCAGCGAGGCTGTCTCCAGCGAGCCGGCGGCGCGGGCGCGCTGCTCCAGAGCTTCCAGGAAGAAAGCATCCTTCTGGTGGATCCCGATCCTGGCCCCACTGCTATCGCGAATTATCCCCGCCGCCTCCACATGATCGGGATGCCCGTGCGTACATAGGATCAGCTCGATCTCTTCTAAGGCGATCCCGTCCCCGGTGATAGATTCCTTCAATATTTCCAGACATCTCTCGCCCGATTCATTGCGTATGTGGCCCGGATCGATAAGGATAAGCTGCTCCCCCCGGTAGATATAGCTGTTGCAATTGTTTCCGTATCCCTGCCAGAAATAGGCGTAAAAACGTTCCGTCAGGCGCATCCAAGTCCCCCCAAAGCATCAATTTTAACAATATATTATCATAAAGCGCCGGTAAAGATAAAGTTTGGTAAAATATTGTGGCGCCCCTACGGCAATTTATTATCCGCTCCAGGGCAAGACTATTGATCGGGAGAGTG
>DUVX01000174.1 GCA_012840855.1 Bacillota bacterium | reverse complement strand
TCACTCTTGAGAGGCCTCCTCCGTTGGTTGTTTTTCTCACAACACTACCTTCTGGAATGAGGTCTCTCTTTTCCTGCTTAAAGCAGGTTTTTCCAATCATCTCCCCCCGCCAACATTTTACTCACAGGAAAGAAAGGCGCCCTGAAAATTCAGAAGGGGTCTTCACTGTAGGTCACTTTTTCCAAACATAACCCCTGGGGCGGTGCCGTTGGGCCGGCTGCGTCGGGACGAACACCGCGCAGTGCTGCAGCAATCGCCTGCGGCTCGAGCCTGCCCCGCCCCACCCGCAACAGGCTGCCCGTCAGCATCCGGACCATACGGTAAAGAAAACCGCTTCCCTCAAAGGTAAATATCAACAATCTTCTTCCGGGAACCTCATCGAGATCAACCCGGTAAAGGGTGCGCACCGTGCTCCTAGCAGAGCTTCCCGCAGCCCGGAACGCCTGAAAGTCATGGGTGCCCTTGAGCGATTCTGCCGCTTTTTTAACTGCCGCTGTATCAAAAACCCCCGGTAAGTGATGGGTAAAACGGCGGAGCAGCACCTGTGGGTAGAGCGCCCGATCTAGGGTATAACTGTACAGTTTTTTGGTGGCGCTAAAACAGGCATGGAAAGCGGGAGCAACAAGGGCAGCTCTTAAAACCACAATATCTTGCGGCAGCAGGACATTGAGCGCCGCCGGTAGCCTTTCTTCGGGGATCTTGAAGGGTGCAGTATAATGAACAACCTGACCACGCGCATGAACACCTGCGTCGGTGCGCCCGGCACCGATAACCCTTAACGGCACTTTGTAGATCACTGCCAGCGCCCTCTCCAGCTCACCCTGGATCGTTGGCGCATTTTTTTGAATCTGAAACCCCCCGTATGCGGTGCCGTCATAGCTTATCTTGAGACAGGTTGGGTGCATCCTTTTCGCTCACCATCTTCAGTTTAGATTACGCAGCTTCTGGTCAAAATTGCTAGAGGCCCGTCACCGCTACCGCTGTCAGCGCGATAAAGGAGAGCAGGAGCGCCGCCCAGTCGGCGATGGTGACGCTCTCTTCCAGCATCTGTGTCCGGGGTGCGCCGATACGGTAGCCCCGCGCCTCCATGGCCAGGGCCAGATCGTCGGCCCTGCGAAAGGCACTGACAAAAAGGGGTACCATCAGCGGCGTAAATTTTCGGGCCCGGCTAAAAAAACCCCCGCCGAAGTCGGCACCGCGCGCCTCTTGCGCCTGCAAGAGACGCTGGCTCTCTTCTGCTATAGTCGGTATAAAACGCAAAGCGATCATCATAATCATGGCCACCTCTCCGGCGGGAAAACCGACCCGCCCGAGCGGCTTCATGAAAAATTCCATCGCCCGGGCCAGAGCCAGAGGCGTTGTTGTCAGGGTCAGGAGCATGGAAAGAAGAACCAGGCCTAAGAGCCGTGCAATCATGAAGGATCCCGCCCACACTCCCGCCTGCTCTATCGTCAACGGCCCTATGCGCAGCAGGACTACCCCCCCCTTGGTAAAGAAGAAATAAACAAAAGCCGTAAATAGTATGATATAGAGAACCGGGCGTAGCCCATTGAAAAGGTAACGCAGCGGTACCCGTACAGCCGTGGCTGTGAGTAGCAAAAACATTAAAAGAAGGCCCAGGCCGATCAGTGTCTTCATAAGAAAAAGTATCGCCAGGAACAGAATTAAGATCAGTAATTTGAACCGCGGGTTGAAGCGGTGCAGTAAGGAATCTCCGGGAAAGTAGCGACCCAAGGTTATGCTGCGGCTCAAGGTTTGAACCCCCTATTTCGCCAGGCCACTATTTCCTGGCGGGCTTCTTCAAGGGAGTAGAGCGCCGGGGGAAAGGGCAATCCGGCAGCGATGAGCTCCTTCATCAGCTCCATCACCGGGGGCAGGTAAAGGCCGTAGCGATGCAGCAGTTCCGGCTGTGAAAAGATATTGTCGGGCTTGCCTTCTACGAGCAGGGTACCCCGGTTAAGAACGATTAAATGATCGGACAACGACACGATTTGGTCCAGGCGATGGGTTACCACAATAATAGTCTGCCCCGAAAGGTTAAGCTGCTGCAGCAGGGTAAACAACCTCTGCTGGGCGGACTGATCCAGGCCGGCTGTCGGCTCATCGAGCATCAGCGCGCCAGGCTGCATCGCCAGGACAGCCGCTATCGCCGCTAGGCGCTGCTGCCCCGCGCTGAGCTGAAAAGGTGATCTTTCCCTTAAACCTTCTCCCTCCAAACCGACCTGCTGTAGCGCCCGCTCCACCCGCTCTTCCACAAGTGAGGCGGGCAGGCCGAAATTGCGTGGCGCAAAGGCAATCTCTTCGTAAAGGCTCTCGCTGAAAAACTGCCTTTCTGGTTCCTGGAAAACCAGCCCGATGCGGCGGCGCAGCTCCCTTAACTGCCGCCTGTCATAGTTCAGAGGCCTGCCCTCAATGAAGATGCGCCCACCGGTGGGCCGGAGCAGACCGTTGAAATGCTGCAGCAGCGTTGACTTGCCCGATCCGGAAGGGCCCAATAGCACTGTAAAGCTGCCCCGGGGAATACCGATATCCAGATCGCGGAGCGCTTCCACAGCAAGTGAACTACCCGCCATATACGTATAGCTTAGTTTTTCTGTGCGAATGAACATAGCTGCCTCGCCAACTCCCGATTATGCAAAATCCCCTCAGGCAGGGGGAAGCCGTCCTCACGCAGCAGATGGGCCAGCTCTCCCGCAGCGGTACTCCGCAGCCCCAGGCTGCGCAAGAGCGGCAAGTCACCCAGTATCTTAGCAGGCGGACCTTCCCTGAGCAGACGCCCCCTATCCAGTAAGAGCACCCGCCCGGCGAGCGCAGCCTCTTCGGGGTAATGGGTTGCCTGGATCACAGTGATCCCCTCTTCACGGTGCAAACGCTTCACCGCTTCTAGTAGCACCGCCTGGCCATCCGGATCGAGCATGGCGGTCGGTTCATCAAGAAGCAGGCAGCGCGGCCTTAAAGCGAGGAGGCCGGCCAGCACCACTTTTTGTTTCTCGCCGCCTGAAAGAAGATGAGGCGGGTATTTCGCCAGATCGCTAAGCCCCAGCAGATTCAGCGCTGCATCTACTCGGCAGCGCATCTCCGGCGGCGGGACAACACGATTCTCTAAGCCGAAGGCAACGTCTTCTTCCACCGTGGTCCCGACAATCTGGTTGTCCGGGTTCTGAAAGATCATCCCGCAAAGTGAACGGATCTGCGAAATGGCTCCTTCATTGCAGGTGGATAGGTTGTCCACATAGACCTCGCCTGAAGTGGGTCGCAG
>DUVX01000173.1 GCA_012840855.1 Bacillota bacterium | reverse complement strand
TTCTTGAGAGGCCTCCTTCCTGGGTGTTGTTTCTCAAACCTATACCTTCTGGAACGAGGTCTCTCTTTTCCTGCTTAAAGCAGGTTTTTTCGATCCTCTCCCCCCGCTAACATTTTACTCATAGCCGGCCAGCGTGCGCCTATTAGAGCAAGCCCTCGGATTCCAGAAATTCGCGGGCCACGTCTTCAACCTTTTCTTTCTCTACATCCACCCTGTAGCTCAGATCAACCATTTTTGCATCGGTGAAGATCCCGCCCAGCTGGTTCAGCACCTCTTCAAGGTCCGGTGCGGCTTCCTGCAGGCGTTCAAACATATCCTCGCGCACCAGCAGGGCCCCGTTGTACTCGGGGAAAAAGCCCCGGTCATCCTCGAGCACCTTCAGCTGGGCTTTGCGATTAAGCCCGTCGGTGGCATAGACCACCATCACATCGAGTTCGCCGCTTTCAAAGGCGGTATACTTGAGAACAATATCGAGGTGTCTTACTTCCTTGAAGTCAAGATCGTAAAACTCGACGAAGGGATTATATTTGGCGCTGCCCTCTTCGGTGAAAAAGTCGTGCTCAGCACCGAAGACGAGCTCATCAGCCAGGGGAACCAGGTCGCTTATGGTTTCAAGTCCGTGCTCTTCTGCCAGCTCCTGCGAAACACCGATAGCATAGGTGTTGTTGAGCCCCAGCTTATCCAGCAGGCGCACACCCTCTTTGGCCCCTTGCTGGTTGGCAAAATCATAGAGCGTCATATCCCCCGGCACATCGGCGGGATCCAGATGAAGGTAGGTGGTAAGCAAGGTGCCGTCATAGCTGTTCATTATATCGGCGGTACCCTTGACCAGTTCATTGTACGAATTGACCGGAGCCACCTCGTCTAGAATCTCCACCTTGACGTCCGTATTTTCCTCCACCAGATATTTTACCATGCGGTGGATCAGCTTCATCTCGGAAAACTGCCCGTCGTAAATAGTGATCATATCCGTTTTCCCGGCATCACCGCACCCCACCGCTGCCAGAAGCAGCAGGCCGGCCAGCAGACCGGCAGCAATCTTTTTAACAGTACTCATTAAAGCCCTCCTTTTAATTGTAAAACGGCTACTTCTCCGCGGGAGAGAAACGGCTGTACAGCCTTTTCTCCGCCAGCGCCATTACCGTATCAAGCCCGATCGCCATCAGCATCAGGGTAAAGGTACTACTGATAATAGTGGGTACATCGTGAACCCGTATAGCCTGATAGATGGCCCTCCCGATACCGCCCCCGCCCACGAAAGTAGCAAATACGGCCACCCCCACAGAGATAACCACTGCAATGCGGATACCGGTGAAGATATAGGGGATCGCTATGGGCATCTCCACATGAAGAAGGCGGTAAAATCTCATCATCCCCATACCGCGCGCCACTTCTCTGACCCCCGGATCGACCTCGGTAAGGCCGAGGCAGGTGTTTTGCACCACCGGCATGAGCGCATAGAGCAGCAAGCCGATGACCACAGTGGCTTTACCGGCGCCCAAAAAGACCATGATAATACCGAGGAGCGCCATCGCCGGTATTGTCTGCAATATCTCCACCGACCACAGGACAACCCGCCGCAGCGGTTTAAAACAGTAAGCGCAAACGCCCAGCGGCACCCCCAGAGCTATGGTGAAAAGCACCGCCAGGAGCACCATGAAAAGATGTTCCATCACCATGGACCAGCTCACAGAACATCCCTCCTCAGCGGCCGGGGGATCAAGATCCCGCGCAGCAGATCTATGCCCAGGCTGCATAGTATGGCCATCAGGGCCGCCGGCAAAGCGCCCGCCAGGATCAGGGCATTGTTGTTGCTGCTGATCCCGGCAAAGATCAGGTCGCCCAGCCCGCCCAAGCCGATCATTGCAGCCAGGACCGCCCAGCTGACCGTGTATACCAGGGACATGCGCAGCCCGCTGATAATGGCCGGCAGGGCCAGAGGAAGCTCCACCCGTATTAAAGCCTGCAAAGCGGACATCCCGCAGCCCTTCGCCGCCTCCCTGTAGCTTTCATCCACTTCGATAATCCCCACATAGGTGTTTTTCAAGATGGGAAAGATGGCATAGATCGCCAGGGCGATAATAATAGTGGCCGGAACAATGCCGATTGCCAGAAACAGCAGTCCGATAAAGACGATCCCCGGCACAGTTTGAAACAATGAAAGCAGCGGAAGAATTATATTCGCCCAGCGCGGCGCCCTCGACAGCAAGATCCCCAAAGTGAGCGATACGGCAAAAGCGATGGCCACGGAGAGCAGCACATAGTAAAGATGGGTGCCGGCAGCCTGGGCGATCTGCCGCCCGTAGATCTCAAGAAAATCTGTCATTCTCCATTCCCCCAAACCGCCTCCGCCATAGACCGGGCCATGCTCGTCTTCGTGACAATGCCCGCCACGGTGCGATCGCGCCTGAGCACCACCACGTAGTTGACTCCACCATCGATCAACTTGTCGAAAGCCACCTGCCCATCCTCATCCTCGTAAGAAAAGGGGTAGCCGCGGTTCATAAGGGGCTCCACGGTTTTATACCCTTTACCGCTCCGTTTGATCCGGTCCACCGAGACCACCCCCGCATAGCTGCCGTCAGCGTTAGTCAGAATGAGGGTGTCGATATTCTTTCTGCTCATCAGCTCCACCGAAGCCCTCACACCGTGGTCTTTTGTCACGGTAACGACCTTGTCCCGCATAATATCGGCGACAGTTTGCGGAAGATGTTGATTGTTGAGGCTGCGTTTACCCATGAAGCTGCAGATCAGATCGCTGGCCGGATTTCTCAGCATCTCATCGGGGCTGGCCATCTGGACGATCCGCCCTTTTTCCATGAAGATGACGGTATCGGCCATGGTAAGGGCCTCGTCCATATCATGGGTGACAAAGACAATTGTCTTGTTGAGCTTTTGCTGAAGCCGGCGCACCTCTTCCTGCAGTACCAGGCGGGTCATGGGATCAAGCGCACCGAAAGGTTCATCCATCAGCACAATGGGGGGAGAAGCCGCCAGCGCCCGCAGCACACCGATGCGCTGCTGCTGACCGCCCGAGAGCTGATTCGGATATTTATGAGCGTATTCCTCATAAGGCATCTTTACCAGCTCCAGCATTTCATGGGTAATTTTTTGACAGCGTTCTTTGCTGTATTTCAGCAATTTCGGCACAACGCAGATATTCTGCTCCACAGTCATATGCGGAAACAGGCCAATCTGCTGAATGACATAGCCGATGGAGCAGCGCAGCTCCACCTTGTTCAAGCGGGCTATACTTCTGCCGTTAACGTAGATATCACCCTTGTCTGTTTCGATCAGCCGATTTATTGTCTTCAAGGTGGTGGTCTTCCCACATCCGCTGGGGCCGATCAAAACAGCAAGCTGGCCGGGAGCGATTTCAAAACTCAGATCGTCCAAAACAAGGGTCCCCCCGTAGCTCTTACTGACATGTTCAAAACGAATCAAGTAAGCTCTCCTCCCATAACATAAAAAAGTTTAGTCCATTTTTAAGCGGTCTAAACAGATGCTGCCCCCTGCTTTTAAACATGGGGCTGTACTAAGACTGATAGAATGATGAAGCGGGCAAGACCTTGCCCCCGGTGAAGTAAACAGTTGCTGGCAGTACTAGAACGAGGTTAACAACTAAAACCGGGCAAATCTTTGGGTTTTTTTTCATCATCCCGCAAAAGAAAATAATGCCCCCAGGGCATTACCATTTTCGAGAATCTCTTTTTTATCGCTAAGGCAACATCAATCATCCTTTTCCTCTGTCTACTGTACCATGCTTTAAGCTGCAGGTCAATTTTATTGGAATTTCGCGGTACGCTTAATCAACGATCCTGCACACATCCACCCATCCTTTAGTATCAGTATATTTTTCAAGCTCGGTTATACTCAGCTCAATGGCGCTGTTCGCACTGCCGCACGCCGGAAAGACCGTTTCAAATCGCTTCAGCGATCGATCCAGGTAAACCTCGACCCCCTCATTTACCGCAAAGGGGCAAACACCCCCCACAGCGTATCCCACCAGCGGTGCAGTTTCATCGGGTGATAACATCTTCGCTTTCATCCCGAAACAAGATTTATATTTCCGGTTATCGATCTTCGTATCGCCTGCTGTAACGATCAGGACAACCCTTTCCCCCACATGGAAGGAGAGCGTCTTAGCGATGCGGCAGGCCGCGCAGTTCAGGGCTTGAGCGGCCAGCTCCACCGTTGCGCTGGAGACTGCAAATTCCCGGATTCTTTCTTCCATCCCCTTATCCCTGAAAAATTCCCTTACCTTTTCAATAGACATATCTATTAGCCTCCATAGTCTTCCTGTTAATCAGGATTTGCCGGTACGATCAGCGCTGTGCCAGCACGTGGCCGGCGAGCAAATCGACAAGGTGGGGGATCATCTTCTCGGGCAAGTCATGCCCCATCCCCTCGATGAGCTCGAAGCGGGCCCCCGGCACATGTGCGGCGATATCGCGGCCGCAGCGATAAGGCATCAGGGGGTCGGCGCTGCCGCTGATCACCAGGGTGGGCACAGTGATCCTTTGCAGCAGGGCTACCCGGCTCCCGCCAGCCGTAAGCGCAGCGAGCTGCCGCCTGGTCCCTCCCGGACAGAGAGAGCGCTCCACGCGGCGGGCGGCTTTGCGGCGCTGCTCTTCTGGATCCTGCCTCGGGGTACCGATAAGGGTAAAGACCTCCTGGAAATAGTCGGTCCAGGCCTCCCGGTCCTCCCCCTTCGGCTGGCGCGCCATCCGCAGGGCTACCCGTAGCTTCGGGCCGGGCAGGCCGGGGCGGCCCGAGCTGGAGTAGAAACAGGTGAGCGATAAAACCTTCTCTGGGTAACGCCCGGCGACAAGCTGGGCGATAGCGCCGCCCATGGAGCTGCCGGCAATATGTGCTCTTTTCAGCTGTAGCGCCTCCATCAGCCCCACCGTATCCCGGGCCATCTCGCCGAGGGTGTAGGGCAGCTTTACCCTGAGGCCAAGCTTGAGCGCCGGCAGCAGCAGTACCGGGGAAAGCATCCTAGCACCATCCATCTTTGTGGAGAGCCCGCAGTCGCGGTTGTCAAAGCAGACCACCCGCAGGCCCCGCTCCACCAGCCCCTCGCAAAAGGAAGCAGGCCAATCGGTGAGCTGGCTGCCCAGACCGATGATCAGCACCAGGGGTGGATCTTCCTTCTTCCCGTAATCTTCATAATACATAGTGATCCCGTTGGCAGTAACAGCGGGCATCCGGTACCCCTCCCCATCTTTTTCCTTTACCATCAATTCGCCGGTTAATCCCTTTACTCCTTCCACCCTTCACTCTCCGTTACTGCATAAAGAAAGCCAGACCATATCGGGACGGCTTCAAAGTTGACCCGGTTACAGAATATTGATATGATTGTTTATATTTTATCAACCTTGACCGGGAGGTAAGAAAATGAACATACCTTTCCCCTTTGACCCCCTGCTTTGTTTCGGCTGGCTCAGTATCGCGCTGCTGGTGGGTGTATTGCTCCGTGCCACAGTCCCATTTTTCCAAAAGTTCCTATTCCCCGGCTGTCTTATTGGGGGAATCCTGGGTTTGGCTGCGATGCACCTTGGGATGATCAACCTTTCTGTAGATATGCTTGAGGGTTTCGCGTACCATCTCTTCATTATCTCCTTCATCTCCCTGGGCCTGACCCCGGGAGAACAGTCCGGGCCGGGCACGAGCAAGGAAATCGCCAGGGGCGGGCTTTGGATGGCGCTGGTCGAAGGGGTCACCCTACCGATGCAAGCGATCATCGGCGGCCTGGTGATAATGGCACTGGGTTATATCGGAGTCAAACTTTTCCCCACCTTCGGCTTTCTCGTCTCCCTCGGTTTTACCGAGGGGCCGGGACAGGCCCTTTCCATCGGCAAGGTCTGGGAAGGTTTCGGGTTTCAATTTGCTGCCACCATTGGTCTTACCTTTGCCGCGGCGGGTTACCTGGTCGCCGTCTTTCTGGGGGTTCCCCTGGCCAACCGCGGTGTCCGCAAGGGCCAGGCAAGATATTTGCCCAGGGCGCTCCCGATGGATTTTATCAGGGGCCTGGTCGGACGCGGTGACAAAAAGGAACCCGCCGGTTACCAGACGACCAACTCGAGCAATATCGATACCCTGGCCCTTCATTTCGCCCTGGTGGGGCTGGTCTATATCCTGACTTACCACCTGGTCAAATTTGTAGCGGGGCTGCTCTCTGAAGATATGGCCGATATGCTCTGGGGTTTCTTCTTTTTTGCAGGCCTGCTGGTAGCCCTGCTGGTCAGGCTGTTGATGACCGGCTTAAATATCGCCTACACCATCGATCCCGGTGTCCAGAGGCGCGTTACCGGCTGGGCCGTGGACTACCTGATCGTGGCGACGATGATGGCGATCCAGCTGGTGGTGGTAAAAGAATTCATCGTCCCCGTTTCGATCATCATCGTCCTGGCCACGGTGAGCACGGCCTGGATCGTCTTCTACCTGGGCCGGCGCCTCTGGTTAAACCAGCTTGAACGCACCCTGGCCATTTTCGGCACCTGCACGGGAACAGTCTCCACGGGTCTGTTGCTCCTGCGCATCGTTGATCCCGAGTTCAAGACAGGCACTGCGCTGGAGCTGGGATTCATGAATGTCTTTGTTGCCCCCATCGTGCTGGGCAGCATGCTGCTTCTGAACGCCCCTATCCTCTGGGGATGGTCGCTGGGTCTGACCATGCTGGTTTTTGCCGCGATCATGGCAGCGTCCCTGCTGGGCCTGAAGATCCTGACCACCTGGGTGCCAAAAAGAATACCCCAATCGTGCAAGGCGCCACCGACCCGGTGACCTAATTCCCGCACTTGTGCCCAACCCCGTGAAGCTAGACTTCACGGTAAAGCGATATCCGGGTTCCCCCTCACCCTGTCCCTCTCCCGCGGGGGGGAGAGGGAACGGAAAGCGATACCAACTGCCCATGGCGGCAAAACGCGGGCGGGGATAGAACCCCGCCCCTACAAAAACAAAGGATAACGACTCCCCCCTTTCCCAAAGGGGGGCCGGGGGGGATTTAAC
>DUVX01000172.1 GCA_012840855.1 Bacillota bacterium | reverse complement strand
TCGGCGGCTTCGGCGCCCTTGTTCTCTACAAAAGCAAAGGTGAAGTAGATATTGGTTCCCTGGATATAACAATGAGAGGCATGGCCGCCGGCATAGGCCATCTCTTCGATCTCCTCGGTGAGGCGGGTCACTACTGCATCGTAAATATCGCCGATCTCGCCCCATCCGGCGGAGATCTCGCAGGTATCGGCTACCAGATTCATGGCATGATAGATCCCCTTATCCATGGTGTAGCAGCTGTCGTTACGGGTTTGCAGCCAGCTCTCCACGGGCTTGACTCCAATATCGACCGCCTCATATTTTTCGGCATATTTTTTGATGGCCGCTCCGGTAACTTCGGCGATGGCGCGCGGCCCCTCGCAGATGAACATCAGGAGTGCATGTTCGGAGGGCACCACATCATGCAGCCCCAGCACCATCATCACCTCAGCGGCATCGTGAAGGCGCACCACGGCGGGCTTGTATCCGTCGATCATGATCTCTCTGACCATATCGAGGCCGCACTGCATCCCTTTCACCCCGTAGGCGCGCATCCAGCGCTCTTCGGGGCGGTATTTGAAGAGCTTTAGAGTAACCTCGGTAATAAAGGCCAGGGTGCCCTCGCTGCCGATAAAGAGGTGGCGCAGATCGGGTCCGGTGCTGCGGCGCGGCACGTTTTTTATACGCACGATCGTACCGTCGGCCAGCACCGCTTCGAGGCCCACGACCAGCTCTTCGATCCCAC
The DNA here is from genome assembly GCA_012840855.1 of Bacillota bacterium. Lineage (GTDB taxonomy): Bacteria > Bacillota > Dethiobacteria > DTU022 > DTU022 > JAAZPQ01. The sequence goes on along the minus strand of DUVX01000172.1, from coordinate 17,057 downwards.
CGTAGAGCGTAGAGAACTGGCCGGTGCTGCGGGTAGCGACGAGCCCGCCCAGGTGCGCCATCGGTAGCGACTGGGGGTAATGGCCCACAGTGTAACCTTTTTCGTTGAGCACGCTTTCAAGATGCTCCAGCGGGGTGCCGCATTGAGCCGTTACCATCATATCGGTTTCATCAATTTTTAAGATCTTGTTCATGGCGCTGCCGTCGAGGATGACGCCGCCCTCCACCGGTTCCACGCCCAGGGTAACCGACGAGCCGCCGGTGCGCGGGACCACGTCCACTTTTTGCTTATGCAGGTATTCGAGCACCCGGGAGACCCCCTCTACATCTTCAGGCTTAACCACGCAGGCTGCCCGCGGTGCAAAATTTTTTCCGTCGGCTCTTTGGTACACCCGGAAGCCTATATAATCTTTCGCTGCCTCCAACACCGCTTCTTCGTCGGTAAAGATATTCTTTGGGCCCACAATGGTCCGCAGATCGTTTACTAGCCTCTCTTTTTTCATCCTGACGCCTCCTTATCGTTTTGTGGGTCATCTGTTCTGCTCATGGAGCGGGAAGCTACAATGTCGACGCCGGTGCCGCAGATATCCTCAACGATAAGATCGCCGCCTTTTACCGGCGCCCTCACCCGAACCATATAGAGAGCCTCAAGGCATCCCCTCAGCTTATCCCTGGGGATCTCAGCGGTGGAGATAACCGGTAAACGGGGCAGGGTGCCCCCGTCGATCGCCACCGTGGAAGTGAGCATGCGCCTGGGATCACGATATTCAGAGATACCGTGTTCCAGGCCCCTTCTGCATTCATGGCCGCTTACTATGATTTCGCCGTTTTGCTCGCTTACGGTAAGGCGGCAGCTATTGGGGCAGACAATGCAGATAATCTCTTTTTTCATCTCCTGCTCGCCTCCTTCTCCAGAGCTACAGTGATCCCCTTTGCGCCGGAGGCGTTTGCTGTAAAAGTGAGCATCTCCGGCGGTGCCAGATAGCGGCGCCGTTTTTTAAAGATCTGTTTTTGACCGGTATAGCAGCTCAGGGCGGCCACTTTTTCGGGCTTTTTCACCCGCAAAAAGAAGGTGGTCAGGCCGCATTCCCGGTTCAGGCGCTGGGGGACGACAAAGCTAACGTTCTCACCCGCCCTGACAGGGCGGTAGCTCTCCACCCCTTTGGGCTTGCCGGCGAGGTAATCTACCGCCCCGGCGGCGGCGATTTCGCCGCTTTGGCTGACATGATCGACCAGGTCGAACACTACCGCTACATTCCCCGCTGCAAAGATGCCGGGGATAGAGGTCATGAAATTTTCGTCCAGCAGCGGGCCTCCGGTGCGGGGATCCATCTCCACGCCGGCGGCACGGGAAAGCTCGTTTTCGGGGATCAGCCCCACCGCCAGCACCAGCAGATCGCATTCTACCTGCCGCTCCGTGCCGGCCACAGGGCTCATCGCTTCATTTACCTGCGCCACCGTAACCGCTTCCACCCTTTTGCGTCCATGCACTGCGGTGACGGTGGTGGAGAGATGCAGCGGGATCCCAAAATCATCGAGGCACTGCACCAGGTTGCGGGTTAATCCGCCGGGGTCCGGCATCACCTCGTAAACCCCCTGCACCGACAGGCCCTCCAGGGTCATGCGCCGGGCCATGATCAGCCCGATATCACCTGAGCCCAGGATCACCGCTTTGCTGCCCGGAAGGTAACCCTCCATATTGATATATCGCTGCACCGCCCCCGCGGTTAACACTCCGGCGGGGCGTTCGCCGTGGATCAGGACCTGACTGGCGGTCCGTTCACGGCAGCCCATCGCCAGGATTAGCGCTTTGCTGTTTATCTCCAGCATCCCCTCGTGCTTGTTGCAGGCATATACTTTTTTATCAGCTGTTATCTCCAGGACCATGGTGTCCAGCTTGACGGCGATATCCATCCGCTCTACTTCATCGATAAAGAGCTGGGCGTACTGGTTGCCGCTCAGCCGCTTGTTGAAACGATGGATCCCGAAGCCGTCGTGAATGCATTGCTGTAGAATGCCGCCCAGCTCTGTGTTGCGCTCCAGAAGAAGCACCTTTTCGGCGCCCAGTTCCTTCGCCTTCAGCGCTGCCGCCAGACCCGCCGGCCCTCCTCCGATTACAACGAGGTCCAGATCCAGTCTTTTCATCGCGCTCCCCTCTTTCCAGCCCCAGGGCGGTTGGGCCTCAGCAGAATGTTGGAGCCTTCCCCCTTCAGTGTAACCTCCGTCCAGCGCTCTCCCCTTTCTTTTGCCAGGAGCTCCAGGACCCGAGGTTGACAAAAACCGCCCTGGCAGCGTCCCATGCCGGCGCGGGTACGTCTTTTGATCGCATCTACCGAGGCTGGCGGTACGGGAGAGCGGATAGCTTCTAGTATTTCCCCCTCGGTAACCGTTTCGCAGCGGCAGATTATGCGCCCGTAGCGGGGGTCTCGCTGAATTAAAGCATCCTGCTCTCGGCGCGAAAGATGCCGAAATTCGGGCTTTCGCCGGCGGATGGGATTCCATCGGGGGTTTTTCTCCAGGGGTGCCCCGCTTTCTGCCGCCGCTTCCACCACGATCTGCTCCACCCTTTTGGCGATGGCCGGCGCTGCGGCCAGGCCCGGCGATTGAATAGCGCTCACATTGATGAACCCTCCTGTTACCGGCGACATCTCGATGATAAAATCTTCGCTGTAATCGGCGGGGCGGTTTCCAGCAAAAATACGGATGATCTTGCTGTAATCGATCGTTTCATCGCCGCGCCCCATGGCATAGGCCAGCTCTTCAGCCGAGGTGGAAAGATCCTCTTTGTCGGGTATCTCCAGCGCCGAAGGCCCCATCAGTATATTTTTCTCGGGTGTGTAACACATGCCGCCGCCCTTGGTATGGCTTTTTTGCAGACTTTGCTTCACCGTTTTCAGAGTAATATGCTCGCAGAGCCGATCGAATTTTGGCTTTTGCGCCTTATCCAGGATGGCGATGACCCCTTTCCGGGGATGGATCGTGAAGCACCTGTCGCCGGCCATGGCTGAAATTTCATCGGCATGGACCCCGGCGCAGTTAATAATCGTCCTGGCGCGGATAATACCTTCAGTCGTAACTGCCCCGGTGACGATCCCTTTTTCGGTTAAAATATCGGCCACCGTGCAGTTAAACCAGAAACGAACCCCGTTATCCGCAGCATTTTCGGCCAGCGCCACGGTGACCTGATAGGGTTCCACCAGCCCCATGCTCGGCAGCCACATGGCGCCCTTGACCTGCGGGGCCAAACCGCAACGCTCGAGCCCCGGCTCCAGCGCCACAGCCTTTCTACCGCCCACGAGCTGCACCCCGTCGACACCATTTTTTACGGCGCGTCTGTAACCGTGGAGAAGGGCGGGCCAGAGAAGGGTGCTGGTAATAAAGCCCATGGCGCCACAGCGCTGCAGCGTAAAGTCAAGCTCTTTCGCCCATCGGCTATAGAGGCGGTTCCCTTCCACGTTCAAACGGGCTTTCAGCGTGCCGGGTTTCTCGGCTTGGCCGGGGTGAATATTGCCGTTGTTTGCCTTCGTGGCACCGGTGGCGACATCATCGGTCATCTCTACAACGAGGATATCGAGCCTGTATTTGGCCAGCTCCCTGGCCACGGCGCAGCCGGATATGCCCGCCCCGATGATCAGCAGATCTACATCGGCGACCACGCCCCTTTTCAAGCCCCGGGAGCGCAACGGCCCGTAGTCTTTCTCAGGCACAGCCAACCCCGGCACCCGCAGTTCATTGACCACATTTTTCACGCCTGGCAGCTTTGCCGCCCTGTGACCCACGGCTACAACCTGCTGCCAATCGGTGCATTCGCCGGCCAGCGTGAGGATGCCCCGCCCGTCAAGCTGCAGGCTCAATTCGATCTCCGGAAATGCTTTTTGCAAGGTGTTCTTGATCTTCTTCATTTCCCCCACCTCTTCCTGAGTTGTGAGATGGTGCTCTCTGCTGCTCCGCTCTGTCTAAAAAAAGCGGGGCGCCATCTGCATGCCGATAACCTGCCTCTGGATATGGGCTACCAGATCGCTTTTGAGGTAGCGCTTGATCACGCCGGCCATCCCGTATTTTTTTCTATTGGCCATCACCACCGGCAGCTGCATGTTGTTCAGTTTAATCGGGCTGATCGGAACCACACTGACCTCTTTATTTGAGATCCGCTTTTCCATGGTAAAGGGAAGGGGGTAAAGATCATTTAGGGCGATATCCAGATCGCCGCGATAGATCACAGCATCGACTTCGCCGGATAAAAAGGCGATGCTGGCGGAAAGATAGGGCCGTTCAACCAGATCCACCTGCTTATCTTTGCAGAGGAGCCGGGTCAGCTCCCATTGATCGGTGCTCGTGGGATCGGCCGCTATACTCATGCCGGGCTCCAGCCCGAAAAGGCCTGGACGGTTCAGATAGAGCATATAGGGCTGCGAATACTCTGATTCTGCCAGGGGGAAAGCGATCTCCAGGTGGGGGTTTTCTGCCACAGATATTCTGGCGGTGCTCTCTGTGACCACAACAAAATCATATACTCCCCGGCTCAGGGCATCGACCCTGTTTTTGCCCCCCTGGACGAAGGCAAAAGTAAACGGTACCGGGCATTGCCCCATGGCCTGGCAGATACCGCTGGCCAGGCCGGCCAGATGGATATTCAGGGGGGCGGGCATGGAGCCGGTGATGAATTTTAGGCCGGCGCTCTTGAAAAGCCCCGCCTCGTCCTTGTTTTTAAGAAAAGTGCCCCTTTTCCCCTGGATATCCAGCTCCGCAGCGCCGGAGTCCTGCAAGGTGGCCAGCGCTTTCTGGATCACGCCGCGGGAGCAATCGAAGATACCGCAGTATTCCTCAATGGTGGGGAGACGTTCGCCGGCTTCTGTTCCCAGAAGCCCGCGGGCGATACCCGTGGTAACGAGCCAATTTTTACTATACCTGGGACTATCCATCGATCCACCTGTCCTTATATATCTTATTTTGTACTTATTCTGATTATAAGGTATCGTCTTGCCTTTTGTCTATAGTTATTTCCCGTACTGGTAAATTTACCGGCAAGTATGAACGCCCTGCGCATCCCTAGACATTATTTTGGGTGTCAGGGGTTCTTTTTTATGTATGATCGAGTGTACCGTTACTGTAATGCAGGCGGAGCGCGTGATGGCCGGGGTGGGTTCTTGATTGCCGGATCCAAGACAGAGGTGGTGCTGACGCCCGCTGGAAGCGCCGGGTAAAACTGGGTAAAGGATCTGGCGGCCGCCTGCCGAAGAAGATCACGCCCGGCCCTGTTTGGCGAATCTTCGCTGCCGGGCAGCAACCGGTAAAGAAGGCCTATCCTGCAGCGATGAAAAGTATGGATGGTAGATCAGCTCTCAGATCATTTCTCTGGGGGTTTTTTTATTGACAGGGGTGTTATGCCCAAAAGCATTTGATCACCGGAGGGGGTCCTGTAATTGGTTTTCTCCAGTCTCTACTTTTTAACTCTCTTTCTACCGCTCAACCTGATCCTGTATTATACGCTCAAAAGCAGGAGCTTGCGCAACTGGTTGCTGATTGTCTCATCCCTTTTCTTTTATGCCTGGGGTGAGCCGGTCTGGGTGACGCTCCTTGTTTTCTCCACCCTTTTCGATTATTTCAACGCGGGGGTCGCCGGTCGGCATCGCGGCAGCTGGAAGGGGAAGGCCGCCGTGGCCCTCTCGGTGGCGGGAAACCTGCTCATACTCGGTTTCTTCAAGTATTCCGGCTTTATCGCCGGCAACCTCAACAGCCTGCTGGGGATAAACCTGCAGGCAACCGCATTCGGTTTGCCCATCGGCATCTCTTTCTACACCTTTCAGACGATCTCCTATGTTGTTGACGTCTACCGGGGAGAGGTGGAGGCGCAGCGATCATTTTTCAAACTGCTGCTCTTTGTCTCTCTCTTTCACCAGCTGGTGGCGGGGCCCATTGTGCGATACCGGGAGATCGCCGGTGCGATTGAGCACAGGGTGGAGACACCGGCGCAATTCAACAGCGGAGTGAGCCGCTTCATCATGGGGCTGGGGAAAAAAGTGCTGCTGGCCAACACGGCGGGGCGGCTCTGCGAAAACTTTCTCGGCACCGATTACACAAGGCTGCCGGTTGCCGGGGCCTGGCTGGGGATAGCCCTCTTCGCCCTGCAGATCTACTTCGACTTCTCCGGCTATTCCGATATGGCCATCGGTCTGGGGAAGATGTTCGGCTTCACCTATAAGGAGAATTTCAACTACCCTTATATTTCCCGCTCCGCCACCGAGTTCTGGCGGCGCTGGCATATCTCGCTGGGCAGTTTTTTCAGGGACTACGTCTATATCCCCCTGGGCGGCAACCGGAAGCGCCATCTGGCCAATCTTTTAGTAGTATGGGCGCTGACGGGGCTATGGCACGGCGCCAGCTGGAATTTCGTAATCTGGGGCCTTTACTATTTTGTGCTTATCTTTGCCGAGAAAACTCTCTTGCTGGGGGTGTTCAAAAAAGCACCTGCGCTGCTCTCCCGGCTCTATCTGTGGGGGGCGGTGCTGGTGGGCTGGGTCTTTTTCTACCATCTGGACCTGGGCGAGGCGCTGCATTTTTTGGGGATCATGTTCGGGGTAAAAGCCTGCGCCTTTACCAGTCCGGAGGTGGCGATTCATTTTCTAAACAACGCCCTTTTTCTCGTTATCGCCGTTCTGGGCTGCACCCCCGCTGCGAACTATGTCCTCAGGCGTCTCAGGGATACTGTTGCGGTGAACAGGGTGCTGCTGCCCCTGGCCAACATCGTCGTGCTGGTGCTCTCAATTATCTTTCTGGTGGGGCAGTCGTACAATCCCTTTCTGTACTTTAGGTTCTAGCAGTTCGGAAAGAAAATCTGGCAATAAATTCGGATTACTGGAGGCAAGGATCTATGCGGAAACTGCGGGCAGATGCCCTGATTTTTCTCTGTGTGATCGCACTGTTGGGTTCGGCAAATCTTTTAAACAGGGAGAAACCGACGGTCTCCGAGCTCGAGCACCGCTCCCTGGCGGGACGGCCTGTTTTTAGCATGCCATCCCTTTTCAGCGGCGCTTACTTCAGGGGCCTGGAGAATTACTACAGCGATACCTTTATATTTCGCGACCATCTGGTCAGGGCAAGCCGGGGGATTCGGCGGGCCCTTTCCCTCCCGGGGCGGGGCGTTACCCTGGTAGCTGACTACGAAGAGCTGCCAGCCCCGCCTGCGGCGGCTGAAGAGACTCCGGCTGAAAAGCCTTCGCCCGCTGGGGAGCCTGCCGGGGAGCCACCGCTTCCGGAGATGGATGATGGCGATGAGCAGAACGTGGGCTACTGGCTGGTGGTGGAGGGGCAGGCGGTGCAGCTCTTCAAATTCAAGAAGGAGAACTTTAATTTTTACGCTGAGATCTTGAACAGCTACCGGGATAAATTGGACAGAAGAGTACAGATCTACTCCATGATTGCCCCCTCCAACAGCGAATTTGTTCAGTTAAAAAGGTACAGCGGGATCACTGATTCCCAGAACGGGGCGCTGCGCTACCTGAACAGCAGGCTCGAATCGGGCATTGAGTCGGTAAATGTATACGACGCGTTGAACAGGCATGACGGCGAGTATCTCTATTTTCGCACTGATCATCACTGGACCGCCTTGGGCGCTTACTATGCTTACTGCGCCTTCATGGAAACCAGGGGGGAGAGACCGGTGCCGTTGGAAAAGTACCGACAGGTGGATCTGGAAGGTTTCCTGGGCAGCTCTTATTCCAAGACCCTGGATAAAAGCCTGGAGCAGAACCCTGATACCCTCTCGGTCTACCTTCCTTTTACGGAATATAAATTCACGCAGTACTACGGGACAGAGGCCCGTGAGAGCAAGGTCATCGATTTGCAGTATGCCGACAGCAAGACCGACAAATATCTCGTCTTTATCAGCTCGGGCGGTGGAACCTGGGGGTTGATCAAAACTGAGGTGCCCAATGGGAGGAGGATCCTGGTAGTGAAGGATTCCTTCGGCAACGCTCTTGTGCCCTTTCTGTTGCCGCATTATGAGGAGATCTATGTTGTCGATTCGCGGTTCTACAGCATCGGAGCTGCCGGCGGTAATATTCTTCAGTTCATCGAGAAAAACGAGATCAACGAAGTGCTGTTCGTCAACTATATGGAAAATGTAAACTGGCACAAGTTTATGGAAGGTGTGGAGGCGCTTATGGGAGAATGAAAAGGCCGCCAAAGCAGATTTTGACAGGGCGGGGGACAGATCATAAAATATCAATAAGCATGAAACAGGAAAATTTCTGTCAATAGAAGGGGTGAGCTGCGGAGTTGAAGATCATCGAAGTGAAAGATCTGCAAAAAGACTTCAACGGGTTTACCGCCGTAGACCGGGTGAGCTTTCATATCAACAGGGGGGAGATCTTCGGGTTTCTCGGCCCCAACGGAGCGGGCAAAACTACAACGATCAATATGCTTACGGGGATGGCCCGGATCACCGGGGGCAGGGTCAAACTGATGGGGGAAGATTACACCGGCCGCCCTAAAAAAGCCCAGGCGATGATGGGCATAGTTCCTGATGAGAGCAATCTCTACGAGGAGCTGACGGGGCTCGAGAATCTTATTTTCTGCGGAGCTCTTTACGGCATGGATAAGGAGCACCGCCGGGCGAGAGCGGCACGCCTGCTGCAGCAATTTGGCCTGGAGGAGGCAGCGGAGAGGCCCTTCAAAGCTTATTCCAAGGGTATGAAGCGGAAGTTGACCATCGCTGCCGGCATAATCCATGAGCCGGAGATCCTTTTTCTTGATGAGCCGACTACCGGCATCGACGTGGCCTTTGCCCGTCAGATCAGGGAACTCATCGGAGAGCTGCACCGGAAAGGGACCACCATCTTTTTGACGACCCATTATATTGAAGAGGCGGAGCGGCTTTGCCAGCGCCTGGCCTTTATCGTCCGGGGGAAGATCGTGCGCGAAGGGACCGTAGAAGAGCTGATGAAGGAAGCCCAGGGCGAAAATATCGTAAACTTTACCCTGGGGGGGGATTTTTCCGGTGCCAGGGAGGAATTCGCCCGCCGTTTCCCCGGCTGCTCTTTTAAGATCGGCAAGACCAACAGCGCGGTCAGCGTTCATTCCTCTTCCGCTATCGCTCTTTTTCCCCTGGTAAAGCTTTTTGAAGAGAATAACCTGCCCGTCTACGAAGCGAAGATCGTACGCCCTTCGCTGGAAGAGGTTTTTGTAAAAACTACGGGTATAGAGCTACAGAAGATGCAGGAACAGAAAGACCGGAAAGGCCGGAAAGGGGGCGGCACCCGCTCATGAAAGCATGGATCGCTTTTTCCAGTATACTGATGAAGGATATGCGCAGCTACTACCTGAAACCCCCCAACATCAGCTGGGGATTGATCTTCCCCGTCGCCTGGACCCTGATGTTCTTTCTTCGCTCTCCTGTACCCGTGGCCGTGCGCGACCTTTTGCCGGGTGTAATGGCGCTCTCCATACTTTTCGGTACCACCTCTATGTTGGCGGTGACGATAACGTTTGAGCGGAAGAACCGCTCCTTTGAGAGGCTGCTTCTGGCCCCAATTAGCCTCAATCTGCTGATGCTGGCCAAAACCTCCGGTGCGGTGCTCTTCGGGGTGTTCAACGCCTTCGTCCCAGTGCTTTTTGCCAGCTTCATGATCACCCTTTCGGAAGTAAACTGGTTTATGGTTCTGGGAAGCGTGCTCCTTATCGCGGTAACCTCCACCTTCCTAGGGCTCTTTATCGCTGTTTCAGTGAGCCAGGTCTTTGAAGCGCAGACCTTCTCCAACTTCTTCCGTTTCCCCATGCTCTTTTTATGCGGCCTCTTTATTCCCCTGTCGGAGCTGCCTGTTTTTATCCGGCCCCTCTCCTATGCGCTACCGCTGACCTATGGTGTCGATATCCTGAAGACGGCGATCAATGGCGACGGGGTTATCGCTGTATCTTTAAATTTTTTGATGCTCGCTGCTTTCAGCATATTTTTGTTCAGTTACAGTACCTACAATGTGAACCGTAAATGGATTCTCTAGATATGCCGAGGCGGCTCCGGCAAAGACCCGGCCCGTCTACCCGATTATTGCCAGGTGTGCTATTATATCTCTAAAACGTCCGGTTGATGGACGGCGGTTGGAAATGGAGGCTTCGGGGCATGTCCGTTAAATTTCAAGATTACTACGAGATCCTCGGGGTGGGTCGCGAGGCCACAGAGAAGGAGATCAAGGCCGCCTACCGCAAGCTGGCTCGTAAATGGCATCCCGATCTGCGACCGCCCGCTGAAAAAGCGGCGGCGGAGGAGAAATTCAAAAGAATAAATGAAGCCTACGAGGTGCTAAAAGATCCCGAAAAAAGATCCCGTTACAACCAGCTGGGCGAACAGTGGCGGGACGGCCAGGATTTTCGGACTTCCCCTGACATGGAGGGGGTTCGGTTCTATCGCGACGGCGAACCGGTCTCCGGTTTCGAAGGCGGCTTCAGCGATTTCTTCGAGATTCTTTTTGGAGGAGCGACCGCCCGGGGACAAGGTTTTCGCCGCAGCACGGCGGTGCGGGGTGAGGACTTGGAAAGCGAGATCGCTTTGACTATTGAGGAAGCCTACCGGGGGACGGCAAAAACGATCCGGGTTTCAGGAAGTGAGCTCTGCTCCACCTGTCAGGGTACGGCGGTGCAGGGGGGCAGCTTCTGTCCCCGGTGCGGCGGGCTCGGTGCGTCGTCGAGGGAAAAAACCCTGGAGGTAAAGATTCCGCCGGGGGTCCGTGAGGGCAACCGGATCCGTCTTAGAGGCCAGGGCGGGGCTGGGCTGGGCGAGGGCGGTCCGGGGGATCTTTTTCTCAGGGTGCGCCTGCTGCCCCATCCTGTTTTTCGCTTGGCGGGGGCGGATATCGAGTCCGATGTGCGGCTTTTCCCCGATCAGGCCCTCCTCGGCGACCGCGTGACGGTGCAGACCCTGGACGGTCCCGTCACCATGACGGTGCCTCCGGAGAGCGGCGCCGGGAAGAAGCTGCGTCTGCGGGGTAAGGGCTATCCTGACGGGCAAAAAGGGCGGGGCGATCATTACGTACGGGTGGTCATAGATATCCCCCGGGATCTGGGGGAAAACGAAAAAGAGCTCTACCGGCAGCTCAATCATCTTCGCCAGAAAAGGAGTGGATGACCTTGGCACCGGAATATATCCATTGCCATATCGATAGCGGGGAGAGGGTGTCGTTATGTAGCCTGGAACTAGATCCCCGGGTGATCGATCTTTTCGAGCGCCATGGGATCATCGAGGCAGAAGGGGAGATGATCCGCGTTGTGGAGGTGTTGCGCATCAAAAAAGTTTTGCGACTGAAAAAGTTCTTCGGCGTTAACCTGGCCGGCGCGGCGATTATCGTCGATCTGCTAGAGCGCCTGGAGAAGATGCAGGAAGAGATTGAGCGATTGCAGGGGGGGCGGTGAGCTGAATGAACCCAGATCGTTTTACTCAGAAATCGAGAGAGGCGCTGCTTTCCGCGCAGCAGGGAGCGCTAAGCCGGGGGCATCAGCTGGTTAGCTCCCGGCATCTGCTGGCGGCGCTGCTGGAGCAGGAACAGGGCCTGGCCGCCCGTTTTGTTGGGGAGGCCGGAGCGGACCCTGCCGTGCTGCAGCGAGAACTGGCGCTGTTGCTGGAAAAGGTGCCCCGTATTTCTGGCTCGGGGTATGAGGGGACGCTGCAGATGAGCGCTGCCCTGGCCCGTGTTCTAGCTCGGGCCGAGCAGGAAGCGAAGCAGCTAAAAGACGATTATGTCAGCGTGGAGCATCTTCTGCTGGGTCTGCTCGAGGAGGGTGAGGATGATCTGAAAGAGCTGCTGCGCCGTAGCGGTCTCTCCCGCGACAACCTGCTGCAGGCTTTCAGGGTGCTCCGCGGATCACAGCGTGTTACCAGTGACAATCCGGAGGAGACCTACGAAGCGCTGCTGCGCTACGGCCGGGACCTGACTGCCCTGGCGGAGGGAAGCAAGCTCGATCCGGTCATCGGGCGGGATGATGAGATCCGCCGGATGATGGTGATCCTATCCCGCCGGACGAAGAACAACCCCGTCCTCATCGGCGAGCCGGGCGTGGGGAAGACGGCCGTTGTGGAGGGGCTGGCCCGCCGTATCGTGGCCGGCGATGTCCCCGAGGGGCTCAAGGGGAAAAAAGTGATCGCCCTTGATCTCGGTGCCATGGTGGCGGGGGCCAAGTACCGCGGCGAATTCGAAGAGCGTCTCAAAGCGGTGCTGAAGGAAGTCCAGGAGGCCGCAGGCGAGATCATCCTCTTTATCGATGAACTCCATACTGTCGTCGGCGCCGGCGCGGCGGAAGGGGCCATGGATGCCGGCAATATGCTCAAGCCCATGCTGGCGCGGGGCGAATTGAAGGCCATCGGTGCCACCACCCTTGATGAGTACCGCAAACATATCGAAAAAGACGCCGCCCTGGAGCGCCGTTTCCAGCCTGTCCTGATCGAGCCTCCCACGGTGGAAGATACCGTCTCCATCCTGCGCGGCCTCAAGGAGCGCTACGAGGTGCATCACGGGGTACGCATCCAGGATGCCGCGCTCATCGCTGCCGCCGTCCTCTCCGATCGTTATATCAGCGACCGCTTTCTTCCGGACAAGGCCATCGACCTGATGGATGAGGCTGCTGCACACCTGCGCACCCAGATCGACAGCATGCCCGCCGTTCTCGATGAGATCACCCGGCGAGTAATGCAGCTGGAGATCGAGGAGGCGGCCCTGAAAAAAGAGAAAGATCCTGCCTCGCTGAAGCGGCTGCAGAGGCTGCAGGAGGAGCTGGCGGGCCTGCGCACCGGGGCGGAAGAGCTCAAAGAGCAGTGGCAGGGGGAGAAGGATTCAATTGCTCGGGTGCGGACGATCAAGAGGGAGATCGAGGCGGTGCGCCAGGAGATCGAAAAAGCGGAGCGCCAGTACGATCTTGATCTAGTCGCCGAGCTGAAATACGGCCGTCTGGGCAGTCTGGAGAGGCAGCTGCAGGCTGAAGAGGAGGCGCTGGCGGAGAAGGATAAGCAGGAGATGCTGCTCAACGAAGAGGTGGGTGAGGAAGATATCGCCCGGGTCGTGAGCCGATGGACCGGCATACCGGTGAGCAGCCTGCTCGAGGGAGAACGGGAAAAGCTGCTGCGCCTCGACGAGATCCTGCACCGGCGGGTTATCGGACAGGATGAGGCGGTCAGCGCTGTTGCCGACGCCGTGATCAGGGCGCGCAGCGGGATCAAGGATCCCCATCGCCCAGTAGGCAGCTTCATCTTTCTGGGGCCCACCGGGGTGGGCAAAACCGAGCTGAGCCGGGCCCTAGCCGAGGCGCTTTTCGATGATGAGCGCAATATGATCCGCCTCGACATGTCCGAGTATATGGAGAAGCATACCGTTTCCCGGCTCATCGGCGCTCCCCCGGGCTATATCGGTCATGACGAGGGCGGGCAGCTCACCGAGGCGGTGCGGCGGAAACCGTACAGCGTAGTTCTCTTTGACGAGATCGAAAAAGCACATCATGATATCTTCAACGCGCTCCTGCAGATCTTAGATGATGGCAGGCTTACCGACGGCAAGGGGCGCACGGTTGATTTTCGCAACACCATTATCATTATGACCTCTAATATCGGCAGCCATGAAATTCTCGGTTACCAGGAAAAGGGCGGCGACTATGATAAAATCAAGGAGACGGTGCTGGAGCTGCTGCGCCGCCATTTCCGTCCAGAATTCCTTAACCGGGTCGATGAGATTCTCGTATTTCGGGCGTTGGAACAAGAACAGCTCATCGGGATCGCCGCGTTGCTGCTGGAGAGGCTTGCAGCCAGGCTGGATGCGGGCACCGGGCTCACCCTGAAGTGGGATCCCGAGGCGGTCTCGTACCTGGCCAAAAAGGGCTACGATCCTGCTTTCGGGGCCCGCCCGCTCAAGCGGGTGATCCAGCAAGAGGTGGAGACGCCGCTTTCTCGCGGTATCGTCGCCGGCGAGATCAAAGGCAAAGATACCGTCACCCTGCGCAAGGGTGTCGGGGACAGCATCAAAATCGAGTAAGTTCAAGCTAGATCGCCAACCTTGGAAAGGGGTTGATTGACAGGACCCAGCTTTCCGCCCGTGATTTTTCCGCTAATACATCTGAAACGAGAGGAGAGATAAAATGGGAGAGAGCAAGACCAGGCAGCTATTGCCCCTGGCAGCAATTATAGTAATCTCATCGGCGCTTTTTTCGGGACACTTCGGGGTTGGCGACACTATTTTCCCGCCCATCCTGGGCCGTGAGGCAGGACAATCCTGGCTCGTGGCGGCTATGGGTTATGGTATTATAAACAGCCTGGGGGTCTTGATTGCTTACCTGGCTGTGTCCATGCAGCAGCAGACCCTGCTGCAGATGGCTTCCAAGACATTGGGCAGATGGTTTGGGGTGGTTTTTACCACCATGAGCATGCTTATTATCGGGCCGGTATTTATCCTGCCCCGTGTTTCCTCCGCCACCCACGAGATGGCGGTAGAGCTCTTTTTCCCCAAATTTCCGCTGTGGGCGACGCTGCTGATCTTTTTTGGGCTGAATTTCGTTGTGGCCTATAACCGGGCCAAGGTTATCGATACCATGGGCAAGCTGCTCGCACCGGTTTTAATCGTGTTCATGGCTATCCTGGTGATCAAAGGTATCGTCTCGCCTGAAGCCAGTGCCCAGGCTACGGGTATGCAGCATCCGCTGAGCGAAGGGGTGCTCAACGGCTATAATACCATGAATGCGCTGGGGGCGGCTTTGTTCGGCGGTTGGGTGCTCAAAGACCTGGCCCTGCGCGGCATAACCGACAAAAAAGAGCAGTCCAAAAACCTGATCTACATCGGGCCCATTGTAGCGGTTCTTTTGCTGATCGCCTCCACCGGCCTGACATACCTGGGGGCTTCCACCGGTTTCGCTTACGATGCCGAGATCGGTATTCTCACGGTCAACATCGCCGAAGGGCTGCTCGGCATCCTCGGTAAAGCCGTGTTTGCGGTGCTTTTGGCTCTTGCCTGTTTCACTACCTCCGTTGGGCTAACTTCTACCGCCGGTGATGTCTTTATGGAACTGACCGGCGGGAAACTGAAGTACGAGGTTACGGTGGGCCTGAGCAGCCTGGTTGGATTTCTGCTGGGCCTGTTCGGGCTGAGCAAAATTATTCAGTACACCACGCCCTGGCTGATGCTGCTGTACCCGGCCCTGGTAGTAATTTTGCTCAGCAATCTGTTGCCCCGATTCAGCCGCGTTAAAAACGCGGTGGCGGCCGGAGTGGTTACGGCGATGCTCTTTAGCGTCGGTGACTTTTTGGCCGGGCTGGGCCTGGAGGGAAATATCTTTATCTCCCAGGTCTCTAGGCTGCCCCTGGGGGATCAGGGCATGGGCTGGATAATACCCACAGTGGTAGTGTTCGCTGTGGTGCAGCTGCTGTTTCCCAAGGCCAAATCTGAACCAAACGCTGGAGGTTGAAATTGATGTTACAGGCTATCGGAGAGGTTGATTCAGTCCGGGTCACAACGCTACTGGACGATTATGCCGGCTATGAAACGCCTTTCTATGCCCAGCACGGGATCGCTCTTTTGGTGGAAATATCGTCAGGCGGCCTGTGCAAAAGGATCCTGCTCGATGTGGGGCAGTCGGCGGTGCCCATATTGCATAACATGGAGATCCTGGGCCTGGATCCGGGTTCTATCGACGCTATCTTCTTATCCCACTGCCATTATGATCATACCGAAGGGCTGGTGGATATGCTGAAGGCGATTGATAGAGAGATCGTACCCGTGATCGCGCACACCGATATCTTCAGGGAAAACTATATCTTCGATCCCTTTATCAGGAATATCGGTATCACCGCCAAAAATGGGATCGAAGCGATCAAAGCCGCCGGCGGGCAGATGGTGTTAACCAAAGAAGCCTTTGAAATAGCACCGGGGGTCTTATCCACCGGGGTAGTCCCGCGCCGCCAGGATTTTGAAAAGCAGGGGATCGGCACTTATAATCTGGTGGACGGAGCTATTTCTGGCGACAAGATCGAGGATGATCTGTCGATCGTGGTCAACGTGAAGGATGTGGGCCTGGTGGTCCTGGTGGGGTGCAGCCACGCCGGGATTGTCAACATTGTCACCCATGCAAAGGAACTTACCGGTATCGACAGGGTGGAAGCGGTCATGGGCGGATTTCATCTCATCGAAGCGCCCGCCGAACGGATTGCCAGGACGGCAGAGGCTCTGAAAGAGATGGAGATAAACCGGGTCGTGGCCGGCCACTGTACCGGGCTTAAAGCCTGCGCCGAACTCGGCCGGGTTCTGGGGGACCGGTTTCAGCTGCTGCACTCCGGCAAGATTCTGAACGTGCCCTGATCGGGACAGGGAGATGCGGTTTTCAAGGCCTGATCCTTTTGCCGGTTCAGGCCTTCATTTTGGACAGATGCGGCGTGAACGCATCACCCTTAACCTTTTTCTTTGCCGGAAGGGGCGCGTGATCAAGAAGGTGCTCGGCCAGACGGCTACCTGCCGTCGGCGGAAAAGAGGCGCGAGGCGATCAGTAGAGGAGCTGACTAAATGATCGGTGATTTATGGGCAGTGCTGCTAACGAGCGCAGAAGAGTCTTTCACCCAGGTGACTGTTTTTGTGGGAGCAGTTCTTTTGCTCTTCGGCTATATCGACTATAAGCAGCAAGGGGCTTTTATCGAGGTCATTGCAAGCTCAAAGCGGTTTCAACCCCTTATCGGTGCACTTTTGGGGATCATCCCCGGGTGTGGGGGCTCCATCCTGGTAATGCCCCTCTATGTGAAAGGGACCGTCACCTTCGGCACGGTGGTGGCCACCCTTATCGCCACGGCGGGTGACTCAGCCTTTGTTACGCTGACCCAGGTGCCCGGCCAATTTGCCGTTATCACCGCCATCTGCCTGGTAACCGGGGCGGCGGCGGGATATGTAGTTGATTATTACAGGATGGGCGAGTGGGTAAGACAAAGGTCGGTAAAGAAAGAGATCGCCGGCCTGGAAAAAGAACATAAAAAAGCTGAAGCCAGGCTCGATCAGCTCTATTGCGAGCACCCCCACGACTGCCGTTCTCGCGATCTGAGTCATATCGGGC
>DUVX01000171.1 GCA_012840855.1 Bacillota bacterium | reverse complement strand
CCCCCCCCGCTCCTTTCGGTGCACCGTACCAGTATACGCCGCGGAAAGGGAAAAGGGGAAATAATTGTTCAGGAAGGTCGCTGCGCCCTGATCAATCCCCGGGGCCGGCGGTATCCATCACCATCGTCCTGGTCATGGCCTCCGCTGGAGAGATGAAAACATCGATCTCGCCCTCCCGGGCCAGCTGCGGATCCTCCAGAAGCCGATCTGCCACCGTCTCGCTGATCTCGGCCCCGGTGACCAGTAAAACAACCTCTCTTTCCGGCTGCAGCTCCACGTGGATGATGGGAAGCAAAACCTTCTGATGCTCATCCACACCTCTACCCCGTATGATCGTCGCTCCCGTTGCCCCGGAGAGACGGGCCAGATCAACGATCCTCTCGGCAAAGCCCCTCTTCGCAACAGCCATGATACAATCGTGCCGCCGCCCTTCCGCTTCCGGCAAAGGAGCGGCCGCAGCGCCCTTTTCCGCCGCAGCGGGGCGTTCCACCCTGGTATACCTGAACATCGTTCCCAGGACCATGAGGGAAAGGACCGGGGCCATCGCCACCATGGCGATGACCCCGAATCCATCTATCATCACGTTGGCGGTGTCGGTAATTGAAGCCGCCCCCTGAGCAAAAGCGAGCACAAAGGTTGCCGTCATCGGGCCCGATGCCACCCCACCGGCATCGTACGCGATCCCGACAAAGATCGGTTCGGCGATAAATGACAGGACCATCGCCAGGGCAAACCCGGGGATGAGAAAATACCACAGCTTCACCGCCGGGACAACTATGCGGAGCATGGAGAAGGCAACGGCGAGGGCTACACCGATGGAAAGCGTTGCCCGGATAATGTTGAGCGGTATATGACCGCTGGTAACCTCTTCAATCTGTTCACCCAGTACATGTACAGCGGGTTCCACAAGAACGACAATCATCCCCAACAGGAAGCCCACCGCAAGCAGAAGCCACCGGTTCGTCCCGGCGAGCCCCATACCGATAACCCGGCCCATATCCATGAATCCGGAGGTTACGGCAGTTAGAAAAAGAATGAGACCGATAAGAATGAGCGCAAGCCCTTTTACTATCCGGAGAAGCTCGTTCCGGGGCAATTTGAATTTGCTGAAATTGAAGATAAAAAAGAGCGCGGTAATCGGCAAAAGCGCGATCAAAGACTCGACAAAGATCGGGGGAATAGCATTCACGATGGGGCCGAGTACACCTTCCGCCAGGGCAAATTCGATCGCTTCGCCTTCTATATTTTTCTGCCCTGTCATGATCGACAGAAGCATCACCGCCAGGATCGGTCCGGCGCTCATGATACCAACAAGGCCGAAGGAGTTCTCTTCCGAGCGCATGCCGCCCTTTATTTTAGACAGTCCCAGCGATATCGCCAGAACGAAGGGAGTGGTCAGGGCGCCGGTAGTGGCGCCGGAGGCGTCAAAGGAGATCGCCAAAAATTCCTCGGAGACGAAAATCGCCAGAACAATGATGATCCCGTAAGTTATCAACATGAAGATATTGAGGGGCAGATCCTGCAGCAGGCGGAAGACGCCGAGGGAGATCAGCACTCCCACCCCTATCGAGACGATATAGACAATAACCGAGGCGCTCAGAACACCCCCGGAGGCTGTCTCGATCTGGGAGCCGAGCACCAGCAGATCGGGCTCGGCCACGGTGATCAGGAAACCCAGAAGAAAGCTGAGGGCAGCGATCTTGAAGGGTGTGCGTGAAGTGGCCACTTCACGGGACATATACTCGCCGATGGGATTTATGGAGAGATCTACTCCCCATAAAAATATAGCCAAGCCCAGCAGAAGCATGACACTGCCGACGAGGAAGCGCAATATAATATTTGCCCCCACATCCACTATGGTGAAGCAGAGCAGCAGCACCAGCAGCACCACCGGAAGGAGGGTGCGGCTGACCTCTTTCATCTTTTCAGCGAGCAGGTTCATGGTGTTCTTTCCTCATGTTCCGCCGTCCTGTTTTCAAAAAGGCCGCTAGTCCTGAGCACGGGTAGGGTAAAAATGATGCCGCTGCCGGGTTTTTCAAGATCCAGCTCCGCCGAGATCCGATCCCTGATCGAGGCGGCTTTATCTTTTGTTGTGATGATCATGACGATATCTTTCTGCGGCTCTATGACCAGAGGGAAATAAAATTCTGTCGGGATACCCGCCCCGCGGCCATGAATCAGGGTCCCCCCCCCGGCGCCGGCATCTCTCGCCGCTTTTATGCAGTCCATGCTGCGGCCCCGATCAACGATGATTACAATACAGGAATGCGAGAAGCTGCTGTTCTCGCTCCCGGGCCTATTATCCGGCTCCCGGCCCGGCGACTGGGGCTGCCGCCTCCGGAAGGGGATCGAAAAGGCAATGCCTCTGTTTTTTTTGGAAAACAGGAAGGTCTCGCAGACCATCTCGTGAAGTCCATGGCAAAGCTCCTCCGAAGCGGCTATCGCCAGGAGCTCTTTATGGGTCTCGGTCAGCCCGATCTTCTCCAACAGCTTCGATTGGATGGTTCCTTCCCCCAGAAAGATCGTACCCCCCGCAGCACCGTTTTGCTGAGCTTTGCGCAGCACCGCGTTGGCCTTGCCCCTGTCGACGACAGCAAAAAACATCGTTTCCATATAACGCTTCTCACCCTTTTGCTTTTACTTGAAAGGAATCTCAATACTGGCAGAGAAAGATAATCGGACCTTAAACAAACAATCACTTAACTATATCATATTATAGATAAGGCCGTTAACGTAAAAAAAGACACCGACCGCCGGAAGTGTCTTTTTTAACTGGCGCTATGATTTACCCTGATTAAGGCTCTACAGGGCCGCCGGGCTGCTGCAAAGTGATATTGCGCAGCGGAATCACCGTGGAGATGGCGTGCTTGTAGACCAGCTGCTGCTTCCCTTCCACCTCGATCAACACCGTAAATTGATCAAAACTGCGGAT
>DUVX01000021.1 GCA_012840855.1 Bacillota bacterium | reverse complement strand
AGGCGCTGCGTAGAGCTATCGCCCGGGCAGAACCGGGCGAAAAACTGATCATCCTCGCCAATTACACAGCCATGAAAGAGCTACGCCGCCGGCTCGCCCGGTGAAGAAACAGCCCGCCGGAGTATAAAAAAGGGCTGCCCTTCCGGGCAGCCCTCCGATATTCAAACAGGATGACACACAGATTAATCGCGGTAATCGATAACCGCCTCTTCTTTTAGCCGGCTGATCAGTTCTTGGGCCAGAAGGGGCATTTTCTCATCCCGCATCGCCTCTTCGACCTCATCGGCTACCTCTTCAAAGGTTACCGCCCGGCCCTTCTTGTATTCCAGCCTCTCGATAATATGGTACCCATGGGTGGTCTCCACCGGATCGCTTCTTTCGCCATCCTTCAGGGAGAAGACGGTATCCTCGAATTCCTTGACCATTTTGCCACGGGCGAAGAAGCCCAGATCGCCTCCCTTATCTTTAGAGCCCGGATCCTGAGAAAGTTCCTTCGCCAGCTCCACAAAATCTTCGCCTTTCTCCAGGCGGGCGATTACCTTCAAAGCCTCTTTCTTTGTATCGACGAGGATATGCCGCGCCTTAACCTCCTCGGGGATATCAAAATGCTCCTGGTTCTCTTTCAGATATTCGCGAGCCTCTTCTTCAGTGATCTCCAGATCGGCTCCGACGATCTTTTTCAGCATGAGGTTCCTGCGCAGATCGTTGCGAATAAATTCGATGGTGTAGCCCTGGTTCTCCAGGAAAGAACGGAAATTCTCTTCATCTCCGCCGTAGTATTCCTCGACGATGGTGTCAACCTCTTCATCGAGCTCTTTTTTGCTCACTTTAATGCCGCGCTTTTTACCCTCCTGCAGAATTAACTGTGTCTCGATGAGGTAATCGACAGCATCCCGGCCGCCCTGCATATACATGAGGGCATATAGATCATTGCGTTTGATCTTCTCACCATTTACCACAGCCACTGTGGGATCGTACTGTGTAACTACAATTACCGCCGCCGCCCCTATGATCACGACAATCAGGAGCAGCAAAATAATGTTTTGCGGTTTCGAAAAAATGCCTGTCCCCTTGCGATCCTCCGAAACTTCCATTTAAGAACCTCTTTTCTATTCTTAATCTACCGCCCCACTCTTTTTAGCAACTATCGCGCTTACTAAAGTATAACACGATCGAAAACACCGTCAACTTGTAGAAAATCCCGAAGTTAGGCCATTTTGCAAAGGTACGGTGGGGCAAACCCTTTACGGGATGATCTTGTTCAATGGAAACTCGACGATTCCCTCAGCTCCCGCTTCTTTCAATCTGTAGATCAGATCGCGAACCGCCCTCTCCTCGACCACGCTCTCCACCGCCACCCACTGATCCTCGCTCAGGGCGGAGACGGTGGGCTTGCGCAGGGCAGGCAAAAGAGCGGTAACCCGGCCGAGGTTATCGCAATGGACATTCATTTTCAGCATCACTTTCTGCTCCGCCAGCAGCGCTCCCTTCAGCAGGGTTACAATATGGTCCACTTTTTTCTTTTTCCAGGGATCTTTCCGGCTGGCCGAATTCATGATCATCCGCGGCGTAGAGACAAGGATCGTCTCGATCTCGCGCAGATGGTTGGCCTTGAGCGAGCGTCCCGTCTCAGTAAGCTCGGCGATGGCATCGGCGAGCAAAGGCGGCTTGACCTCGGTGGCGCCCCAGGAAAACAGCACGGTAGCCGAAACCCCTTTTTCCTTCAAGTATCTTTTCGTGGTCTCCACCAGCTCAGTGGCCACCCGCTTGCCCTCAAGATCGGCAACGGCATCTATTTCCGAATCATGCGGTACCGCCAAAACGAGGCGAACCGGCCGCAGCCCACGCTTCGAAAAAGCCAGCTCGGCGACCTCTTCCACCTCGATCCCGGTTTCGACGATCCAATCCTTACCAGTGAGACCGGCATCGAGAATCCCATCGGCAACATACTTGGAAATCTCCTGCGCGCGAATAAGCACGCACTCAATCTCCTCATCATCGATATAAGGGTAGTAGGAACGCTCACCGATGCTGATATTGTAACCCGCTTTTTTAAATATCTCCAGGGCCGATTCCTGCAGGCTCCCCGCAGGAAGCCCCAATTTTAGTCTCTTCAATCCTATTCTCCCTTTCTTCGATTCTTGGCGAACAGTTGAATTTACGCTATCATCTTTGGTAGTAGCTGTCAACAATTTTTCCCGCAGCGGTAAAAGCGGGCGCACAATCAACAATCTCGTGAAAAGGAACCTCGAAGGGGCAGGAATCAGGCTACTTCGAGACGAATATTCATAATGTAGTGAAACTTCTGCTAAACTCTAAAGGAGGTCCAGCCTATGTCCTCCAGTGAGATGAAGCGTGCCAAACGCCATCTGGAGACCACCCGCAAGATGAAAGATATGCTGCCGCGCTTTTTTATGCGCATGTTCGAAAGGCGCTTCAGCAATGATCCCCTAGCCTGGTGCATGGTGGGCGTACCACCGGAGCTGCTCAAGGCCTTTGACCTGCTCTGGGAATGGCCCGAAAATTTCGGCACCATCTGCGCCAGCCGGCTCGTCGCCCCCGACTTTATCAAGGTAGCCGAAGGTGACGGCTATTCCCCCGAGCTCTGTACATACGTGACCAATACCATGGGCTACTGCAAGCGCTGGATCGATTCCGGTGAATTTCCCGAAGAATCGCCCATGCCCGGCGGGATGGGCAATCCATCCATGCTTCTCGGTTCGGGTTTTCTCTGCGAGCCGCGCTACAAGTGGTTCCAGGCCATTGCGACCCGCTTTGTCGATGTCCCCGTCTACAGCAGCGATCCCCTGGCCCCGCCCTGGGATGTCGATCCCCATGACCCCCGCATCACCGCCCATTACAAAGATCTGCTCCGCGAAGATCTGCACGGACAGGTTGAATTTCTGGAGCGCCACACCGGCAGGAAACTTGATTTGGGCGAACTGCGCGAGATCATGGCCCTTTCCCATAAAGCTCTGGCCTACTGGCGGGATACCCTTTACCTGCGCCAGGCTGTCCCCTGTCCCATGGGCTCCACCGACTACTTCTCGGCGATTATCCCGCAGATGTATATGGTCGGTGAAGAGGAAGCGGTCGACTTTTATCGGGAGATGTACCTGGAAGTCAAAGACCGGGTGGAGCGAAAGGTGGGCATTGTGGAAGAGGAGAAATACCGCCTCATCTGGTTCGGACTGCCGCCTTGGTTCAACCTGGGTTTTTTCAACTATCTCGAATCCTTCGGCGCGGTTTTCGCCATCGAGTCGACCTACAATGTGGGCGATTGGTTCGAGGTTGAACTGGACGATCCTCTCGAAGCCATTGTCGAGCGAGCCTGGGTGCGGGCGGTAAAGATGCATGAGTACGGTACGGAAGCCATGCCCGAGCTCTGCAACCCCGCCGTCTTCGGCGGCTTCGTCGGCAGCGATATGCTCGACGAAGCGGTGGAGCAGTACCACCTCGATGGAGCGGTGATGCACCTGACCCGCTCGTGCCGTGCCGTCTCCTTCGGCGAGGTTCATACGAGGAACCGCCTGGCCAAAATTGGAGTGCCTTCCCTGATCTTTGAAAGTGATATGGCCGATCCCCGTCTCTGGTCCGATGCCCAGATCAAGACAAGGGTCCACGCCTTTATTGAAACGCTAGCCGGCAGGAATCAGGCCGGTAAGTAGGGAGCGCCGGCAGATATTCCCGGGCCATATTCTATAGTAAGGAGAGATCAACGAATGCATAAGAAGTCTGGATTAGACCGGGCAGCGGCGATAGCCGCACAACCGGAGGCCCTGGTCATGGATCTGAAGCGCCAAAGCGGCCGCCCGGTGATCGGGTATCTCTGCTGCTTTGCTCCACCTGAAATAATCAGCGCCGCCGGGGCCATACCCTACCGCATTACCGGCCGGCCCGGCGAACCCACCGCCGAAGCCGATGCCTACATGGAGCCCTACGGCTGCACCTATGTGCGCAATGTTTTCACCCAGGGGCTCAAAGGACGCCTCGACTTCATGGACGGCCTGGTCATCTCGCACAGCTGCGATATGATCCAGCGCCTTTACGGCATCTGGACTTACTACCATCCCCTATCCTACTCTCGCCTTTTCAACGTGCCGCACCAGGTTACCCCCTGGGCGGGGCGCTTCTTCAAGCGCGAGCTCGATTTTTTCAAGGAAAGCCTGGAGCAATTTACCGGACAGGCGGTTACCGACGAAAGGCTACGCGAAGAGATCGCGCTGACCAACCGCAACCGCGCTCTCATCCGCGACCTCTACCGGTACCGCCTGGAAAACCCGCCGCTGCTCAAGGGCAGCGAGATGCTTAGCCTACTCCTCGCCGGCGGATGGCTGCCTTCAGGTGATTTCAATGTGCTGCTCACCGAGGCGCTCGCCGAAGTGAAAAAGAGAGCGCCCGACAGACCGGCGCGTCCCCGAATCCTGGTCTGGGGCAGCCTCCTCGACAATATCGCCTTCTACCAGATGATCGAGGAGGCCGGCGGCGATGTTGTTGCCGACGACACCTGCATCGGCTTCCGTCTTTTCGAGAAAGATATCGATCTCTCCGGCGATCTGAACGAAGGGCTGAAGGATCACTACTTCGTCGATTTCCAGTGCCCCCGCACCGACCGCGGTCCGGGTAGCGGGCGCTTCGAGTACATTCTCGAAAGAGCCCGTGAATACAATGTGGACGGGATCGTCAGCTATATCATCTCTTTTTGCGACCCTCACAAGTTCGATTATCCCGATCTGCGGGACTACCTGAAAGAGGCCGCCCTCCCCATGCTGCTCATCGACGACAACTACAGCTTCGCCCCCGCCGGGACGATCCAGACAAGGTTGGAGGCTTTTACCGAACTGCTGGCCCGCTAGTAACACCCCGGGCCGGCTGGGGTATCACTAGCCACGCCGGCCCGGCACTTTGAGACCGCCATCAAAACTGCTACCCGCTGTCGCCGCACCCCTTGCCACACCGGCACACTTATGAGAGAATAAAACCATTAACCTAAAAGAAATAGTCAATTCGCTCAAATACCGCTCTTAGCAAAGGTGCGTGATTGTTGATGGCACTGATCGTCCAAAAATTCGGCGGCAGCTCTCTGGCTTCGGTGGAGCACCTGCGTCGCGTGGCCAAGATTATCGCCGGAACAAAAAATAACGGCCACCGCGTTGTCGTCGTCGTCTCGGCCATGGGTGGGGAGACGGACCGCCTGGTGAACCTAGCTGATGAGGTCTCTGCTGTCCAGCAGAGCCGCGAACTAGACGCTCTTCTTTCCACCGGGGAGCAGGTCAGCGCCGCTCTCCTGGCGATGACTCTGCAGAGCATGGAAGTTCCCGCCCGTTCCTATCTGGGGCTGCAGCTGCCCCTGTTAACCGATGCACAGCATACGCGGGCGCGCATTATCGAGCTCTCCACCGGCGAGCTGGAGAAAACCCTGGAACAAAATATTATCCCTGTGGTGGCCGGATTCCAGGGCGTGAGCTCCAACGGAGATATTACCACCCTGGGCCGGGGCGGTTCCGACACCTCAGCGGTTGCCCTGGCCGCAGCTCTAAAAGCCGATCGCTGTGAGATTCACAGCGATGTGGACGGCGTCTACACTGCCGATCCGGCGCTCTGCCCGCAGGCCCGACACCTTCGCCGGATCAGCTATGGGGAGATGCTGGAGATGGCCGACGTGGGGGCGAAGATCCTGCAGATCCGCTCCGTGGAGCTGGCCCGTAAATTTAGGGTGCCGCTGCTGATAAAGTCATCTTTTGGCGGCGAGAGGTGCACCTGGATCGTGGAGGAGGAAGAAAGAGATATGGAAAGCGCAGTGATCAGCGGCATCATCCTGAGTCATAACGAAGCCAAACTATCCGTTATCCGGGTACCCGATCGACCCGGCATAGCCTACCAGATCCTTTCGCCGCTGGCGGAGGCCGATATCAATGTGGATATGATTATCCAAAACGCGAGCATCGATGGGTTTACCGATTTTACTTTCACTGTACCCAAGGCCGACCTTTCCAAAGCGAAGACGCTGGTGGAGAGGGTTATTCCCGAAATCGACGCGCGGGAGCTTTCCACCGACGACGATATCGTCAAGGTCTCGGCAGTGGGCCTGGGAATCAAGAATTGCCCCGGCATGGCCGCCCGGATGTTTCAGGCCCTGGCCGATGAGGGGATCAATATTCAGATGATCAGCACCTCCGATATCCGCCTCTCCTGCGTGATCGAGGCAAAATACGGTGAGCTGGCCGTGCGGGTGCTCCATGATACCTTCGACCTGGAGATAAACAACAATCTCAATGCGATGAAATAACGAGACAGGGGCGGGAGACCATATCCCGCCCCAGATTTACTTAAAAACGCCCTTGATATTGTTTTAGCAGCTGCGGCCCGATCCGGCCGGGGTAATCGAAAAACCCCTGCGGAAGAAACCGGTGCGATAATCGATCACCCTTCCCTCCACCATGGCCGCCAGATCCTTTTCAAAGACAAATTTAAAGCCCGCCGCCTCTACTACCCGATCCTTCTGTTCATCGATAGACTCCTCCAGAGCCAGCCCCAGGCGGGGTCCCCCTCACCCTACACCGCTGAGGTAAAGACGAACCGCTGACTCTTTGCCGTGCTCTTGCCCGATAATCTCTTCCAACCGTGCCGCAGCTTTTTCGGTAACTGTGATCATGGTCCTGCCACCTGCTCCTTTCTGGATGAATTAAATTGCCATAACTTATGTACTATCCGGATATCAGATCATCCTGAAGCATATAGATGATCGGGGCAGATCTTCTTCCGCTTACTTTACCCTTCTTGTTGCATGATTGCAACCGCGGTACGCAAGGCGCCGGGAGAAAATACCCCCCTTTGCCGGTAAAGATCATGTAAAAGAGGCCCGCTGAAATATGCCCTTCCCCCGGAAGATAAAAGTAATCGTATTCCCTTCCTTTATCTGGCCGGCCCTGGCCCTACTGGCGCTGCCCCTGCTGGCTTTTGTAGCGCTTGCTTCCCCCCTCAGCGGCCCGGTCGCGCTCTATTACGGCAGCCCCCTGAAGGGGACCACCGTAGCTCTTGACCCCGGCCACGGCGGCATCGACTCGGGAGCGCACTTTGAATCGACAATGCTGGAAAAAGAGATCGTCCTGGAGATCGGTCTGGAGCTGCGCCGCCTGCTGGAGCAGGCCGGCGCCCGGGTGATGATCACCAGGGAGATCGATGAAGAGCTGAGCTATCATTTCCCCGACGGCAGCATGGCCCGCCACCGCCGCGATATTCGGGGCCGGGCCAGGCTGATCAACGCCTCACAGGCTCATCTTCTGATCAGCCTGCATATCAACACAATCTACGATAGCAGCGTCAGGGGGCCCATCGCCTTCTACGTCCCGGAAAAATCGGAAAGCAAAACCCTGGCGATGGCGATCCACAAAAACATCAACCCGCTCTTCAGCGCCGATGCCAAAGCGGGGCAGCTGGTTCATCAGCACCCCCAGGAAAGCAGCGCCTATTTTATCCTCAACGAAACCGATATGCCCGGCATCCTTCTCGAGATCGGCTTTCTCACCAACCCCGACGATCGCCTGCTGTTGGGGAAAAAATCCTTCCGAAAAAAAATTGCCCGGGCAATTTTCCTGGGCATTGTCGATTATATCTATGGAGATACCGAGCCGGAAGAACCGGCTCCGTAGGGTCGATCGTTTAACCTATCGCTTCTGCTGCAGATAAAGACATAGCGGCAGGCCCAAAGCTTTCCACCCCTTCGCCGCTTCCACACCGATGTAGCGATAGTGCCAGGGCTCATAGCGGTAGCCGGTGACCTCCTCGGCGCCTTCGGGATAGCTCATGGCAAAACCGTAAAGGTGGGCATTGTCCGCCAGCCAGGCATGCTGCTCTGCACCGGCCGTTACATCGATATTGAAATCGAGGGTCGTCCCCAGCTGGTGCTCCGACTGACCCGGGCGGGCGCTGTACCTTTGGGCTTCTTCCTCACCGTCCAGGGAGACCCAGTCATTAAAGGTGCTCACCTGCGTGTCGTAGCTGCGGTAGGCCGAGGTCACCGTCAGCTGCACCCCATCCTCGGCGGCGGCGGCAAACATCTTTTTCAGCTGACCCAGGGGCTCGCACCTCAAGTAATATTTGCTCCCCCGCCGGTCAGGGTGAACAATCTCAGCGGGGATAGGCTCCAGATCGGTGGGCGCATAGCGCCCCAGGGTGGTCTGCTTTGTTACCAGAGCCAGCAGGTTGCTGCCGTCTACCGCCTCAAGCGGCCTTTCCGGTGATTCATCCGGCACCTCCTCCGGCGGGGCGTCGAGTTCCTCGCTTTCATCGGGGTCTGGATACCGCCACGGCGACAGAAGACCATCCTCTACTGCGGCCTCTTTTCCCTCACCCTCCGGCTCCTTCAATTTCTCTGACTCCACCGGCTCCGTGCCGGCCCAGGCCAACAGCTCAGGTTTGAAAATATAGATGGAGACAAGGAGTACCAGGAGGGCACAGAGGGAGAGCACCGCCACCCTTATTATCATCCGAATCCTTGTCAATGGTCGCCGCCGTTTCATCCGCCTCCGCCTTCCTTCGGT
>DUVX01000170.1 GCA_012840855.1 Bacillota bacterium | reverse complement strand
TCCGTCCCCACCCCACCGCCGCCGATAATAATCATGTACATAGCAAAAGCAACCTCCCGCCTGCTTCATAGTACCCCGATATTATCACAAAACGAATTGGAATGCGCTCCCTTTGAAGGGAGTAAAATTTTCATCGGAGGAATTCGACAGGTAAAGGGGGCTTTACCCTCTACCCGGGCCGTCGGGGACCATGGAGAGAGGCCCGGAGAGCGGATCGCCACGGTAAGCGTCCTCACCGGAACGGGGATAGATCAGAGGGCGCTCAAGGCCGGCGGGCAGCGATCGGTCTAGGGAGCGGTAAACGGCGGCGAGGTGTTTGCGAAAAAGGGCTTCAAAGGGAACAGCATGAAGATAAGGCATGCTGTCGATCCACCAGGGAAAGTCGCTGCCCTCGGCGATATAGATATAGCGCAGCGCCCTATTCAGCTTTTCATCGTCCCGGGATCTTTCCCGGCGGTAACACTCCACCATTTCTCGCGCTTCCAGGAGGTGCTCCCAGAGCAGATTCTTGTTTTCGGTGCCGATCCAGCGGGTTAGGCTGTGATCGACCCAGGATCCGGTGAAAAGGCGGTCGATTACCCGCTGCGGCGGATCAAGCGCCAGGTACTCGCTGACGGTACAGCACTGCAGGAGCGGCTCCTCGCTAAGGCGCTGATAGAGGCTGTGCAAAAAAGGGCCCTTGTCACCGCGGTACCACTCCCAGGCGTTCTCCCCATCCAACGACAGGGTCACCAGGTGGTTTTCCGGGGACCAGGCCAGATTCTCGCGTATCTTCTGCAGGCGATGGACCAGATCGGCGGCGGCCTCTTCAGGAGAGAAGTTCTGGTACTCAAACCCGATGCGGTTGGAGAGATGGTGATCGCGGAAAATCATGGCGATCTCCCCGCCGACGCCGCGGACACGGTAGGGGCGGTAGAGCAGATCGCCGTTCAGGACATGGCCGTAACCGTCCCGGATGATCTCGCTGTTCAGCGAGTGCGCCAGAATCTGCTCGTCGCTGATGGACCAATCGAAGCGGTAGGCCGTCATCAGCGCCACCGTTTCCGGGCTCACCGCCATCTCCGACGGCCAGAGGCCCCGCGGCCGGGTGCCGAAGAGCTCGCGGTACTGTTCCACAGCCAGTGCCAGCTGGGCGCAGGCATCCTGCGGGTACTGGAAGCGGCGCGGCAGCGGCAGCCCTGGGGAGGCCCGCAGGGCGCTACAGCTGTCGATGAGCAGCGGCAGGATGGGATGATAGTAGGGCGTGGTCATCAACTCGATCTGCCCCTTTTCCTGTAGCCGGCGGTGCAGGGGGATCACCCCGTCCATCAGATCACCCTGGCGATCCATGACCAGGCGGCGCTCCGCCTCGGTAAAGCCGCGCCCCTTCTCCACCAGCCCACTCAGAAGAGGGTCGCTGTGGCGGATCTCTGGATCGATCCAGGACAGGTTAAACCAGACCTGCAGATCACGGTAATCCCCAGGACGGAATCGCTCCCGGGCGGCGCCCGTCGCAGCGGGCTCCCGTGTACGGCCCTGGAGATCGAGGAGTTCCCGGTAACGCGGATACTGCCCGATCACCTTATCCCAGTGAATATCGAAGTAGTGGTGGAGCAGGTAATCCTGCTCGGGGCCGCTTAGCGTCTCTGCGGGCTTGTTTACTTTCTGGTAATAATCTACCCCCCCAGCCCCGTAGCACTGGAGCTGCTCCAGCAGAGAGGGGGTCAGGTTGAAGGTCTGGTGTATCTGCGGGTAGCGCTCCAGTATCGCCGCCATCTGATAATAATCCTTCGCAGCATGGAGCCGCACCCAGGGCATGATCAGCTCGCCGCTCTCCCCGTCGCGGTAGAAGGGCTGGTGCTGGTTCCAGACGAAAGCGACATAGAGAGGCCGCTCGCTCATGACTGCGCCCCTTTTCCGGCGAGGAGCGCCTGTCGCTTGCTTCCAGCCACCCGGGAAACCTGCAGCTGCAGGCTCACCGCCCAGTTCCCGCCCCCGTCCAGCTCGATCCTCCACCGGGGCAGCAGCAGCGACTGCTGGTAAGATCGCTCCAGGCCGTCCTCCGAATTGGAGATCGTCTCCACAGGCATCCGCCACAGCAGCGCCGGTTTGCTCCAGGAGAGGGTGAGGGCGAGATCGCGCCGGCGATCGATGAGCGATATCTCCTTCACCGCTTCTTCGGCGCCACGGGAACCCAGCAGGCGATCCTCGAGCTCACGCCCGGGGATAAGGTAGTAACGCTCTTCGTCCGATCCCGAAAGAAAAGCCAGATTGAACTCCACCCCAAAATGGAAGGAAGCGGGCGCTTCCCTCTCGTTGAGCAGGTGGTAATCCACCTGCAAGGAATCTTCACCCCCATAGAGGGTCACTGTTTTCTCCATCTGCACAGGCTGTTCTTGGGCAAGGCCGCCTTCCCGGCGAAAGGTCACCCGCACCCCTTCGCCGGGGTGATCTCCCCTCGCCGGAAGTCTTTCTACCTCTGTCCCAGCGGACCGCGCCAGGTAACCGCGCTCCAACCCTTCCCCCTTTTCAAATTCCCCGGGGGAGCTCTCCTCCCTGAAGAAATGCTCGATCAGAGCGCCACGGGGATAGGGGTCGTAGAAGAGGCGCTCGAGAATGCCCTCCTCTTTGACCGCCCGCCGGTGATGGATTGACGTCACCCGCTCTTCCGGCCCGGGTGGCGCTGCCGCCTCATCGAGGTATTCCTGGTGATAGGGCTCGGGACGGCGGGTGAAAGTATCTAAAAAATTAACCGCCCCCTCCCGCCAGGAAAGCTCCCAGAGGCTGCCGCCCAGCCGTGGCGAAAAGAGGAGGCCGAAGCGATCCGTGGAGATATAGAGCTCCTCCCGTCCGCTGAAAAGGTAGTCGCCGCGCTGCACCGACAGATAGGGCGGCCGGTGCAGCTGTTCGTTGATCACTTTCTCGGCTCCTAGGAGTTTTTCCCATATAGCGGCGCGCAGGAAGTTCAGGTAGAGGCCGCCGAAGACACCATGCCAGTATGCGCAGTTGCACTGTCCCGCCCAGAGAAGCTGCTGCGCCCGGTCGCGGCCTTCCCCCTCGGGAAGTCCCGCCCAGAGCCGGCGCACCGCCAGCATCTTCTTGTGCAGGCGGTTGCTCTCGGGATAGCGGCTGAAAAAATTGCGCCAAAAACCGCCGGACCACTCCTTCATTTCGCGAT
>DUVX01000169.1 GCA_012840855.1 Bacillota bacterium | reverse complement strand
TATAGCCATCCCCATCAGTAGTAACAACAATGGTGCCCTGCCGATCGGTCCGGTAGATCTCTACACCGGCACGGGATAGTTTTTCCAGCGTCTCCTGGTGCGGATGGCCGTAGCTGTTGCCGCTGCCGCACATGATCACCGCCACTTCCGGCCTGACGGCGTCGAGAAACTCCGGGGTGGTGCTATCCTTGCTGCCATGGTGGCTCACTTTTAAAACCGTGGCGGCGGGATTGCCGCCTCTTTCGAGAATCTCCCTCTCCGCGGCGCTCTCGATATCCCCGGTAAAGAGAAAACTGACCCGCCCGAAATCTACCCTGGCAGTGATGCTAGCGTTGTTAAGCTGCGAAGATGATGGAGAAGCCGGATGCAAGAGCAGCATCGCGGCACCGCCCCCCAGATCGCGGCTTAAACCGGCGCGCCCTTCCGTAAATTTAATCTCCTGCTCATCGATCAGTGTTAAGTACTCTTCGAAGGTTTTGGTGGTATGGACAACCCCGGGATCGATCACCTCTTTAACCTTGATCTCCCGCAAAACCTCGATGAGCCCCCCGATATGGTCGCTATGGGGATGGGTGCCGATGACCAGATCGAGGTTCCTCACACCCCGGGAGATCAAGTAGCCGGCCACGCCTGAGCCGCATTCACCGCCGTCGATGAGGATATTTTGCCGGGGTGTTTCGATAAATATGGCGTCCCCCTGGCCCACATCGATAAAATGAACAGCAAGCTGCCCCTCGGGCGCTGTCTCCCCTTCATTGCCCTGCAAAATCCACTGTGCAAGAACCGCTAAGAAAAATAATAGAATTACGCCTGCGGCAATAGTAGACCTGTTGCGCACCTGATCAAACCCTTTACCTTTAGTATTTGCAACGACCGGGGAAAAAGCCACTGCCTGGTTTTTACCACCACCGCGAGGGGATCAGCCCAGGCCCGTCTCCACGAGGTAGGCGATTACCCCGACTACCGCCGCAACAGCAGTATTCACCACGGTAGCCCAGAAAGCAGCTTTGCGATCCATGGCAATTAAAGGGAACAGGGCATCCCCGTCCTGCGAAACAGCATTGGCCAGCAGCGCCGCTAAGGGGAACATCCCCTTAAGATAGAGAGATACGAAAATCACCTGGGGGCCGCAACCCGGTATGATTCCCACCAGGACCCCCAGCATAACCGAAGCAAAACCGGTGGAAGCCAAAAGCGCCGCAATCGCCCTGTCACCGCCGCTAAAGTAGGCCGCCAGTTCAAAAACCAGGTAGGCGGCAAAAACCCAGGTGCCGACAAAAGCGGTCTCCTGGGCATTATGAATGAAGGTTTCCCTCAATGAAAAGAGCTTGTGCTCGGCATCTTCGTGCGTTTGAGCCTGGATAAACCTTTTTGCAAACAGCATATACAAAAGCACGATCAGCGTACCCGCTCCCCCGACCAGGGTGATAGCGCCGGACAACCCGGGGAACCGGTTCAGATCCACCTGCATCAGCCCGAGAATGCCTGAAACAAGACCGACAGCGATGGCGATCCAGAACACAACATAAAAGTTGTGAGTTATTTTATAGCCCAGCCGCCCCGGGTCCAAAGGGTCAGTGTGGTGAAGAAGCATATCGATCGCGTCGCCCTCCTCATGCCCGATATGACTCAGATCGCGAGAACGGCAGTCGTGGGGGTGCTCGCAATAGAGCTGATCGAGCCTGGCTTCAGCTTTTTTATGTTCTTTTTCCAGGCCGGCGATCTCTTTCTTTACCGACCTTTG